>JBKHDD010000249.1:0-5572 GCA_046541515.1 Desulfococcaceae bacterium
ACATCGATTTATGACCCGGCGGTTGCGGTACATGCTGGATACCAACATCGTCTCCAAACGATTCCAGCCGCCTCCCCCAACGTGCCCGCGTAAGGAACCCGCCCGCCGCCCGACGAACCGACGAAACGGTCAAATCGCGGAAAAACGCCTTCCCCGATCATTCGGTCAACCCATGGACGAGAAGGATGGTGAATCCCATGAACAAAACGCTCCTCTCCCGCATCGCGGTCGCCGTCGTCATTGCCGCGCTCGCCATACTGTTTTTCGCCTTCGACCTGGGCCAGTACCTGACCTTGGCGGAACTCAAGGCCCGCCACGCGGCGTTTCAGGACTATTACCAGGATCACACCGTCCTGACCCTGGGGATTTACGCCCTCATCTACATCGTCGTCACCGCCCTTTCCCTGCCCGGCGCGGCGGTCATGACCCTGGCCGGCGGGGCCCTGTTCGGCTTCTGGGCGGGCCTGATCGTCGTCTCCTTCGCCAGCAGCATCGGCGCGACCCTGGCCTTCATCGTGGCGCGGTTTCTGCTGCGGGACTACGTGCAGCGAAAATTCGGCCGGCGGCTCAAGGCCCTCAACCGCGGCGTGGAGCGGGACGGTGCCTTCTATCTGTTCACCCTGCGGCTCGTGCCCATTTTTCCTTTCTTCGTCATCAACCTGGCCATGGCGCTGACGCCCATCAAAACCGGCATCTATTATATTGTGAGCCAGATCGGCATGTTGCCCGGCACCGCCGTCTTCGTGAACGCGGGCACCCAGCTCGCCCAGATCGACAGCCTGGGCGGCATTCTCTCCCCGAGTCTGCTCTTCAGCTTCGCGTTGCTGGGGATTTTCCCGCTCATCGCCAAAAAGTTCGTCAATTGGCTGAAAACCCGCAAGGCCATGGCCGCCCACAAGAAGCCGGATCAGTTCGACTACAATGTGGTTGTCATTGGCGCGGGATCGGCCGGACTGGTCACCAGTTATATCGCCTCGGCGGTCAAGGCCAAGGTGGCCATCGTCGAGAAGCACAAGCTGGGCGGGGACTGCCTCAACACCGGCTGCGTGCCCTCCAAGGCGCTGATTCGTTCCGCCAAGATCCTCAACTACACCCGTCGGGCGAAGGAGTTCGGCTTCAAATCGGCCGATGTGGATTTCGACTTCGCCGACGTGATGGAGCGGGTCCAAAACGTCATCAAAAAGATCGAGCCCCACGACAGCAAGGAGCGCTACACCGGCCTGGGCGTGGACGTGATCCAGGGCGAGGCGAAAATCGTTTCTCCCTACGAAATCGAGGTCAACGGCCGAACGCTCACCACCCGGAACATCGTGGTGGCCACCGGCGCCCGGCCCTTCGTTCCGCCCATCAAAGGCATCGACCAGGTCCAATACCTGACCTCCGACAATCTCTGGGACATCCGCCATCTTCCCGGGCGGCTGGTGGTGCTGGGCGGCGGTCCCATCGGTTCGGAGATGACCCAGGCGTTTGCCCGCTTCGGTTCCAAGGTGACCCAGGTGGAGATGGGACCGCGCATCATGAGCCGGGAGGACGAAGAAATTTCCGAAATGGTCCGAAAGCGGTTCGAGGAGGAAGGCGTCTCCGTGCTCACCAGCCACAAGGCCAAGGAGGTCCGGGTGGAGGGCGACCGGAAAGTGCTGGTCTGCGAACATGACGGGAAGGACGTGGAGGTGGAATTCGACGACATCCTGGTGGCGGTCGGCCGAGCGCCCAACGCCAAGGGCTTCGGCCTGGAGGAGCTGGGCGTGGAGATCGGTCCTCGCGGGAACATCGTCGTCAACGATCTGCTGCAAACCAACATCCCGACCATCTTCGCGGCCGGCGACGTGGCGGGGCCGTACCAGTTCACCCACACCGCCGCCCACCAGGCCTGGTTCGCCTCGGTCAACGCGCTGTTCGGGGATTTCAAGTCCTTCAACGTGGATTACAGCGTGATTCCCTGGGCCACCTACACCGATCCGGAGGTGGCCCGGGTGGGGCTGAACGAGATGGAGGCCAAGGAGCAAGACGTCGAATACGAGGTGACCACCTACGGCATCGACGATCTGGACCGGGCCATCGCCGAAAGCGAGGACCACGGGGTGGTGAAGGTGCTCACCCGGCCGGGCTCGGACAAGATTCTGGGCGTGACCATCGTGGGCAGCCACGCCGGGGACATCATCCACGAGTACATCGGGGCCATGAAGCACAATATTGGTCTCAACAAGATCCTCGGGACGATCCACATCTATCCGACTTTGGCCGAGGCCAACAAGTACGCCGCCGGCGAATGGAAGCGGGCCCACGCCCCCGAAAAGGCGCTTGAATATATCGAGCGCTTCCACTCCTGGCGGCGCGGCAAGGGATTCTCTCCCGCCGCCTCCGGCGCGATCGCCGAAGACGCCAACTCCTGACCGCGAACAACGTTCCTTGCCCCGGCGTTCTCCCCGGGGCAGGGGGCGACGCCTCCGCTCCGGGCGCATCCGGCTTGGTGGTCCGAAGCGGGGGCCTGATTCACATGTTCGTTTTTTCCCATTCTTTTTCCCTTGGATGCAATGTCGTTCATTTTGGCGGAAATTTGATGGGGGCGGGTGGCATTCGCCCTCGAACAATCCGGTCCATTTATCCTTTGGAAATCCCAAAGTGAACGCGGTATCGCCCTTAAATATGTTTTCTTGCTTACGAGCGTCGATCGTTCCGCGCGTTCCCATGAATCCGCTTGCGGAACTCGGACGCTTCAACGGGAAGGGAGTTTTCCATGGAACGGCAAAGCGCCATCGTCACCGGCTCCACCCAGGGAATTGGCCTGGCCATTGCGCACGCGCTGGCCGAATCCGGCCGGAATATTGTTCTCAACGGCTTTGGAGATCCGGACGAAATCGAGAAGACCCGGCGGGAAATGGCGGAGCGGCACGGCGTGACGGTTCGCCATTCCGGCGCGGACCTGAGCCGACCGGAGCAGATCGAGGAAATGGTTGCCGAAGCGCGGGAGGCCTTCGGAAGCGTGAATATTCTCGTCAACAACGCCGGCATCCAGCACGTGGCGCCCATCGAGGAATTTCCGCCGGAAAAATGGGACGCCATTCTCGCCGTAAACCTTTCCGGCGCCTTTCACGCCATCCGAACCGTCCTCCCTGGCATGCGGGAACGTGGATGGGGCCGGATCGTCAATATCGCCTCGGCCCACGGCCTTGTGGCGTCTCCCTACAAGTCGGCCTACGTGGCCGCCAAGCACGGCATTCTGGGGCTGACCAAGGTCGTGGCCCTGGAGGCGGCGGAGGACGGCGTCACCGTCAACGCCCTGTGTCCCGGCTACGTGAAAACCCCGCTGGTGGAAGGGCAGATCGCCGATCAGGCCCGTTCCCGGGGCATTTCCGAGGAGGCGGTGGTCCGCGACGTGATTCTGGCGGCGCAACCCACCAAGGAATTCGTGAAGGCGGAAGAAATCGCCGCCATGACGGTGTATCTTTCCGGCGATTCGGCTTCTTCCATTACCGGAACGTCCATCTCGCTGGACGGCGGCTGGACGGCCCATTGATGGAAACGGATTGTCAATTTCGGGACAAGGAGAAAAGCGACATGTTTTCGGATACGCCGACGGAATACGCGCCCGACGCCAAGGTCGTCAATCTGGCGTTTCAGGGCGGCGGGGCCCATGGGGCCTACGCATGGGGAGTGGCGGATCGGCTGCTGGAAGACGGTCGAATTCGGGTGGAGGGGCTTTGCGGCACCAGCGCCGGCTCCATGAACGCGATTGTTTTCGCCTACGGCAATATGCGGGGCGGCCGATCCGGGGCCCGGGCGGCCCTCCACGATTTTTGGAAGAAAGTCAGCGACGCGGGGAAGCGGTACAGACCCAATCTGCGGATGCCGTGGGAGCATTTTCTCGGCCATGCCCCCGGCCAGTTGAACATGAGCGATTCTTTGAGCTACCGGATGTTCGACTTCATCACCCGGATCATGTCGCCCTACCAGTTCAATCCGTTTAATTTCAACCCGCTGCGCGACGTGCTGGAGGCGGCGGTGGATTTCGACGAGCTGAAGCGGTGCCAGTCCACCAAACTGTTCCTCGGCGCCACAAACGTGCGAACCGGCAAGGTGAAGGTGTTTTGCACCGAGGAGATCACGGCGGACGTGGTCATGGCCTCGGCCTGCCTGCCCCACGTTTTCCAGGCGGTCAAAATCGGAGACGACTATTACTGGGACGGGGGCTACATGGGCAATCCCGCCCTGTTTCCCCTGTTCTACCACACCGAGGCCCGGGATTTGCTGATTCTCCACATCAACCCCGTGGAGCGTCCGGACCTGCCCACCAGCTCCGACGAAATCATGAACCGGCTTAACGAGATCACCTTCAACTCCTCGTTGCTCAAGGAAATGCGGGCCATCGCCTTCGTCACCAAGTTGATCGAGGAGGACTGGCTGAAGGAGGAGCACAAGGGCAAGCTCAAGCACATGCTCATGCATGCCATTCGGGCGGACAAGGAGCTGTGCGACCTGAGCGTGGCCAGCAAGTCCAACACCGACTGGGCTTTTCTGACCTATCTGCGGGACCGGGGGCGCGAGGCCGCCGCCCAATGGCTGGAAAAACATTTCGACAGCGTCGGCGAGCGGTCCACCATCGATCTTCGCGAAGAGTTTCTTGAAATCGGGTCGGAACACGTGGGATAATCAAAAACTCCGCTGGTTCACCCCTGACCCGCTATGGATCGTGCCATGACCGATACCGAATTTCATGAGTTCCCGGAGGAAAAATCCCATCCGCCCCGAGATCCCGCGCCGTCTTCGGCCACATTCCCCAAATCGGCGGGAAATTCCACCGCTGGCGAAAAGGCTTCCCTCGCCGCCGCGGCAACTGAAATCAATGATCCCGCGGCGGTGGACGCCGACGCCCCGCTGGACATCCCTTGGGGCAAGGTCGTGCTTTACCTGGTCGTTGCCTGGGCGGTCTTTCGATTTGCTTGGCTTATTTTTGAAAGCGGCGGATAGAGGGGACGCCTCTTCGACGCCCCCCCAGCCGGGCAACGTGGAACTAATCTGATTGCGCCAACTCCTTGGCCAACTGTTCCGGCGGCATGGTCCAAAACGGCATTCCGTTGCTGGTCAGCCGCACCTTGTACTCGTCGTACTCGCCGCGCTTCACCTTGGCGGCCATGAAGACGTCTTCGTCGCCGATGGTGGCCCAGACGCCCTTGATCTTCACCTCGTCGCCCTTTCGCAGGTTCATGGGATGTTCGTCCACGTACCACTTGGGCGCAAGGTGAACCAAGACCCTGTCGTCGTACTGGTCCCGGACCTTCAGGGCGACGCCCGGGCTCATGCCCGCCAGCGGCGTGATTTCCACCACGTCCACAATCTCGCCCTTGATCCGGTCCCGCTCGCTGTTGCGGTAGTTCTGATTGTACGCGCCGTCCTTTTCCCAGCCGCCCATGTCTTCGGCGCCGGCCGGAAGGACGAAAAATCCGGCGGCCAAGATTGCGGTGATAAGCGTGAAGAACATTTTGCGATTCATGGAATGCCTCCTTAATGTATGAGGGGTTAGGCAATTTGCGAAAATGTTCATACCGGCCCTGGGAGCGACGAGTTGTACTCG
>JBKHDD010000250.1:0-5502 GCA_046541515.1 Desulfococcaceae bacterium
TCACCCGCTCCGCCGGAAGCCCCAGGGCCTTGCGCTTTGCCTCGATGTGGCGGCGAATGTAGATTGCCGCCTTTTCCGGATCGGGTTCCACCGCGAAGACCGCCCCGGCGGCGTCGGCCGGCCCTTCGGCGAAAAGCTGAACCCGTTGGCCGAGGAGCGGAACGATTCCGAGACTGTGGTAGAAATCCCGGCCTCGGATCGGCAGCCGCTCGGCCGGGATCGCGCCTTCCAAAACCATGCTGATCATGGGGCGGCAATAGGGCGGGAAGGCTTCGTCGGCGATCAGGGTGATGGCGCCGTCGGGGTCGAACCGGCGGAGGGTTTCGGCGGCGGCAATGCCGGCGACGCCGTTGCCGATGATGACGTGTCGCATGTTCGACTCCCCGTGGGAGTGGGTGAGGGGAAGATTCGCGAGCGCGAATTGTGGGACCTTTATCAAATATCAGGTTCGCTTTCAAGGATCGGTATCTGGAATCATTTCAAGAGCCCGATCCCTGAAATTGGGCCTGCGGCCGTCGCGTTCCAGTTGAGGCGGAATCTCCGCTGTGCTATGTTTTTCCCAACCCGATTTGGAGGACAAAACAAAAGATGGCGATCCGAAGTCGATACGATGAAATCACGGCCTACACCACCAAGGATGGTTCCACCATCCGGGAGTTGATGCATCCGGACGTGCACGGCAATCGTCGGCAGAGCTTGGCCGAGGCCACCGTTCCGCCCGGCATGACCACCATGCCCCACCGCCACCGGTGGTCCGAGGAAATATATTATTTTCTGGACGGCGAAGGGGTTATGCGGCTGGGGGAGGAGCGGTTTGCCGTTCGCGCCGGGGATACGGTGTGCATTCCAAAGGGCGTTCCGCACCAGTTGGAAAATACCGGTCTGGCGCCGTTGCGGCTGCTCTGCTGCTGCGCGCCGGCGTATGCCCATGAGGATACAGAGTTGATTGAATAGAATGGGGCAGGGGGAGCTTCGCCGCGCCGGTTGCGGGAGGACGAATCCTCCCGCTGAATCCAAAAAAGCCCGCTGAAGCGGGCTCGGTGCGGGTTTTCAGAGCGAGCGTCCTTCAGGGCGCTTTTTCGGGATTAGCCACAATGCCGTTCATTTTGGCGAAAATTTGTAGGGGCGAATTGCATTCGCCCTCGGACAATCCGGCACATTCATCCTTTGGGAATCCCAAAGTGAACGGTATTGAGATTAGGGATTCATCCCCTGGCGGGGGGCTACGGTTCACTTCGGCAACCATTTGTAGGGGCGTATCGCATACGCCCTTGACCTCTCCGGCACGATTGTCCATTGGAATTGCCAAAGAGAACCGCCTGGGTGGCAAAGGGCGTTTTTCCCGGAGGGGGTTTTTCGCAACTCCGCCGCCGGCAAGGAAACAAACATGGGTCTTTTGGACCGCGTGAAACGGTTTCAGAATCGGGATTTCATGGAGGCGGTGGCCGCCGCCTGCGCCATGGTGGCCAGCGTGGACGGGTTGGTGCGTCCGGAAGAGGCGGCCAAGGTGATCGATTACGCCCAGATCGACGAAACGCTTTCCGTGTTCGATTCCTTCGAGGTGATGGAAACCTTCGATGCCTACGTCCGCACGTTTGAGTTTGATTATCAGGTGGGGCGACAGAAGGCGTTCGAGGCGATCCGGAAACTTACGGGGCGGCGGGAACCGGCCCGGCTTCTGGTGCTGGTGGCCATGGCGGTGGCCGACGCGGACGGGGAGTTCGACAACAATCAGCGGCTGGCGGTGCGGGAGATTTGCCGGGTGGTGGGGTTGAGCCTGAAGGAGTTCGATCTGGAGCTGAAAGCGCCGGACCCTCAAAAACTACCGCCTTCGGTGACCGCCCCGAAACGCCGGGAGCCGCCGCCGGAGTGGATGCGCGATCCGCAGAAGGCAATTGAGCGGGCCAAGGCGCATCAGCGGGTGTGCGAGCAAGCCCGGAAGGCGAAGGAGCCGCCGGTGTTTCCGGTGCCGATGCCGGAGGGAGATGCGGGGGAATCGGCTTCTGGAGGAGGGGGCGGGACAGGGCAGGGGAGCGTGAAGTCCGCGCCGGAGGATTCTACGAAGGACGTTCCTTTTGGGGCGCAATCGGAACAAAATTCCAAAGCGCCTTCAAAACCGGAAGTTAAGAAAGACCGTGAGGATTTGCCGGAGTGGATGCGGAATCCGCCGGAGCATCATCCCAAAACCGGGGATTCGGCTGGTTCCCCGGGTAGGGCCAAAAAGAAATCCGGCCCGCCGGTTCCCGATGAGGATTTGCCGGCGTGGATGAAAAATCCGCCGTCGCCGGGAGAGTCAGGGAGGCGGAAAAAGGACTCCGTTAATCGCGATGAAAAACAAAGGGGAAGTTCGGAAAAAGTGGATGAATCGCTTCCGGATTGGATGCGGAATCCGGAGGATCTTCCTAAATAGCAAAACAAAATATAATCTAAATCTTTTAAAATAAATTTTTTATAAAAATTATATTTAATCATAATATTTTTGTCGGAATATTATAGATGGCGGATCTCAAACCCAAAAAACGCAATATTTTTGTTGCTCTTCCGTTTGTGACTGGGAGACTTTCATTGTTCGTCCAACCAATCCAATTTCACCAAGATCATGGAAAGCGGCGGCCGATTGGTCGGTTTGACCGAGGAGCAAATCCAGAAGATCAACGCCGAATATCCCTTCCTCCAGCCGCTCGTCGTCCCGGCGGAATCCTACCCCGGTCAGGCGGAACCGCTTCGGACCATCGGCTCCTTCAGCTTCCTGCTGGCCCGCGCCGACCTTTCGGAAGAGCTGGGCTATCGCCTGGCCAAAGCCATCCACCAAGCCCAACCGGAGCTGGCCCAGCGTCTGGCCCAAGGGCGGGACACCCTGCCCGATAACACCTGGAAGGCGGCCGGCGCCCCGGACCGCATCCACCCGGGCGTTCGGCGGTATCTGGGGGAATTGGGGTTCAAATAGCCCGGAACCTTGCAACCGGGTCCATCCCAATACCGTTCACGTTGGCAGATCGGGCAGGGGCGAACCCCATTCGTCCCTGGTCAATTTGACACGTCCGCCGGTTAGAGTTCCCAAAGTGAACGGCCCCGGGCATAGCCAGTCAAGCCCGCAACCGATTCCAACTGGATTTCCCGGGAGGCCCCTACGTGCTCACCATCCGCTGCGCCGCCTGCAAACGCAAACTCTACCGGTACGACAAGATTGGTCCCGGGGAGGTGCTGCGTTGCCACAAGTCCAGGATCGAGAAAATGTTTGACGGTTTCGCCACCGACGGCGACAAGGTCCGTTGCGGTTGCGGCAACGTGATCGGAATCGACAAGGGCCGGTTCATCAAAATGGTCGCCAAGGGCTTTACCCATTCCGGAACCTGGAGAACCGGGTAGCTGAACGGCATGGGATTTAATCTCAATACCGTTCAGTTACGCGTTTTTACCCCCCCCCCTTTTCCGCAGGGAAGATTTTTCGGCAACGCATTGAAATCATTTGCCCATTGTAAAATATGGCGCTTCCAATTTCACAGGAGCCGTTCCTTAAATGAACGGCATGGGATTTAATCTGCATTATTGTCTTCGAAAACCTCGCCCAGCTTGGCCTCCAAATCCTTCAACGAAAACGGTTTCTGGATGAAATGCACGCCCTCGTCCAGCACGCCGTGATGGGCGATCACGTTGGCGGTGTAGCCGGACATGAACAGGCATTTGATGTCGGGATCGATGGAGAGCAGGTTTCGGGCCAGGGCGCGGCCGTTCATTTCGGGCATGACCACGTCGGTCATGAGCAGGTCGATGCGGTCGCCGTGCTCATGGGCCAGACGGATGGCCTCGCCCGGTGTTTCGGCCGCGATCACGACATGCCCCAGTTTTTCGAGCATCGTCGCGGCCATGCGCAGGATGGACGGCTCGTCCTCCACCAGCAAAATGGTCTCGCTTCCCCGCGCCGCCGGCTTCGCCGTTGCCTTGTGGGCCGGAAGCGGCGACCCGGCCCGGCGCCGCGGCAAATAGACCCTGAAGGTCGTCCCCTGGCCCGGCTCGCTGTACACGTTGATGAAGCCGTTGTTCTGCTTGACCGCGCCGTACACCGAAGCCAGCCCCAGGCCGGTGCCCTTGCCCGGCGCCTTGGTGGTGAAGAACGGCTCGAACAGATGGCCGATGGTCTCCGGGTCCATGCCGCAGCCGTTGTCGCTGACGGCCAGCATGATGAACTCGCCCGGGATGAATCCGGCGTGGTCGGCGCAATAGGCCTCGTCAAACGAAACGACGCCCGTCTCGATGGTGATTTTGCCCACGCCGGCGATGGCGTCCCGGGCGTTGACGCACAGATTGGTCAGGATCTGGTCGATTTGGGAGGGGTCCATCTTGACCGGGGCGAGATTTTTTCCGGGCAGCCAGGCCAGGTCGATGTCTTCGCCGATGAGCCGGCGCAACATTTTTAGCGCCTCTTCCACGGTCTCGTTCAGATCGACGACCTTGGGCGCGACGGTCTGCTTTCGGGCGAAGGTCAACAGTTGCCGGGTCAGATTCGCGGATCGCTCGGCGGCCTTCCGGATTTCCTCCAGGTCGGCGAAGAGCGGCCGCGCCGGGTCCACCTGATCCATGGCCATTTCCGCGCGACCGAGAATCACGCCCAGCATATTGTTGAAATCGTGGGCTATGCCGCCGGCCAGGCGGCCGACGGATTCCATTTTCTGGGCCTGCGACAACTGGGACTGGAGGTTTTCTTTTTCCGTTTCGGCCTGCTTGCGCTCGGTGATGTCCTGATGGGTGCCTATCATACGCCGAGCTCTACCAGAGGCGTCCCGATATACTGCCCGTCCGCGTCCCAAAATCCATTTCCAGTCTCCATCCTTGGTCTTCATGCGGTATTCAACTTGAAAGGAATCCGTGAGGTTGTTTGCGCAGTCCAGATTTGCCTGATAAGCTTTTTGTCTGTCCTCCGGGTGTATCAGGTTGTGCCATTGATCTACATGTTTTATGACATCAGTAGAATCATATCCAAGCATGGATGTTAAACCCGGACTGCAATAAATATCTCCAGTTGTTACGTCAAAATCCCATATCCCGTCTTTTGTGGCCTCCATGGCCAGAGAAAAGCGCTCTTCGCTTTTGCGCAGTGCCTCTTCCGTCCGTTTGCGCTCGGTGATGTCCTGCAAGGTCACCAAAGCCATGCGCTGGCCTTTTGCCCGAATGGGCGTCGTGGACATGAGGAATTGGAGTTCCCGCGTTTCGTTGTCTCGCCCCTTGAAATAGTACGGCGCTTCGACCTGCAAATGCGTTTTGCCGGTTTCCAGCGTGTCCAGCACCGTATTCCGGATGACGCATTGGCGGCAAAATTCGCCGAATCCGCAGCCTCTGGGATCATCTATCGCATACAGGCAGCGCAGGGCCTCGCCGCCGCGCAAACCGAGCATCTCTTCCGCATCTCTGCCGGCAAATTGCGCCGGGAATCCATTGATCTGTTGGATGCGCCGTTCGGCATTCACGACCATGATTACCAAGGGCGCGTTGCGATAGATGGCG
>JBKHDD010000251.1:0-5428 GCA_046541515.1 Desulfococcaceae bacterium
GAGGGGGCCAATGTAACCGACGTAGGCCATGGCGTCGGAGGGATCCGCCAGCTTGTCCCGGTCGGACTCGCCGTAGGGATGCTGAATGACGCTCATGATGTAGGCGTAGCCGTTGATATTGGGGTAAAAGTAGGGGGAAGTGGTTTCGGAGCCGTAGGGGGTGGACTGAATCCGGGTCATCTCGCCGGTGTCGGTGTCGAAGGACCAGATCACGTCGTTCTGGTGGCCGGAGCCGGTGTCCTCGCCGATGATCAGCGTGTTGTAGCCCGGCAGATAGGTGACGTTGTCCGGGTTGGCGATGCCGTCCACGTCGCAGCTGTTGTTGGCGTAGGGGCTGTCGTCGGGATACTCGGTCATGATGCCGGAAACCAGGCCCACCATGTTCATGGGCACGTAGTCGCTGCCGATGGCGTCGTCGCGGCCCAGGTCCATGGAGTAGACCGTTCCGCAGTTGTTGTAGGGCAGGTAAATGCTGTTCGGCCCGCCCCGGTCGTATCGGTCGTTTTCTTCGCCTCTGCGTCGGTAATCTTCCATGCCGGCGTTGATTTCGCTCATGGCCACGTATATCCGGTTCTTGTCCGGATCGTGGGTGACGCCCTCCATCTTGCGGAACTCGGTGGTGCCGCCCATCATCGCGCCGTAGCGGCGGGTTTCCAGGCGGGAGGCGATGGTCTCCATGCCTTCCTTGACCCGGAGGCATTCATGGCCCGGTTCGGTGTTGATGCTGACGTAGCCGACCGGGCAGGTGAAGTCGTCGGCGGGCGCGGCGGTGGCGAAAATGTCGTCGAAGGTGACGCCGGAATCCACGGCGGCCGCGACTTCCTCATGGGTCGCGTGGCCCATGGGCATCCATTCGATATTGGCGACGCCGCCGTTTTCGCTGCTGGTCTGGTTCCACTTTGCGATGTAAAGACGGCCGGTGCTCAGGTCGCCCGGTTCGTCGGCGATGAACATGAACAGGGCCACGTTGGTGCCGTCGTCGGTCAAAAAGGCCGTCTTCCGATCCGGCATGACGTAGGCCAGCTCCAGGGCCACCCGGCCCATGGCGTAGTGCTCGGTCACCTTGTAGCCGGCGTCCTCGAACACTTCCACTTCCATGGGATAGCCGTAGGCGTAGGGATTAAACACGGCCTTGATCTGCTCCAGGGTCACCGACTCGGCGAAGGGATCGACGATGCCGAAATAGCGATACATGGGTTTGTCGTAGTCCGGCAGATCGTCCGGGGTTTCGGCCTCCGCGTAGGTCCGGGCGTCCGGCGGATACTCCTGGCTGCCCAGATGGGTGCCCCAGGGGGTCACGCTGCCGGCGCAGGGCACCCAAAGGCCGCCCCACTCGGAAAAATCCACGTTTTTGGTGCTAACGGGAGTGAGCATCCCGGTGGCCGGATCCTGGTTCAGCTCGGTCAGGTACATGGCGCCCGGCCGGGATTCGAAATGGGTCAGGTTGAACAGCTTGTCCCCCACGGGGAGCAGGGAGGAGAAGTCGTTGCTGTTGGAGATGTAGGGTTCCCCGTCGTTGCCCACCACGGGCGCGCCGTTTCGATCCAGCACCAGACCGAACTGGGCACCGCCGATCATGTCGCCGGAGCGCATCATGACCTGGTACCCGATCTCTTTTTCCTCGCCGTTGACGGTGGCCTTGTCGGAAGCCAGCACCGCCCGTTTTTCCGCGTCGGTCACCGGCACGTCGATTTCGGAAAAGCGGATCGATCTGCCGCCCTCTTCGGCGATGAAATCGTCATCGTCGTTGTCGCTGCAACCGGCGAACAGCGCCAAGGCGCAGATCATGGCGGCGATGGTCAACACGCTCGGCAAAGAACGCTTTTTCGGGAAATCTTGAAAAAAAATTGACATTCACATCTCCTTCTTTAGGAAAAAAAAACAAGTTGGACGACATCCTCCCCTGCTTGCCGACGAAAAAGTAACGCTTCCCTTTCATAGCCGCGTTAGTCCTGGATGAAAGAAGAGTTAGAATCATGTTAATTCGATGAGTTGGAGGTGCATTGCAAAGTTAGATTTTGGTCCTACTTGACTTTACGCAAAAACAATTTTCGGTTTTCCAAAAAAAGGATTTCGCAATTTAACCAGCTCATAATTCTTTTCTAACATTTCCCAATTATGAAGATGCGAATTTAACCTAAATTTTCGAGGAGGCATGAATGAACTGGAAGACAGGCCGAATGGGGCTGGCGTTGCTATTGGCCCTCTGCGTGGCCGGTTGCGGCGGCTCCGACTCCGACCCGGTGGCCGACCCATCTCCCGCCCCGACCGTTCCGGCAGGGCTCAAAAGCACCGTGCTCCAAAATGATACCGCGTATATTCCGCCCCAGTGCTACACCGAAACGGTGAACGCCGAGCGGGAAGTCCACAATTCCTGCTACACCTGCCACACCAGCGGATTCCGGCCCGATTTCGTGGCGGAAGACGACGACCTTCAGCTGGAGTACGCGTTCCCTGCGGCGGCCCTGACCAATCCCTGGAAAAACATGTTCCGCGATAAAACCGCCGCGGTGAACGCCATCGCCGACGCGGAAATCCAAAACTACATCCGCCGGTCCAACTATTTCACCGCCGAAGGGAACATCGCCCTGGCCGAGGCGCTGGAAAACGTTCCGGAGGAATGGGATTACGACGAGGACGGGGTTTGGAGCGGATACGTGCCGGACTGCTACTTCAATTTCGACGACTCCGGCTTCGACCGCGACCCCGCCGGCGCCTACACCGGGTGGCGGGCCTTCGCCTACTATCCCTTCCCGTCCACCCACTGGCCGGCCAACGGCGGCATGTCCGACGTGATCATCCGGCTGCCCGCCGCCTTCCGGACCCAAAACGGCGCCTTCGATCGGGCCGCCTACGCCCTCAACCTCGCCATCCTGGAATCGCTCATCAAACGGCGGGACGTGGCCATCCCGGAAACCGACGAGGCGGTCTGGGGCGTGGATCTGGACCGGGACGGCGCGATCGGAACGGCCACTCGGGTGACCTATCGCTGGAATCCCCTGGAAAACCAAAACATGGAGTACGTGGGCGACGCCCGGGCGATGCAGGCCGAGGGCGAGGTGCGCATGGCCGCCGGTCTTTTTCCCGAGGGAACCGAATTCCTCCAGACCCTGCGCTACATCGACGCGGCGGAGGACGGCGGCCTGAAGATGTCGGCCCGGCTGAAGGAAATTCGCCACATGAAAAAAACCAAATGGCTGACCTATGCCGAGCTGGAAGATTTGGCCCTGGAGGACGTGAAGGAGCGGGACGATTTTCCGGATCGGACCGAGCTGCCCATCGGCAACATCGAGGACGGCATCGGCAACGGCATCGGCTGGCGGATGCGGGGCTTCATCGAGGCCGCGAACGGCGACCTGCGGCCCCAGACTTTTGAAGAGACCGCCTCCTGCATCGGCTGTCACGGCGGGGTGGGCGCGACCAGCGACGGCACCTACGCCTTCGCCCGGAAGTTGCCGACCGGAAGCCATGCGGACGGCTGGTTCCACTGGTCCCAAAAGGGAATGGAAGGCATCAACGAGCCCAAGCTGGAGATCGAGAGGGGCGGCGTGCAGTACGAATACTGCTTCTATCTGATCTACAACGGCGCGGGGGACGAGTTTCGGGCCAACGAGGAGATCATCGCCAATTTTCTGGATGCGGACGGCAAGCTGAAGCCGGAGATGGCCCAGGCCCTCCACGAGGACATCTCCCTGCTGCTCCATCCCTCCCCGGAGCGGGCGATGATGTTGAACAAGGTTTACAAAACCATCGTTGAGGAACAGAGCTACATCGAAGGCCGCGAACCGATCCTGACCAAAGCCGAGCATGTGTACGAGGAAATCACCCTCGCCGATGAAATGACTCTAATCGAGGAAGCGGTGAACCCGGCCGACTGGCCCGACGAAATCGGTTGGCGACCCACCGTCGAAACGCCGGACGATCCGGTGGACCCGGTTCTCCGCGCCCAGGTGATCGGCGACGGCATGGGCGGTCCCAGCGGCGAGCAGTACGAGATGGACTGGGAGGGGCTGTTGGACGAAAGCCGCTACCAGCTCGACGTGGACGATTTTTACCTGCCCTTCCCGCCGCGCCACACCCTGCCGGTGCGGATGGTGGTCCCGCTGTCGGACATCCCGGTCTGCTACAACTGTCATCGCATCGTGGGCACGGTTCCGGCGGACAATCCCCAGGTGACCTTCCCGGTGGCGCTGCCCGCCACCGATATGACCGAGCCCGGCGCGAACATGGCCCGGCTCACCACCGATCCCGGGACCGACAAGAACGCCGAATGGTCGCCGGACGGTTCCCGGATCGCCTGGGTCTCCGACCGGTCCGGCTCCTGGCAAATCTGGGTGATGAACGCCGACGGCTCCAACCAGACCCAATTGACCATGGGACCGGCCATCCACGGCTGGCCGATGTGGTCGCCGGACGGTTCGCGGCTGGTCTACTGGGGCCACAACGAGACCAGCGGCGTTTCCACCATCGAGACCATCGCGCCCGACGGAACCGACAACGTAATCGTGGTGGAATCGGACAACGCGCTGGACCGCCCCATGTGGCGGCCCGACGGCCAATACATCGCCTACGCGGCCGCGGGGGAAAACTGGGACGTCTGGATCACCCGGCCCGACGGCACGGGGAAAACGCGGCTGACCACCTCCACCGACATGGACACCAACCCGCTGTGGAATCCCGACGGCACGGCCATTTCCTACAAGGACGCCCCGGCGGCGGGTCGGTACAACCTGACCATCCAGAACTTCATCACCTTTGAAAACGGCATGGAAAACCCGACCATCCGTCGGTGGGACGGCATCAAGTCGATCCAGATGTACGACTGGAGCCCGGACGGGACCCACATTTCCTACACGGCGGAGATCGTCACCAACGCCTCCGGCGAGGATCGGGTCTCCTACCTGGCCGTGGTGGAAGACGTGTATCCCGACGAAGAAGACCCCTCCGGCACGCCGGTGGTGCTCTCTCGGAACAACACCCTGGGCGATCGCGGCCCGGTCTTTTCGCCGGACAGCCAACGGGTGGCCTTCTGGTCATGGGACAAGAACTACCGCGCCACGCTCTGGATGGCGAACCGGGACGGGACCAACATCACCCAGCTCACCCAAAAGGGCTTCGACATGTATCCCCGCTGGCGTCCCGACGGAACCGGCCTGCTGTTCGAGTCCAACCGGGCCGGGAACATGGATATTTGGACGATGGAATTGCCCTAGGCGGGCAACTTTCCCCCCTTTCGTAAAGGGGGGCAGGGGGGATTTTGGGGCTTGGCTCCGACCGTTCCATGAAATGACATTGGGAGTGGTTGCGCCGAAATCCCCCTAAATCCCCCTTTGGAAAAGGGGGACTTTCCCGGTTTCCCCCCCGCGACTCCTTAGCGCCGCCGCCAGCAGGCGCCGGACAACCGGCAGAGGTCGCAGACGGAACCGAC
>JBKHDD010000252.1:0-5426 GCA_046541515.1 Desulfococcaceae bacterium
CCGCCGGCGATGCCCGTCAGCGCCTCCTCGGCGTTCATCCAGGCGGCGTGGCCGTCGGCGGTCACGACCTCCTCGGGCAAGAAGTCGAAATACCGGGCAAAGCCTTTCTTCCAGAACATCCCCTGCTCGTAGTCTTCCAGGTACAAGGTCCAGAAATCCTCCTCCAACCATCCCGGCCCCTCGTAGGCGCCGGCGGAGGCGAACTGCCAAACGCCCCAGGACCTTCCCGGAATGCGGAGGGAGGCCCGGTAGACGTCGTCGGCCCAGAGGGCGTCGCCGGAAAAGGAAAAGTAGCCCTCGCCCCAGAACTCGGACAGCCAGGCGTCGTTGACGACCACGTCGTCGGCCAGGAATTCCGGCGGCAAGTCCACTTGATCGAAAACCACCGGGAGCAGGTACCCTTCGGTATCAAATTCCGGAAATTCCGGGTCCACAAACGCCGGGAGCATCTCTCCCACCAGAATGCCGGCGCCGCCGTTGGGATCCACGAAGACGCCGCCCAGACCGCCGGTGAGGAGGCTTTCGCCAAATTCCGGATCGTCCACCCGCAGGCCGTCGGCCACCGCCACGTAGGCGCCGCCATCCGGAGTGACCGCGTCCAGGGAATCGGGCGCGGCGCTGTACAACGGATCGGAAAACCAGATTTCGGCGGGGGAGGCGGGGTCACGGTCGTAAAACCCGTAGAAGAAAAACGGCGCGCCGTCCCCGGTCCACGGCGAATCCAGCCCCTCCAGAAAGCCGCCCAAAAACGCCGCTTCCTCCAGAATCCAAAACTCCGCGTCCAGCGGAACCGCCGTCCAGCCGCTCGCCAGCACTTCGCTTTGGAAAGCCGACACCTCGAACGGCACGTCGGTAATGGCGATTCCGGTCGCCGTGCCGGTTCCGCCCAGGCCGTCCGGATTTAGCGTGCCCCCGGCGTATCCGGAAAAGCGGGTCCGGACCTCGCCGTCCAGCCCGGCAATGGCCGCCTGACCCGCCCGGACCCGTCCGGCCCAAACGCCGCCGTCCCACCGCAACAACCGGAACGCCGCTTCCACCCGGTCGTTGGCGGGACCGGTGAGCCGAAGCACCGTATCTTCGGCGGGCGGTTGATTGGCGGCCACCGTCACCGACTCGCTGGCCCAGAGCGCGTCCGGACCGCCGGCCCGATGGCGGAAAAAGGTCACGTCGTCCATGCGCACCGAAAACCCGTCGCGGGAACCGGAGAGCGTTGTGCGGCCCAACTCGATGGAGGGGATCGCCAGGGCGAAGAGCGATTCCTCTCCGGCCGCCGCCCGGGTCATGGCCAAAAAGCGGCGGGTCTCGATCCCGGTCCAGCTCTCCACCAGCGCCCAGGTCCCGGCTTCCAGGGAGATGGCCCCGAGGAAATCGCCGCCGCCCACGCCGGTTTCGCCGGTGGCCAGGTCGATCCAGCCCATGCGGCCGATCCCGCCCTCCAGCGCGTTGCCCGCGTAGGCTCGTTCCCAGATGTAACTGTCCTCCCCCGGGAAGGCCAGCGGGATGATCCACTGGCTCGGGGCATTTTCACCCGCCTGAAACCGCCCGCTGGACAGGACGCTGGCGGTGAACCAGGGCTGGTTGCCCACTTGGTAGCGGCGAAGGGCCGCGTCGTCCACGCCAATGCGCCCGGATCGCTCGCCGTTGCCCTGGAGAAATTCCCCTTGGAGTTCCGCGGCCCGCGCCGAAAGGTCGGTTCGGGACAGCCGTTCCGGAAGGTCCCCCGGCCGGAAGGGGCCGGCGGCCATGGGCGCGGCCTGAAATCCGCCGCCCGCCACCAGGGTTCCGTCCCCGAAAAATGAGCCGAAGGTCGCCCCCAAGGCGTTGTTCCCCGAAGAATTGAACCGGGGATTCCGGGCCACGCCCAAGCGTCCCTCGCCGTCCACGGCGAGCCACGATCCGAAGCCTTCCAGCCCGGCCTCGCCGCCGCCGAAATCCGTCCGCCGTCCCGCCAGAAAGCCGATGGCGATTCCGCCGTCCTTGTCCAGTAGCGCGATATCGTTGTTAAAGGTGGACCAGAACACCGGGGCCGGGGAAAATTCCGAGAACCAGCCGCCGAAAAACTCAAAAAAGGCCGGCGCTTCGGGGAATCCAAACCAGGCCGGTTCCACCCCCAGAATTTCCGCCGCGAAATCGCCGGCGGGGATGGTTTGCCAGCGGCCGTCGGCGTCCGGACCATGGCCGAAAAAGCGGGCGGAAAATCCGGTGGCGTAGGCGTCTTCCACCGCCTCGGGCGCGGTTTCCGTGAAGGGCCGGTCGGGTCGGGCGTCCTCCGGGTTCCCCGCTCCACCGCCGAAATCCAGGGGACCATCCCCGAAGTCCATCATCCCGTCGCCCCCGTCCCGGGGCATTCGGAAATCCCCTTCGGCCAAAAACCCCTCGGCTTCGGGAAAGCCGCCGCCCTCGCCCACGAAACCCAGCTCGATGGAATCGCCGTCGTCCAAATCGCCGAACCCTTCGGGCAACATCCCGGCGTCGGGGCGGGGCCGGGGGCCGTCTCCCGAAAAACTCTTCGGGCCTTCCTCCATTCCGTCCGGCCCATCGGGTCCACCGGCGTCGGAGAATCTGAAATCATCGCTTTCCGGCGCGGCGGGGGGCGGCGCTTCGGCCTCCCGAGGCGCGTCCCCGGGCGGCGGCGCCGAAGCGTCCGGCGGGCCGTCTCCCGGAGCGCTCTCGTCGTCCGAATCGGGACCGGGTTTTCCTGCGGACGGCCGGTCGTTGGCGGCGGTCAACCCGCCCGCTTCGGCCCCTTCCGACGGGGCGTCCACCGCGTTCTGTTCCATCTCCAGGGGGGTGGCCCGGCGAATCCGGGGCGGTTGAAACCGGTCGGCCGCGATCATGGTTTGCCCGGCCAGAATGCGCCGGATTTCATCGGGTTTGCCGAGGCTGTAGCAATACCCCTCGCCCTCCAGGAAAATGGCGCCGGTGATTTCGGCCTGATGATAGGCCACGAAATCGGTGCCCCGCACGCCGATCACCGCCGTTTCGGTGCGGACTTCAAAGGTTCCGGGAACCAGCTCCCGGGCCCGCTCCACGATGTTTCGGACCTTCCCCCGAAAAAGTTGGAGCATGGTTTTGGGATTTTCGTCCCCGATCAGGTGCCGGGCGATTTCCAGCCGGGAACCGGGACCGATCCGAAGCCGGGCGCCGTCGGACAGTTCGATTTCGGCCCGGGCCTCGCTTTTGGTCCGGACGATGTCGCCCGCGGCCACCCCGTCGCCCACGGAAACAATCCGGGCGGCGTCATCGTCCCGGGTCAGGTCCACCTCGCCGATGACGACGGTGAATTCCCCGGCCGACCGGGCGAAGGCGGCCGGAACAAACATCTGGAAAATGGCGAGAGAACAGAGCGCCGCAAAGGCGAAACGGGGACGGGGCATGATGCACCTCCGGCGGCGGGGGACGAAAAGCGCCGCGGTGAAGTGATTTTTGGGATGAGGACGGGGCTGGCTTAAAACCAATACCGTTCATTTTACCGGAAAAACGGTAGGGGCGAATCGCATTCGCCCTTGTCAATTTGGCACGATTGACCCATTGGACTTTCAAAGTGAACGGTATCGGGCTTAAAACCGCTTTTCCAAACCCAGGGTGTAAATGCTGCGCCGGTAGTCGTACACGGGGAGGTTGGAATTGGCCGCCGTGCGGTTGTGCTGAAGAATGACGAAGGTCTCCGAAAGCGGCTCCCAGGTCAGGCCGAAGGCGTACTGGTAAATCTCGTCGTCCCGCTCGGTATTGAAAACCGTATGGACGTTGTCATAGTCTTTGAGAAGGACCTCGCCGCTGATCTGAAAGCTGAGCGATTCCCAAACGGGCAATGACGCGCCGGCGGAAAACCGGTTGCCCCGGTTTTCCCAGTTGGCCCCGTCGGTATTGTCCCGCTCGAATTCATACCGCAAATTCAGAAAGGCGTCCTCCCCCAACAGCCAAATCCAGGAGGCGGCGACCGTAAAGCCGTCGCTGTCCCGGTCCTCGTCGGCCAGGAGAGGCGGCGCGTATTCCCGGAAGAGGTAGCCCGCCCCGGCCTCCAGGAGGTGGCGTTCTCCGGCCAGAAATCGAAACAGCGGCCCCACTTCGGCCTCGGTGACGTATTCTTTGTAGCTGGGGTCCCGGACCAGCGAGTGGGTGACCCGTCCGGAAAGGTTGGCGGAAAACCGTCCGAAGCTGTATCCCGGCAAGACCGAGAGGCTGTTGGTGATGGCGTCGTAGGCGGTGGAATTGTCGTGATGAAACCGGCCGCCAAGCAAATACTGGGCGTTGAAGCGCCACGGCCCTTCCAAATTCGGCGCGTAGTTGACCCGGGCGGAGACGCCCATGGCCGCGGTTTCCCGGTCGGCGTCGGCCGAAACGCCGGCGGCCAGAGGATCGGAAGGTTCAAGAATCAGGTTGGAATCGTACTGGCCAAGGACGCCCACCGTGAACCGCAGGGGCCGGGTCAGCTTGATCCGCCGGTCCAGGGCGTCCCGGTAGCGCCGGGCGAAGTCGGCAAGGTCCGAAGTGGGGTCGAAAAGAATCGCGGCGTCCAATTGATCCCGCGCCTGGGCGAATTGCCGGTCGCCCAGATAGGTGAGGGCGATGTTGTAGTCGGCGGACTGGGCCAGGTCCGGGTTGATCTCCTTGGCCCGGCGGAAACTGGCCACCGCGCCTTCCACGTCGCCTTCCTTTTGAAGAATCAGTCCCTTGAGAAAGGCGGTCCGCGCCGGAAAGATTTCCTCCCGCTCGGCCAACTCCACCCATTGACGGGCCTCGCCGGGCCGGTCGAGCTGAAGCAACGCGTAGGCCAATTCGACCACGGCGTCCCGGATGCGCGGGGTGAGCCGGACGGCGTCGCGCAGGTGGGGCAGGGCGGCCTGGAAGTCCAGCCGCTGCTTGTGGGCCATGCCCAGCATGAAGGCGGCCACCGAGGATTCCGGTGCCGCCTCCCGGGCTTCGCGCAGCAATTCCGCCGCCTCCTCGTAATTTTCTGCCCGGTACTCGCGAACCCCGGCCTCCAGCAAACTTTCCGCCGGCGCCGCCGGAGATTCGGCGCCGGGCACGATGCCGGGTTCGGAGGATGATTCGGAGGATGGTTCCGGGGCCTGGGCGTGGACCGAAATTGCGACGAACGCCGCCAACAGCGCCGGCCAGAGGGGCAAAAGGAATCGATTGCGCAAGGAAACCTCCATCGACGGCGGGTGGAAGGGGACCGGAGGGGAGCCGGCCGGCCGGTGGATTTGTCCGCGACGGGCGTCTTGGACCGATAGAAAATCGATTAACGGAATTTCCCGGAAAGATCAAGGCGACATCCGGGCGGATTTGGCTGTATTTCGCGGGGGGAAAAGAAGGAAACGGGGCTGCGAAATCCCCGACGCATTCGACTTTCGACGCTCCATAATTTTTCAAAAAGAGGAAAGAAGAAGAGGCGGCCCGTTCCGTTCCTTTTCCACTGACCG
>JBKHDD010000253.1:0-5399 GCA_046541515.1 Desulfococcaceae bacterium
TATTGACTAAATAGAGCCGCACCCAAGGTGATTGTTTTTGGGGCGACAAATTGAAATTGGAACCGCCTCCCCCAGTGAAAAAACAGGAGATGCATACCGGTTGAGCATTAGCATTTCATCAGAAAACGGTTAGATTTCGGTTAGCCGGGCCTTTTGTACCGGATTTTTCAAAAACATTCGATTCAACCGCCATATTAAACACAATTTCCATACAAATTCAATAATTCCAGCCGATCATCCTCCTCAAAAGCGGACGCTCCGAAACGGGAAGGCGGTCGGCCGGCGCCCATGCCGGCGGTCGGCATGTCCGAAGTGGCGCCAAGCGCCTTTCGCCGGGCCGGGGTCCTCGTCATCGAAAAATCCGACGAGCTGTTTCCGGCGGCGGAAACCCTGGCCATCCTGCCGGCGGTGCGCAACAACAAGGTGGCCATCCTGGCGGACGGCGGCGACCATGCCACTTATTCACCAGTTAGAAACAGAAATTGGCTCCCCCCGAAAAATATAATACGATGAAAATAATTGGAAAATGGTTTTCGTTCAGACACTAATTGTCAATGTATAAAAGAATCATCTTTTACGATATCCACAGTTTAACCTTCGGCCATGACGACTTCGGCCGAGTGGAATACACCATAAAAACAAACGTCCCCTAATGTACATGCCGTGAACGCACCCGGCAAGCCTTCCCAACCCGAAAGGGTATTCGGGGAAGCCGGCATTCCTCCGCCGGACCCCCGAACCGACCGTCTCTACGCCTCCGCTTCCACTTCTTTTAGGATAATCCGCACGTCCACGATGCTGACCCCTTTGTCGTAGACGATGACCGGGTTGAGGTCCATTTCTTCGATTTCCGGGTAGGATTCGACGATTTCGGAGACCATGAGCAGGGTCTGCTTGATGGCCTTTTTGTCCGAGGGCGGCTGGCCGCGGACGCCGTTGAGGATGGGGGCCGACTTGGTATCCTCGATCATTTTTCGCGCCCAAGCCGGAGAGATGGGCAACACCCGAAAGGCCACGTCCTTGAGAATTTCCACCAGCACGCCGCCCAGCCCGTACATGATCACCGGGCCGAACTGATCGTCGATCTTGGTGCCGATGATGATTTCCAGCCCTTTCCCGGCCATGGGGGAGACCAGAACGCCCCGGATGTCGGCGTCGGGCTGGTAGGCGCGGCCGTTTTCCACGATCTCCTGGAAGGCGGCGCGGACCGCGTCGTCCCCCGAAATTCCCAGCTTCACCCCCTTGGCGTCGCTTTTGTGCAAAATGTCGGGCGAGACGATCTTCATGGCCACGGGTCCGCCAATTTTGCTTGCGGCCGTCACCGCCTCCTCGGCGGCGGCGGCCATATATTCCCGCGAGATGGCCCCGCCGTGGGCCTTCAGGAGCGCCTTGGCCTCGTGCTCCAGCAGGGCCCGCCGCCCCTCCGCCCGGGCCTTGGCGATGATGGACCGCCCTTCCTTCTTGGCCTTGGCCCCCCAGTTGAAAACGAAATTGGTCTTCATATGGTGGCGGCCCAGGTAATTCCCCCGCTCCGCCAGCACGCCGATGCAACGGCAGGCGATGTCCAGGGAATCGTAGACCGTAATGCCGTAGTAGCGCATCAGGTGCAGGGAATGGGGCTTTTCCGAGGTGTAGAGACTGTGCAAAACAATGGGCTTTTTCCGTTTTTTGATCATCTTGCCCATGCGGTGGGCCGCGTCCTCCTCCATCAGGGAAAGGCTTTCGGCGAAGCGGATGCCGTAGCCGCCGAACAGGCCCACGATGAGCAGACCGCCCACATTGTGGTCCTTCAGGATGATGTCGGCGCAGTCGGCGAACACCGTGGGATCGGCGTCGGTGCCGCCGGCCACGTCCACGGGATTGCGGACCGAGGCGGCCCAAGGCAGAATCTTCTTGAGCTGTTGCCGGGTCTTCTCCTCCAGCTCCGGCACCTCCACCCCCATGTCCGACAGCAGATCGGCGGCGATGGTGGCGTGGCCGCCGCCGTCCGCCAGGATGGCCACCTTGTTGTTGCGCACCACCGGCAGGCTGGCCAGGGTTTCCGCCGCGGGGAACAGCTCGTCGGATTTTTCGATGACGATGATCCCGGCCCGGCGAAAGGCGCTGAGCGCCACTTCGGACATCCCGGCCAGGGCGCCCGTGTGGGAACCGGCCGACCGCTTTCCCGTTTCGGAGCGCCCGCTTTTGAGGAGGATGATCGGCTTGGCTTCGCTGGTCTTGTGGGCCTCCATCAAAAATTCCCGGCCCTGGCGCATGCCTTCCACATACATTAAAATGGCGTGGGTATTCGGATCGTTCTTAAAAAACTCAAGATATTCATGAAATTTAATGTCCGCTTCGTTGCCCACGCCCACGTAGTAGGAAAAGCCCTGAAGGCTCTGGAGCCGGGCCTGGGTCATCAGCGTCAGCGCCATATTGCCGCTTTGGGACATCAGCGCGATGTTCCCCGGGGGCACCTCCTTGAGCCCCACCAGATTCATGTGGCTGTTCAGATTCATCATGCCCGAGGTGTTGGGGCCGATGAGCCGGATGCCCTGCTCCCGGGCGACTTTCAGAATCTCCCCCTCCAGCTTCCGTCCTTCGATGCCGGCCTCGCCGAAGCCGCCGGCGATGATCACCGCGCCCCGGACGCCCTTCTTTCCGCAATCCTTCAAGATGGCCGGAATGGTCTTGGCCGGGGTGGTGATGAGCGCCATGTCCACCGGGTCGGGAATTTCGGAGACCGACGGGTGGCATTTGAGCCCCAGAATGCTTCGCTCCTTGGGATTGACCGGGTAAATGACGCCTTCGTATTTTTCGTCGATGAGGGTTCGAATGGCCTGAAATCCCCGCTTGGTTTCCACGCGGGACGCCCCCACCACCGCGACCGACTGAGCATTCAGCACGCCTTCCAGCGACATGACGGTACGTTTCCTCCCCCAATTCAGCGGCCCGGCGGTTCACCGCCGCCGTTCCAAATCCATTGCTTACCGGCGACCCCTGCGACGCCGATTTCCAGACCATCGCGTTTAATCCCAATGCCGTTCACTTTGGGAATTCCAATGAACGAATCTGCATGATTTCCAAAGGGCGAATGCGATTCGCCCCTACCATTTTTCGCAAAAATGAACGGCATCGCGGTCAATCCCGCTTTCGGCCCTCGAACGCTTCCAGCGACGCCTGGCGCTCCCGGGTGGCGACGCAGGCGAGGCAGGCTTCCACCTCGTAGGTCATCAGCGCCTCCAGGCTGGCCTCCCCCGCCGCCAACTGGAGCCCCCGCTTGATCATGCGCAGGGAAAAGGCGGAGTTGGCCGCAATTTTTTCCGCCATCTCCATGGCCGCGTCCATAAGTTGATCCGCCGGCACGGCCCGGTTCACCAGGCCGATCCGTTCCGCCTCCCGGCCGTCGATGTTCTCGGCGGTGAAGAGCAGCTCGCCCGCCTTTCCCGGCCCCACCAGATTTTGCAGCAGCCGGAAGGCGCCCCCGGTGACCGATGAGGTGACCCGGGCCTCGGGCGAGCCGATGGCGGCGTCTTCCGCCGCGATCCGGATGTCGCAGGCCAGGGCCAGCTCGTAGCCGGAACCCAGGGCGTAGCCGTTGACCGCCGCGATGGTCGGCTTTTCGAAACGGATGATCCGTCGGCTCACCTCCTGAAGATTTTCCAGATATTCCCGGTATTGCTCCGGGGTCCGGGTTTTGGATTCCTTCAAATCCGCGCCGGTGGAAAAGGCCCGTCCTTCCCCGGTAATGATCACCGCCTTGATCTCCGGATCGGCCCCGGCGGCGGCGAGGGCGGCCTCCAAATCGGTCCACATCCGGCGGTTCATCGCGTTCAGCACCTTCGGCCGGTTCAACGTGATTCGGGCCACGCCCCCGCCGGCCTCGTACCGCACCGTTTCCAGTTCCATCCCAAAACCTCCTCCGCGTAAAAAATGATCGATTGCGGCCAACCTACTCCCCTTTTTTAGAACTTGTCAAATAAAATTGGGAACTTGAACGATACGGACTGACGAATGTCCGTTTTTTGGTTTTTTTTACCTAAATTCCATTGACAACCGACCGCATTCGTTGCAGGGTAAAGACAAGACGCCAAAGCGTCGCCTTCGGTCCTCCGAGGGTTTTCAGTATCTTTAACCGCAAAAGGCCGCGCCATGATTATCCAATCCTTGCTGGACACCGATCTGTACAAGCTGACCATGATGCAGGGCGTTCTGCATCAGTTTCCCTGGGCCGAAGTCTCGTACGGCTTCAAGTGCCGAACCCCCGGCGTGGATCTGCGCCCCATCGCGAAGGACTTGCGGACGCAGATCGACCACCTTTGCGGGCTGCGCTTCACACGGGAGGAGCTGGATTACCTCCGGAACCTGCGTTTCATCAAGGAAGATTTCGTCCAGTTTCTCCGCCTGTTCCACTTGCAGAAGGATTTCGTGCGGGTGGACGATTCCGGCGACGCGCTGGACATCACCGTTCGCGGGCCGTGGCTCCACACCATCCTTTTCGAAGTGCCGCTGCTGGCCATGGTCAACGAGCTGTATTTTCGCAAGATCGCCCCCGCGCCGGACCTGGAGGCCGGAAAGGAAAAGCTCCACGAGAAGCTGGACAAGGTCCGGGCCGCCCGGAAAGCGGGCATTCCCTTTCTGTTTTCCGATTTCGGCACCCGGCGCCGGTTTTCCCGGGAATGGCAGGACGAGCTGGTGGGCATTTTGAAACGGGAGGTTCCGGAAAGCCTCTCCGGCACCAGCAACGTGCTGTTCGCCAAAACCCACGGGCTGACGCCCATCGGCACCATGGCCCACGAATGGATCATGGCGGCCCAGGCCCTGGGGCCCCGGCTGGTCAACAGCCAGAAATACGCCCTGGAACATTGGGCCCAGGAATACCGGGGCGATTTGGGCATCGCCCTGTCGGACACGGTGGGCTTCGACGCCTTTCTGCGGGATTTCGACATGTACTTCGCCAAACTGTTCGACGGCTGCCGCCACGACAGCGGCGACCCGTTCCAA
Organism: Desulfococcaceae bacterium; assembly: GCA_046541515.1. Lineage (GTDB taxonomy): Bacteria > Desulfobacterota > Desulfobacteria > Desulfobacterales > Desulfococcaceae > CAYFVR01. The sequence continues at coordinate 4,984 of JBKHDD010000253.1, forward strand.
TGGGGCGACCGGCTCGTCGCCCATTACCAGTCCCTGCGCATAGATCCCGCCGGCAAGCGGGCGGTTTTCAGCGACGGGCTTTCCTTCGACAAGGCCATCGAGATCGCCAAATATTTCCAGGGCCGCATTCAGACCTTTTTCGGCATCGGCACCAACCTGACCAACGACATCGCCGGGAAGCCGGTGCAAATCGTGATGAAGCTGACCAACTGCTGCGGATCGCCGGTGGCCAAAATCTCCGATTCCCCGGGCAAACAGATGTGCAACGACCCAAGCTATCTGGATTATCTGAAATCGGTCTTCAACGGAAAATCGGCCGAAAACTGCCGGTAGGCCATTTGTCAAAATGTTCATGTCCGCTCCGGGAGCGACGAGTTGCACTCGTCGATTCAGAGCGGGCTTCCAAACGCGGCGCC
>JBKHDD010000254.1:0-5385 GCA_046541515.1 Desulfococcaceae bacterium
GCGGCGTTGGATGATAGCCCGGTTCCGGTTCTCCGGTTTCCGGCGTGTTTCGTAGGGATTCGTCCCCCGGCGGAACGATCCCGGCCCCGGTGCTCCCGTCGTCCGATGCCCCGCCTGAAAAGGAAATTTCCAAGAAAGGTTTGGGGAGACTGTTTTTTTCGGTAATCGGTTTTTCCTCCCGTCCATTTGGATTCACGGCCGAGGTTTTCCAGGCCGATCCCAACGGCCGAAAGCGGCCCGGCAACCGGGGAGGTTCCGGCCGAGCGGGCGTCTTGGGTTCATTTTTCTGCGGCGGCCCTTTTTGGGAGAATCCCCGGCTCTCTTCCCAAAGGGGCGGGGACTCGGACGCCTCGGCGTTCTCCTTTCGGGCCTTCCGAAACGCGCCCACGGGCAACGCCGGTTGGATTTCCGCCGGTTTGCCTTCCGGCGGCGGAGTTTCCCGAAGGGTTTCCAGCAGCGTTTTCGACGCCGCCTTGTCGATGGGCCGGTTGCCGGAGCCGCATTTGGGGGAGTGGACGCAGGAAGGACAGCCGGTTTCGCAGGGGCAGTCGGCGATGGCGCGAAGGGTGGTTTCCAGCAGCGCCTCCGCCTTGCCGAAGGCCAGCCGGGTCAGCCCCGCGCCCCCGGGAATTCCGTCGTAGATGAACACCGCCGGTCCTCCGATCTGGGGATGGAACGGCGTGGAAATTCCGCCAAGATCGTTCCGGTCGGCCATGATCAGCAGCGGCAGGATGCCGATGGCGGCGTGCTCCATGGCGTGGATGGCGCCCATGAAATGCAGCTCCCGATCCGTCAGCGCCTGGAACACCGGCGGCGGGACGTGGAACCAGAGCCCTTCGGTTTCGAAAACTTGGGGCGGCAAGTCCAGCGGAAAGACGTTGATCTTCCGGCGGCCGTGAAGTTGCACCGTTTCGTAGCCGGTCACCTGATCGGTCACCCGCAGCCGGCCGAAGCCGATGGGCGCGCCCCAGGCGGTTCCCCGGGCCAGCGGTTCCAGAATGGCCGTCTCCTTCACGGCCCGGACGCGGGTGTAATGGTTCACCTTGGCGGGGGCCACCCGGGCGGTGCGGGTTCCCAGGTCCAGGTTGCGGACGAGATAGGTCCGTCCATTGTGCAGGTAGACCGCGCCGGGATGGGTTTCCCGAAAGGCGCGGAAGGCGTCCACCTCGCCGCAACGCTCCCCGTTTTCGCCGACGATGGTGAACCGGTCGCCGGTTCCCCGCAAATCCACGTCCCGCTGGGGCGCCTTCCGGCGGCTGTACAGCGTTCCGCCGTCCGCGCTTCGCAGTAGGTTTCCTTGGGATTCCAACGTCTCCACCGCCCGCCGGGCCGCTTTGGATTGGAGAATCGGTTCCGAGGATTCCAGGGGAACCTCGGCGGCGGCGCAGATCAGGTGTTTTTCCAAAATGTTGGCATTTTCCGGATTCACCACCGTGTCCTCCGGCGGGCGGCGCAGCAGCTCTTCGGGATGGCGGATGAAATACTGGTCCAGGGCGTCCTCTCCGGCCACCAGAATCACGGCGGAATCCCGGCCGGCGCGTCCCACCCGGCCCGCCCGTTGCCAAGTGGCGGCGGCGGTGCCGGGATAGCCCACCAGCAGGCAGAGATCCAAATCGCCGATGTCGATGCCCAGCTCCAGGGCGCTGGTGGAGATCACCGCCAGGAGGTCGCCGCCGGCGAGCCGCGCTTCGATTTCCCGCCGTTCTTCCGGCAGAAATCCGGCGCGGTAGGCGGCGATTCGGCCCGCGTAGGGTCCGGAGCGGCGGCCGGCCCACATGGCGATCAGCTCGGCGAGCCGCCGGGATTGGGCGTAGACGATGGTGCGCAGCCCCCGATGGAGCGCGGCTTTGAGCAGAAGAATCGCGGCCTGGGCGGGGCCGGTGTGGGGCTCAATGAGGACCAGATGTTTGCGTCCCCGGGGCGCCCCGGTTCGATCCACCCGGTCCACCGGAAGCCCGGTCAACTGGGACGCCAGGGTGTCGGGATTGCCCACCGTGGCGGAGCTGAACACGAAGACCGGATCGCTGCCGTAATACCGGCACAGCCGGATCAGCCTCCGGAACACCTGGGCCATGTGTGCGCCCATCACGCCCCGGTAGGTGTGAACTTCGTCCACCACCACGAATGTCAGATTCCGGAAAAATTCGGTCCACGAAGCGTGGTAGGGCAAAAGCGCCAGATGGAGCATGTCCGGATTGGTGAACAGGACGTTGGGCGGCTTCCGGCGGATTTTCCGGCGTTCGGCGTCCGGAGTGTCGCCGTCGTAGATGGCGGCCGCGGCGGGAATGGCGGGGGCCATGGCGGCCAGTTCCCGGAAACTTCGGAGCTGATCCTGGGCCAGGGCCTTGAGCGGGAAGAGGTAGAGCGCCCGGGCGGACGGGGTTTCCAGAATCCGCTCCAGCACCGGCAGATTGTACGCCAGGGTTTTCCCGCTGGCCGTGGGCGTGGCCACCACCACGTTGCGTCCCTTCCGGACCCGGTCCACCGCCTCGGCCTGGTGGCGGTACAGCGCCTCGATGCCCCGGTCCCGCAGGCGGACGGAGATGGCGTCCGGCCAGGGCCGTTCCGGGTCGGCCGTTTCCCCCGGGGATTCCGGAAGCAGGGCGTGGTGGGCGATCTGTCCGGAAAACCGGGGGGACTGGATGAGCGCTTCGATGTATTCGTTGACGTCGGTGGAAAGGGGCATGAAATCCGTCTGGGAAGGCGTTTTTGAAAGCGGGAGGATACCAGATTCCCCGGGACGGGGGAAGGATTTCAACGGCGCGGCCGTCCATAGAGGGCGAGGTGGGATTTCAAATTGGCGGGGTTTCACCCGCCCATGGTACGAGATTTCGTTCGTCCCAACGATCGGAACTGGCTACGCGGGCGGAAAGAAATCGGAATCCAGAAGCTCTTCCAAGGTGTAGGGACATTGGGCGGGAAATGTTTCCGGAGACAGTCCGGTCTCTTCGGCCGCGAGGTCCACCGAATCGGGATACGCGTCGAATACCGCGGCGGGCAAAAAGGATCGAAGCCCCGGGGATTTTTTCAGCCGCCGCTGAATCCGTTTTCGTTGTTCCAGGATGGTGCTCCGCCAGCTTTCCCCCTTGAACTCCCGCCATCGTTCCGAAAGCGTCCGGTATTGGAATTGCCATTTCAGCAGATGGGCCATCAGGATCAGCAGCCGGCTTTCCAGTTCGTTGCGCTCGCTCCGACCCATGTCTTCCAGCTCCTCCACCAAGTGGTCGATATCCAGCTCCGAGAATTTCCCTTTTCGCAGAAGCTCGGCGTTTTTCTTCGCCCACTCGGCGTAGTTCCGGTCATACAGCGTTTGCAGATTTTCCATTTTTTCCACTCCCATTGAAAATATTCCATACCATTCATAAAGGAAAGACAGGGAACTTTCAAGAAATGGAAAAGGCGGCCATTCCGCGGCCGGGGAAAGAGACAAAACGGGCGCGGAGGAACTCCCCCGCGCCCGTGATTGTTGCCTTATTTCAACCGCCGATCGGCTTGCCGCCCAGGCAGGCCGTTCACTTGGGTATTCCAAACGAACGACGGAGCCTGATTTGGCGGGGGCGTATGCGATACGCCCCCACAGAATTTTGCCGAACTACAGCTTGCTCACCTCCACGAAATGCTCCTGGTAGGCGATGGCGCCGCCGGCCTTGTCCCATTTCTCCAGCCCGCCCTTCATAAATTTCTGATCGGCCAGACCGCGGCCAAAGGCCCGGCTTTCCACCGGAAGGGTGTGGCCGAAGCCGTGGACCACGAAGACCGCCTCCGGATGGATGAACTCGGTCACCTTGGCCTTGATGGTTTCGCTGTAGCCGTTCTGGGAAACCCGGACGGTTTCGCCGTCGGCGATCTTCAGGCGTCCGGCCGCGTCTTTGTTGATCCAGAGGACGTTTTCCGGCATCTGCTCGAAGAGCATGGGGTTGTTCACCGAGTTGCCCTGGGTGTGAAGGGCGCAGCGGCCAAAGGTGAGGCGGAACTGGCCCTCCGGCGGACGTTCCATTGTTTCGTAGGGCAGCAGGGAGGGAAGGCCGACGTTTTCCAGTCGCTCGGTGACGACCTCGATCTTTCCCGAGGGCGTTTTGAACTTCAGCTCCTCCATGGGAATATAGCGCTTCTCGTCGCCGAGGGAAACCTTGCCGCCCTCCGCGAAGTCCTCGATGGAGACGCCGGTGCCTTCCAATTGGAAGTTCCAGACATCTTCGATGGACTCGAAAGCCAGCTCGTCCAGCCCCAGCCGCTTGGCCAGGCCGGCCCAGATTTCCCATTCCGCCTTGCTGTCGTAGCGGGGCTGCACCGCCCGTTGCCGCATGAAAAAGTAGGGGGACAGACTGTTTTTGGTGGCGACAATGCTTTCCCGTTCCAGGTAGGTGGAAAGCGGCAACACCACGTCGGAATACCATGCGGTGTCCGACCAGGAGAAGGTGATGGACAACATGAAATCCAGATTGTCGAACCATTTTTTCAATTGGTCGGGGTCGGGATAGCCCATGAGCGGATTGTGCCGAAAGCAGATGTACGCCTTGACCGGGTAGGGCTCCTCCGAGCCCATGGCTTTGTAGAGCAAATGCCCAAGGCCGGGTCCGGACTCGATGTGGGGATACAGCCACCCGGCCCCGTCGGCCTGTTTCTCCTCGGGGCGGGGATACAGGTCCTGCATGGACTTCAGCCCCTTGCGGCCCACGTCGCCGGGCTTGCTCACCAAGGGCAGGCCCCCCTTTGCGCCGAGCGAGCCGAGCAGGGCGTTGATCAAATAGATGCTTCGGCAGACGTAGAAGGAATGGCTGTAGCGCGCCGCCATCCAGCCCGGATGCCAGAGCACCGCCGGCGCGGCCTCGGCCAGTTGCCGAACAAAGGCCCGAATGCGGTCGGCCGGGACGCCGGTTTCGATCTCGGCCCATTCCGGCGTGTAGGGCGCCACGAAGCTTTCCAGTTGGTCCAGGTCCTTGATGTGGAGTCGGGCGTATTCCTTGTTGTACATCTTCTGGTAAATCAACTCGTGAATCACCGACAAGTTGAAGGCATAGTCGGAACCCGGCCGGACCAGGAAGAAATTGTCCGCCTTGGAGGCCGAAACCGTGGAGCGGATGTCGATGACCGTCAGCTTGCAGCCTTTTTCCATGGCGTCCATGAGGTTGTTGACCTCCTGGACGTTGATGGCTTCCAAAATGTTTCGGAACTGAAGGACCACGTGCCGGCTGTTTTTCAGGTCGTAGGACACGCCTTTGCGGCCCATTCCCATGACGGAGAGGGCGGCGTGCTGCACGTTCCGGGCGCAGGAGGCGTCGTGGTTGACGTAGTTCGGCGAACCAAGTCCCTTGATGAGCGCCCGATGCATGTCCCGGAAAGGACCGCCCCGGTCGGAGAGGGCAACGGTCCGGGGACCGCCAT
>JBKHDD010000255.1:0-5330 GCA_046541515.1 Desulfococcaceae bacterium
GACAGCGCCGGAAACAGCGACAGGATCACCAGCACGATCACGTCCATGATGACGAAGGGGATGGCCTGTTTGGCCACGGCGTCGATGTCGCCTTTGATGAGGTTGGCGGCGGTGAAGAGATTGACGCCCACCGGCGGCGTGGCCTGTCCGATGGCCAGGGCCGAAATGAAGATGACGCCGTACCAGAGCGGATCGATGCCGAAGGCGGCCAGCACCGGGATCAAAATCGGCATGATCAGGTAGGAGATGGAAATGGCGTCCAGCACCATCCCCAGGGCCAGCAGCAACAGGTTGACCAGGATGATCATCACCGCCGCGTTGGGCGATATCTGGACGATGAAGGCCGCCGCCTGGTCCACCACGCCGATGACCGATGCGGCCCAGGTGAAAATGCCGGCGAAGACCACGATGAACATGATCACCGAGCTGGTGACGCTGGCGTCCACCAGCACGTTCACGAAATCCGCGACGGAGAGGGACCGGTAGATGAACACCGCCACGAACAGGCTGTAAAACACCGCCACCACCGCCGCTTCCGTGGGCGTGAAAATCCCGGTGTAAATTCCCCCCAGGATGATCACCGGCGAGAGAATCGCCCAGAGCGACTGGCGAAACGCCTTCAGAATTTCCCGCCAAGACGCCCGTTCCGCAATGCCCCGGTAGCCATTCTTTTTGGAAATCCACCAGGCCACCGCCAACGTCCCCACCCCGGTCAGCAGCCCCGGAATCACCCCGGCAAGAAACAGCGCGCTCACCGACACGCTGGTGATGTTCCCGTAAATGATGAAGGCGATGGAGGGCGGGATGATGATGGAGAGGTCCGCCGCGTTGGCGATGAGGGCCCCGGAGAAATTCTTGTTGTAGCCGTGGCGGATCATGGGGGCCAGCAGGATGAGCCCCACCGCCGCCGTGGTGGCCGGTCCGGAGCCGGAAAGGGCCCCCCAGAACATGCAGGTGCAGACCGCCACCATGGCCAGGCCGCCCGTGGCCCGGCCCACCAGCAGCTCGAAAAACCGGGCGATGGTGGCCGCCAGCCCGGCCCGCTCCAGAATGACCCCGGCAAGGACGAAAAAGGGAATCGCCAGTAGCGGAAACGAGGCGATGCCGGTGGTGAAGTTGATGCCCAGCATCCCGATGCCCAGGTCGAAGGACCAGATGGTGACCACGGCGGAAATGCCCAGGGCGGTCCCGATGGGCAGCCCCAGGATCATCAGACCCAAAAAAAGCGCGGAGATCAGCAGAATTTCCATCAGCCCGCGTCCTTCTCCACGGTGCGCAGCAGGTTCAGCCGGTGTTTCAGGTTGCGCAGAATGCCCCGGAACACGAAAATCGACAGCACCGGCACCCCGGCGTAGTAAATCCAGACCGGAATCCCCAGGGAACCTGACATGGCCTGAAACAGGGTTACCTCGTCGTAAATCGCCCGGATCAAATACCAGTCCACCAGGATGAAGAGAAGGGCGCCGAGACCCGAACCCAGGTAGACCATCCCGATCTTCATTGCCCGGGGGAATTTGCCGAAAAAGGTGACCATGCCGAGCTGGGCGCCCCGTTCGAAGGCGATGCCGGAGCCCACCACCGTCATCCAGACGAAGAGGTTGATGGTGATTTCCTCGGTGGCGGCGAAGGAAAAGTGGAACAGGTGGCGGCTGAGGATGTTGACAAAGGCGACGGACGCCATGACGAACAGCAGGATGGCCGCGATCCAGTAGTCGAGGCGAATTCGCCGAAGTTCTTGGAACATGAAGCACTCCGTGGTGCCGCGGAATCGGCGGGCGCCGGCCGGGGAATGGTCCGCCGGGAACCTGCGGGAAGGTGGAAAACCCAATGCCGTTCAATTGGGGAAATTATCGTAGGGGCGTATTGCATACGCCCCGGGCCAACCGGGTTCCTTCGTTCATTTGGAATCCCAAAGGGGACGCCACCGACGGCGGACGGATACAAAAACGCCCCGGAAACGCCGGTCGGCGTCCGGGGCGGAATTAAGCGACGGGCGTCAGTTGCCGGCCATGTCGGCCTTGGCCTTTTCGTAAAGGTCCTCGCCGATTTCCGGCACCCACTTGTCGTAGACGGTCTTCGTCTTTTCGGCGAAGGCTTTTTGCTCCTCTTCGGTCAGGAACGTGACCTTCATCCCCTTCTCCTCCATGTGGGCCACGGGATCGGGAACCTCCATTTCGAAGTCGAATTCTTCCTTCAGGATTTTCAGGCTTTCCCCGTTGTCCAGCCCGGCCCGGCAAAGCGCTTTTTCAAACCGGGACGATTCTTCGGCCGCCTCGCGGATGGCCCGCTGGATGTCCGGCGGAAACTTCTGCCACTCGCGCTTGCCCCAGTAGACGATCAGCGGGTCCACCAGATAGTTCCAGAAGGTGGCGTACTGATGGTATTGCCAGATCTGCACCGGAATGAGCACGCCCACCGGATTTTCCTGGCCGTCCACCACGCCCTGCTGAAAAGCGGTCTGGGCGTCGCCCCAGTTCATGTTCACCGGGTCCGCGCCCAGGGCGCGAAAGATGTCGATGAAAATCGGGCTGCCCACCACCCGCAGCCGCATGCCTTCCATGTCGGCCGGGGTCCGGATTTCCCGCTTGCTGTTGGTCACCTGACGGAATCCGTTCTCGGCCCAGGCCAGACCGATCAGCCCTTTCCGGTCCATGGCCTCGAAAAGGGTTCGGCCGGTGACCCCGTTTTCCAGCCGGTCCAGGTTTTCGAAATTGTTGATGAAAAACGGCAGGGAGAAGACGTTCATCTCCGGGATGACCGGGGCGGCGTTGATGGTGGATTCGTAGGCGCAGTCGATGATGCCGCTGGCCACCATCTGGGGGGATTTGAGCTGGGCGCCTTTGAGCAGGGCGCTGCCGAAATAGGGCTTGATGTTGATTTTGCCGTCGGTTTTTTCCCGCACCAGATCGGCGAACTTGGTGGCGCCCATGCCCCAGTAGAAGCTGGGCCCCACGTTGACGGTCATTTTGTACTCTTTTTTGTAGTCCATGGCGTCGGCCCCGGAGACGACGACCCATGAAAAAATCAGGGCCAGGGCCGCAGCCAGGGAATTCCGAAGGATGAATGGCATACTCCGCTCCTTTCGATTTCGGGTGATCCGTTCTGGGCCATCCGGGGGGCGGGGAAGGATTCTCCCCGCGAAACCGGCCCGGCCGGTGCAAAATGCCGTGTGAATTGGGTGAAAATAATATAATCTGGGTTCTGACCGCCGGTTTTTCATGAAAAATTTGCCCGGCCTTTTGATCTATGCCATGGACCCCGGGAAAAGTAAAGGAGGTCTCCAGCCATGCGCTTCAGCCTGACCATCGGCCGGAAAATCGGCCTGGGATTCGCGCTCGTTCTGTTGCCGACCCTGGCCACCGGCGGCGCCGGCTATTTGGCCATGACCCGGGCATTGGAGGGGGCGTCCCTGTTTTCCCGCCTGGGGGACGTTCGGGCCGATTTTTGGGCGGCGGTGGCCGGGACCGAACGCCATCTCGGCCACGCCTATGCCGAAGGCCGGGACCTTCAGCGGGAGTCGGCCGCCGCGGTTCGAAGCCGGCTGGAACGGTGCGATGAAAATCTCGCCGCCATGGCGTTTTCCGGCCTGGAGGCGGCGCGGGAGGGGGCCGAGGCCGAGGTCGAGGGATACCGGGCCTCGTTCGACGCCTACGATTCCGCCGAACGGCAAAAGATCGCCCTGGCTTCGGAAATCGAGGAACGGCTGGCGGCGTTGGGAGGCGCCATTCGCCGGGGCGAGTTCATGATCGAGGACCTCCAGAACGCCCACGCCCTGCTCCGGGCCTCCGCCGCCGCCTATTTCGAGCGGTCGAGCCCCGTCCGGTACGGGACGCTCCAGCGGGCCCTGAATGGTCTGGACCGGGCCGCGGCGGAGTGGCACGAACTGGTTCGGGGCAGCGACGCCCATCGGGAGGTGGCGGAGCGGGTGTCGGCGCTGGCCCGGGCCCTTTCCCGGGATACGGCCGCCTACTACGATCATGCGTTGCGGCAAAACGCCGCGATTTTGTTGATGAACGGCCACCGGGACGCCCTGGAAACGGCGGTGGCGGAACTCTCCGAGACGGCGCGGGAGCGGCTTCGGGCCATCCGTCGGGGGGCCCTGTTCCGGCTGGCCGGTTTCGTCTTGGCGGCGCTGGCGGGCGGGATTGGATTCGCCGTCTGGGTGACGCGCTCCACGGTGCGGCGCGTTCGATCGGCGGTGGGACGGGTGGGCCAAGGCGCCCGCCAGACCCGAAGCGCGGCCGGGCAAATCGCCGCGGCCAGCCAAGAACTGGCGGAAGGGGCCGCGGCCCAGGCGTCGGCCCTGGAGCAGACCGCCGCCGCCACCGAAAGCCTGACGGAGCGAACCCGGCGGAATTTGGAAATTTCCGCGGAGGTGGTATCCCGGGTGAAATCCATGGGCGACCGTTTTCGGGAGGTGGGCGAGGCCGGGCGCCGGATGGGCGAAACCATGGAAGAATTGTCGGATTCCAGCCGGCGGATGGCGCTGATTCTGGAGACCATCGACGACATCGCCTTTCAGACCAATCTGCTGGCGCTCAACGCGGCGGTGGAAGCGGCCCGGGCGGGCCAATCCGGCGCGGGCTTCGCGGTGGTGGCCGGAGAGGTGCGGCGGCTGGCCAAGGACTGCGCGGCGGCTTCGGGAGAAACCGGAGAGATCATCGACGCGGCGGCGGAACGGATTCGCCGGAGCGCGGACCAGGCCGAATCGCTCCGGGTGCTGGTGCGGGAGCTATCCGCCGAGGGGGCCGAAGTGGGGGGGCGAATCGAGGAAATTTCCGAATATTCCCGGGAACAAGCCGTCGGGCTGGATCAGATCAACGCCGCCATTTCGGAGGTGAACCGCCTCACCAGCGCCGCCGCCGCCAACGCCGAAGAGCTGGCCGCCGCCACGACGGAACTGGACACCCAGGCGGAGGCCATGGGGGATTCCGTGGCGGGGTTGGCGAGGATGATTGGGAGGGTTGGTCGGGTGGATAGACGGGGCGGAGTGAAGCGGATTGCGGGAGTGGTGGAAGCGCCGGCGGTTTCCGAGGAAGGGCGGCGATGAGGTGTGCGCTCATCCGGGAGCGACGAGTTGTACTCGTCGCCGGATTCCGCCGAAGCCCCGATTCGACGAGTACAACTCGTCGCTCCCAGAGGGCTGCGGTTCAATCTTTCTTGCAATTCGCCTTATTGCCTTTCCCTGACTTCTTTGATGTAGTCAACGATTTCTTCCCGGGTCAGGCCGAGGTCGAGATCTGGTAAATTGTAGGCAGCTCCTTCTTTCTGGGAGGCAAGCTGCACAATGAACAGTTCTCCGCTCTTGCTCTTTATCATCACCTCATTTT
>JBKHDD010000256.1:0-5149 GCA_046541515.1 Desulfococcaceae bacterium
CCGCCGTCCCGCAGCTCCTTGAAAATCCGGCTGATCATCTCCCGGGAAGCGCCCACCCGGTCGCCGATGTCCTGCTGGGTCAACCGCTCCGCGATCCGGCAACGATCCGTTTCTTCCCGGCAGGCCCCGTCCAAAAACCGGGCGACCCGGCCGTAGACGTCCCGAAACACCAGATCCTTGATCTGCTCCGTGGCCTTTCGAAGCTTGACGTTTAATCCTTCCATCAATTTGAAGCAAATGTCCGGATTGGCCGCGAGCATTTCCCGAAAATGGCCCCGGGAAATCACCAAAAGCCGGCTGGGTTCGGCCACTTCCACGTCGGCGCATCGCGGCGCCTGGTCGATGAAGCTCATCTCCCCGAAATGATCCCCCGGCCCGAATTCGTTCAGCACGAATTGCCGCCCCTCCTCGTCCACGCTGACGCCCACCGCCTTGCCGGAAAGCACCACGTAGAGCGAATCGGTCCGCTCTCCCTCCGTGATGATCACCGCCCCTTTCCGGTAAGACCGCTCCAGACAAATGGCGGATATCGCGTCGCGTTCATCTTCATTCAAACAGGAAAACAGCGGCACGGAAGCCAATATTTCCGATGAAACCAATGGAACCTCCAAAATCGATCGGCGTTATGGAGTTTCGGCCGCGACCGGTTCGCGCCTCTTTTCATGTCCGCGAGGCCAACCCGCCATCCCGGGCCATCTTCCCCGTGAAAATTCCCATTCCAAGGGTGAACGCGACACGCTCTCGCCGTGAAGCCTTCCTCCCCGGCCTCGGAGAAAACCGATAAGGTCCGAATCAATCACCCCCCAACCCGCAGGAATAGGAGGCAAAGATGAAACGTTGGCATTGGCTGGCAATCGGCATTCTGGCGGTTCTCGTCGTCGGCGGAATCGGTCTTCAACTGTACGCGAACCAGACCGCGGCGAAGCGGGTGGAGGCGGCGTTCGCCTCCGCCGAAGCCCACGACGTGAAGATCACCCACGAGGGCGTTCGCTACAACCTGATGGACGGCCAGGTGACCGTCTCCCGGATGGTCCTGACGCCCACCGGGGAAGAAGGCGCCTCGCCGCTGAAAATCGATGAGATGGTCATCCGGGAGATCGACGAGGGCCAAGAGATCCCGGCGTTCGCGGACGTTTCCATCCGGGGCGTCCAATTAACCGGGGAAACCTTCGGAAAGGGTTTTTCCGAAGGGCTGAAGCAGTTGGAATACGGCGACCTGCGGGCCGACCTGGATCTGACCTACCGGTTCAGCGAAGACCGAACGGAGATCAACGTGGACCCGGTCCGGTTGTCGATTCCCCAGGTCGCCGACCTGGAATGCCGTCTTCACCTGGGAAACCTCGTCCCCATCGAAACGGCCCACCCTTCGGCGGTGGCCGGATTCCCAACCTGGAAGCTCCATTCCCTCGACCTTCAATACGCCGATCAATCCTTGGCGCCGCGGATCATGAAGGCCGTTTCCGAACAAAACGGCATCAATGCCCAGGAGATCATCCAAACCACCATCGACCAGATTCTGAAATCCGGTCCCCCGCCGGCCATCGCGGAGGGGCTGGCCCAAGCCCGTCGATTCGTCGGGAACCCCGGGACCCTGACGTTGAACGCCGCGCCCGAAGAACCGATGCCGCTCCAACAGGTGGTCTTCCCGGAGAATCCCCTCCTGTTGCTGGATACCCTCGGCGTTACGCTGAAGGCGGGATGAAGTTGACGGTTTCGGGGGGAACCCTGGTACCTTGCGGTTCACCCCGAAACATCGCAAACCGTGAAAGGGGAGGGGACCACGCCTTTCCCAAAAACCAATTTGAAAGGAAAAAACCATGACGATCGAGAACGAGCAAGAGGGCACTGTAAACGACGCGAGGGATAAGACGCAAGCGGAAACCCGCCGGACCGCCGGGACATCTTCGGCCCCGTTTTCCGAACTGGTTTCCCTGTTTCTCGCCAATCCGCTAACCGGACAGCGGAAAATCCTCGAAAGGCTTTCGGAGACGAACCAGTGGATCGGCGGCGGCGGGCTGGCCTTTCTGAACGTCTTGGGACTTTATCTTCTGATCATCGGCCTGATTCGCGGGATTTTCGGGGCCTGGGCAAGGCTGACCGCCGGCAATTATTTCGGTTTCTTCGTGGTCAGCCTGATTCCGGTGGGCGCCTTGTTCGGGGGTTTCCTTCTGCTGGGCCGGATGGGCGGCGGCGGGCGAACCGATACCCGCCAAAGTCTGTTCAAGGCCGGCTTCAGCTTGTTTCCCACCACGGCGGCCCTTTTTCTGGGCTGGCTGTGGCTGGCGGCGGTGGGGATCGTTCAGGTCGCGCCGCTGATTCTGGCCTTCGGCCTTTCCTTCAGCCTCCTGCTCATGTTCGGGGCGTTGCGGGAGTTGCCGGCGTTGAACGAAAAAACCGCCTTTTTCTTCACGCCGCTGCTGGTCTCCATCGCGATCATCCTGGCGGGAGTCATGGCGGCGATCGTGCTCTGACGGTCAGCCTTCCAAGAATGTCAAACGCCCCGAAATCTCTCCGTGCGGGATTCCGGGGCGTTTTTTTCGGCGCCTTCGGGAGCCAAATTTCCTCCTCACATCCGCACCACCTTGTCCACCCGCTGCATGGCGGCGACGATGTCGCGCATGGAGAGGACTTCGCCCACGGCGTTTTGGCCGTCCAGGCCGAAGTGCTTCAGGCAGGCGCCGCGAACGCCGACGCGGACGCCCTGTTCTTCCAGATTTCGCAGGGTTTCCAGAGCCTCGCCCGGCTCCGCCGTCCATTTCACCCCGCCGTTCAGGAAGACCACCCACCGAAGGTCCGGCCGCAGTTCGCCCAGATTCTCCAGAAACCGGGCCATCAGTTTCCCGCCCCACACGTCGTCTCCGCCGATGCGGTCGTCGCTGACCACCACCAGGGTCCGCCGGCCCGGTCCCGCCGACAGGGTTTCCGCTTCCGGATCGGGGGCCAGCGCCGCGTAGCGCCGGCCGCCGACGGAAATCGCCCCTTCGTGATCGGCCATTTGCACCGCGAATCCTTGGGATTCCAGAAAATCGGCCAGGCCGTCGGCGGTGGACTGCTGGTCCACCAAGATTCGAATTTCGTCGGTATCCGGCGCCTCCAGGGCGTGGAGGGTCATTTGAATGGGAACGGGGCATTCATGCCCCCGGGCGTCGATCTCTTTCATGGTCGGTCTCCTTTCCCGCCCTGAATGCCACGTTTTCCCCCTTTCTTCAACCGGGGATTGACCGGGGACGTATGGTCCACGCCCTTGGTCGCTCCGGCGCCCCGCCCATTGGAATTTCCCAAACGTCCGGCATTTTTCGTCACCCCAGCTTTTTCAGCAACTGATTGGCGGCGGTGAGCGCCGGGTCCCACACCGGGCCGAAGGGCGGGGCGTAGGCCAGATCGGACTGGACGAATTCCGCCACGGTCATGCCGGCCTGGAGGCCCACGGCCGGGGCGTTGATGCGATGGGCGGCGGTTTCCTTGGCGACCATTTGCGCGCCAAGGAGCCGGCCGCTTTTTTGGTCGCCGACCATGTGGACCCAGATGCGTTCCGCGCCGGGGTAGACGTGGGCCCGGGTGAGGGCCTTGATGGTGACGGCGGCGGGTTCGAATCCGGCCTTTTCCGCCTCCGCGACGGTGAGGCCGGTGCGGGCGACCTGGTAGTCGAAGATTTTGAAGACGGCGGTGCCGGCCACGCCGGGCAGCTCCGCGGGGGCGCCGGCGACGTTGTCGGCCGCGGCCCATCCGGCCCGGTTGGCGCGAAGGGCCAGGGGGATGAACACCCGGTGGCCGCCGACGACGTGGAAGGCGTCGGCGCAGTCGCCGGCGGCGAAGATGTCCGGGTCCGAGGTGCGCATCCGCTTGTCCACGGCGATGGCCTTTTGGGGACCGAGTTCCAGCCCCGCCGCCTCGGCGATCCGGCTGTTGGGGGCCACGCCGATGCCGATGAGGACCAGATCGGCCTCCAAGGTGAGACCGGAGCAGATCACCCGGAAGGGGCCGCCCTTTTCGTCCGATCCGTCCGCTTCGATCCGTTGGATTTCCATTCCGTCGTGGACGGCCACGCCCCGGGATTCAATCTCCGCCCGGACGGCGTCGGCCATCTCCCGGTCCAGCCATGGGAGCAAACCGGAGCGCGGCTTGACCATTTCCACGGCGATGCCGCGCTCGTGGAGACATTCGCACATCTCCAGGGCGATGTAGCCCATGCCGATGAGGACGACTTTTTGGACCGATTTGTCGGCCAGGGCGGATTTGATCTGGCGACCTTCGTCCAGGCTGTTGAGAGTCATCACGCCCGGGAGGTCCGCGCCGGGGATGGCGGGCCGAACCGGCGTGGCCCCGGTGGCGACGAGGAGCTTGTCGTAGGGCAGGGTGAAAGGGGTTCCGTCGGATTGGGTTCCGGAGACGGTTTTGGCGCTCCGGTCGATGGATTCGACTTTGTGGCCGGTGCGCAGGTCGATCTTCTGCTTTTCCCGAAAGACCTCGGCCCGGCGGATGACCAGGTCCTCGACGTCCCGCCCGGGATCGGCGATGTTGTAGGGCATTCCGCAGGCGCTGTAGGAAACGTCCTCCGTCATTTCCAGCACCGTGACGTTCATGTCCGGATTTCGGCGCTTGGCCCGGCTGGCCGCGCTCATCCCGGCCGCGTCTCCTCCGATGATCAGAAAGTTCATGGATTCCTCCCTTGTGGTTGCGATTGAGTCCGCGATTGCGACGACCCCGTCCCGCGGTTGGATTGGGGCGTTGGTTGGAACCGAAGAGCGTGGGAGGATTATAGCATAAACGAATATATCTCGAAAACAATTTGGAGCTTTGCGCGGCGCCCTCCCATAAAAATTCCTTTTGCGGAACCTTGGGGTAAGCGTTACACTCCGTTATGGAGCCAAGCTTGAGCAAAACGGCCGGGTTCCTTTCCCATAGCCGGAATTTGGCGTTCCGATCCGTTCGCGGGAAGGAGGGGATTTATGCCTGATCGCACGATAAAAATCGACGAATCTGATTACCGTTATCTTGAACAATTGGCAGCCTGTCACGGGCTCGAAGCTGATGATGTGTTGCGTAAAATTTTGCAAAAGTTCAGATTTGGAGAAAAGCGCTTGGCGGATGAAACGGAATCGGAAAAAGGGAACCATGGGAAGAAAAAGCGTTGGTCGGAGGCATCGAA
>JBKHDD010000257.1:0-5133 GCA_046541515.1 Desulfococcaceae bacterium
TACGCGCTGGGAAAGCTGGTGCTGCAAATCATTCTTCCGTTCCGCCGCTTCCAAGAAATGTTCCCGGCCGACGATCCCTTCCCGTCCGACATTCAAAATCGGATCAACGATCTAGGCCTGGAGCCTTTTTGGGCAAGATTCCTGAATTTGTGCCTCCATCCGGCGCCCTCTCTGCGGCTTCAAAACAGTTACGAGGTGAAAGGATTTTTCCGGGACGGGAGCAAGCCCCGGGCAACGCCGCCGGGCCGGAGCCAGGGAAAGCAAAAAGGCGGTCCCGAAAAACGAGGCGGCGCGAGGCCGTCCGGCCAGGAGAAGCGAACCGGGCCCTGGCAGTACAAGCCCAATCCGCAGCTTCCCGCCGCGGCGTTGGTGTTCTGGTCGAACCGGATGACCGGGAAAAAGGAATTTTTCGATTTTATGGGATTGTACCACAAGTTCATATATCAGTACCGATTGGAACCCCGGCTCTTTTTTCCGATCCCCTTTAAAAACCCTCCCGATTTCAACGGTCCTTTTTTCGCCAGACTGCGTGATTCCTTTGGGTTTACGCTGGTGGATTTGACGGGAAAAAACAAAGCCGGCCAAGCGCAGGCGCTGTTCAACCATCTGATGCCGGAAAGCATTTCCAACCTGATTTTGGTCGGCCATGGCGGGGAGTATGCCGTGCGGGAATTGTTTCGACATCCCAAGGCCGGCGACTGGACGATTACCTGGGTCCGGGCGGGGGAAGGCCAGGCGCCCATCCCCATTCACCGGCTGGAGCCGGCGTCGCTTTTCATCCGAACCAAAAGATGAAGGGAGAGCCATGAGCAAGGGAATTGAATCCGCGGACGAACGGCCGCTACACGAAAAGGATCCTCGCTGGAGCGGGGAGGTGCTCCCCTGGTTTCGGGGCCGGGATTATCCGGAAGCCTTGGAAAAAAGTCTGGATTACGAGGGGCGGCTGGCGCCGGAGGCGGCGGGGTTTGCGGTCGGCCCCAAGGACCGGGCCGTGGTGGCCTATACCGTCGCCGCGTCGGCCTACGGCGTTTTGGAAGGCTCGGAGAGTCCGCCGGCAAAGGAGTGGGACATATTTTTCGAGTATCTCGAAAAATATGTTGAAACCTGCGAGGCCGCCGCGCGGGAAAAGGGACTCCGGGGCTGGTTTCCCCAGAACGCCAAGACGCTATTTAAAAACGCCCTGGAGCTGGCCTGCCGGTTCGCCCCGGACCGGGTGGAGGAAATCGGCGGCCGATGGGCCGGCCGGTTCGCGGGAATCGACGCGGAGGGGTGGGGTCACGATCTGGTTCTGAGCGCGCTGACGGAAAAAATTTTTGACGAGCGCATCCGGTTCGACCGTCCGGCCCATGTGGAAAACACCCATGCGCTTTGCGCGGTTTACCTGGCGGTTTCGGAGCCGGTGGCGGCGGAAAATGCCGCCGGAAGAACCCAGGTGATGAACCTTCTTTCCGATCTGGCCTATTTTCGGGGCGGAGAGGAGGCGGACGAGGAAGCGTTGAAATGGGCGCGGCGGGCACTGGAGATATCGCCGGACGACCGGTTCGCCGCCGTGCGGAAAAAATTTTTGGAGGAACGCCGGGCGGTGCAGCACCAAATCCGGCGGTTTACCCACGACACGGAAAACACCATGGCCGGCATTCAGAACCGGCTGGAAATGTTGCTGAACCACCCGGAGGTGTCCGGCGGCGCCATCGAAAAAGGCTTGCGCACCCTTCGGCGGGAACTCCGCCGGATCCATGGCGTCAATCGATTCATCCGGGACGAAAACGCCGTTTTCCGGGAAACCGATCCGACGGCCCTGGCGCGGGAGGCGGTCAGCCCCTTTCTGGATCGCGCCGACATCCGCATTGCGCCGGACGGAACCAAGGTTCGATGGCTGACGGACCCGGAGTATTTGACGCTGATTTTGGACAATTTGGTGAAAAACGCCATGGACGCGTTCGAGCGGCGGAAGATTCCCCGCGCCAACCGCAGGATCGAGCTGACGATTCACCCGGAGGACCGGCGAATCGTCGTTTGCGACAATGCCGGCGGGGTGGACCCGCGGTTGAAAGCGTTGATGTTCGAGCCATACGTGAGCAGCAAGGGCATCCAGAAGGAAACCGGGCTCGGACTTTCCCACGCCCGGATGGCCATGGAGAAGTTGAGGGGCGAGCTTCGATTTCCGGACGAGCAGCCGGAAGACGGGGCCTTTTTTGAAATCCGATTGAATCCCGAGAGGTAGGAAATGGAAACAAAACCGATTCGCGTATTGTTCATGGACGACGAGCCGGCGTCCGAAATCGTTCAGGTGGCGGTGGAGTGGATGGAAACCGCGGGCTTCGAGGTGGATCTCGTGGAATCCATGAGCCTGGCCGTGGAGGCCTATTACGAACGGTTCTACGACGTTTTCGTCTTGGACATCGACATGAGCCGCGTGGCCGACGCGGAGGAGGGAGACGGGGTGAACGTTCTGAAACGATTCATTTCGCTTCACAACGAAACCCGGGTGATCATGTTTAGCGGCGCCGGAACGACGCCCCACTGGTTCGCCGCGGCCAACGCCCACTGCCACGCCTACGTCCACAAAAACGAACCCGAGTCGGTGAAGCGGCTCGTGTCGCTCATCCAAAGCGGCGCGGAACCGGCGGCGCCGGCCCGGCCCGAGCGGAAAGGATTTTCCCAACGGGTCTTGACGTGCGCCGGCGGGTCCATCGGCGCGGAGAAATTGGAAGCGGCGGTTTCCGAAGCCTTGGGGCTTGGTTGGGAGGTGGAAAACGTTTCCTCCCTGGAGGCGGCGAACCGCCGTTTGGCGGAAACGCCGGAATTCGCCGTCGTCCTTGTTTTTTTGGACGAGTTTCCGATTTTTCCCGAAGAAAAAGCGCTTTTGGCCGCCATTTTGGCCCACTCGCCCGCTCCCCAGGTCATCGTGGGGGGACCCGGCGAGGACGCGGCGCGAGACGCCATTTTGTTTGTCGCCAATCACCATCCGTTCCGAATGATCAATACCGCGGAAGAAAATTGGCCGGCGGCGCTGGCGGAGGCGCTGAAAAAAGCGATCGCCTGGCATGGGCGAAGGGAAATTTTTCCCGCGGACGCAGACGCGCTTCGACGGCTGAACATTCAACTTCCGCCCGAAGCTTTGGAGGAATGGGAAGATTATTCCGAAGAGATGGAAGAACTCAGGGAGGCCTTTGACGAACCCGACGGCGACGAGGACGGGGAGGTGGCGGAATGAAAGCGGACCCTCGGCCGGTGGTTTACCTGGTGGACACGAATATTCTGTATTCCTGGAAGCAAACCCTCATATCCGATCCGAAAAACACCCCGGCTTCCCATCTGAGAATCAAGCGGTTCTGCGAGGAAAACCAGAATCCCATCGTGGTTCCGGATATTGTGTGGGTGGAGTTTTTGTCGGGGATGCTTCATCGAGACATCGACGTCCACGACGATTATGAAACGGCGCTTCGCCTGTTTCGGGACCAACAGACCCTGGTTCGGCAGATTGAACAGCGGATGCGGAGCGCCGGAAATTGGGAGCTGGACTGGGAGCCGGACACCTCGCCCTTCGCCGACGCCCAAGAAATTCTTCAGGATCCCAATTTGCTCGACAAGGCCACCTTTCGGTGGATGAAGACAAACGCGGAAAAACGCCAAAAATCTTATCAGGCCGACCGGGACCGGCTGAAAAACAAAATTCTGGACGGGATGGATTCCGCGATTTTGATCTGCCTGAACGAGCTGGCGTCCCAGGAGCGATACCGGGACCATCTGGCGGTTTTGTACACGGCGGATTATTCGTTCTGGCGGGCTTTTCGGCGGGTGAAGAAGCTGCACCGGAAGTGGTTCGCGGGGAACACCGAGGCGGTTTTTGCTCTTTTTCCCAAAATCTTCTGTCAACATCGCGCCAAGAAGGGCGGGATTTGCAAACATCCCAACGAATGTTCGGTCCTTTTGCGGCGGGAGATGGTCTGCGCCGGCCTTCCCGGCAAGAAGGCCCATTTCTTTAGGTTCTGAAAAGCCCCCCGGCGAACCCGGGAAGGGCTTTTTATTGAGGCCGCCGGCGGGCCTTCTCCGCGGCGGGGGACCGTCCGGCGGCCAACCCTTCCGGGTGGAATGGAGGTGAAAAAATGAAAAGCCACTACGTCGTCTCCTACGACGTCACGTGCGACAAAAAGCGGCGAAAGGTCGCGGACACGCTGGAGGATTACGGTCCCCGCATTCAAAAAAGCGTATTTGAGTGCGCGCTGGCGCCCGCCGCCCTTCAAGAACTGATGGAAAAACTGGAAGGACTTGTCGATCCGGCGACCGACAGCGTCCTTTTTTATTTGATTTGCAAATCCTGCCGGGAACGGGTTCGCCACTTGGGAATCTATCCGTTTCGCCCCGAGAAGGGATACGCGATTTTATGATTTTCGAAAAGCTATACGCCCGCGAGACGCTGGAGGCGGCATGGCGCCATGTGCGCTCCAAGCGGGCGCGGGCGGGCGTCGACCGGGTTGAACCCGTGGATTTTGAGAAAAACATCGAAAAAAATCTGGACGCCCTTCAAGAAGAAATTCGCTCGGAAACCTATCGCCCCGGCCCGGTCATGGCCTACGAAATCCGGCGCGGCGGCAACCCGAGAAACATCGGGATTTCCACGGTGCGGGACCGGGTGGCGCAGCAGGCCGCCGTCTGCGTTCTTTCGCCGGTGTTCGAACCCCATTTTTTGCCGTGCAGCTTCGCCTACCGGGCCAAAAAATCG
Organism: Desulfococcaceae bacterium; assembly: GCA_046541515.1. GTDB lineage: Bacteria > Desulfobacterota > Desulfobacteria > Desulfobacterales > Desulfococcaceae > CAYFVR01. Next base: position 4,727 of record JBKHDD010000257.1, read on the forward strand.
GCCACCCGGGCGGCCGCGGCGGCGGCGGACCACATCGCCAAGGGACGCCACTGGGTTTTGCAGACGGACGTCTCCCGCTTTTTCGACTCGATCGACCACGACATCTTGATGGGCATTTTGGAAACATCGGTGCCGGAAAAGCCGGTCCTCCGCCTGATCCGCCGCATGTTGAAGGCAAAAATTTTTAGGGAAATGGGACTGTTCGACACGACCATCGGTTCCCATCAGGGCAGCGGACTGTCTCCGCTGCTTTCCAACGTCTACATGCAATCGGTGGACCGGGCGATGTGGAAGCGGTTTTCTTCCGGATATTTGCGGTATTCCGACGATATCGCGCTGTTTTGCGGGGAACGGGAAACGCTGGACGAAGGCCTCCGGCTGGCGAAGGAATTGCTTTCCGAACTCGG
>JBKHDD010000258.1:0-5094 GCA_046541515.1 Desulfococcaceae bacterium
CCGGGAGAACCGGGCGGCGCTGGAACGGCTGTTTCCCGAAGCCTTCCGGGAAGGGAACATGGACTGGGACGTCCTCAAACGCCTCCTGGGAGAAACCGGCGAGGACGGCCCGGAAAAATTCGGCCTGACCTGGCACGGCAAGGCCGAGGCCCGCGGGGCGGCCCTCCAGCCCGCAACCGGGACACTCCGCCCCAAGCCCGGCCAAAGCCTGGACTGGGAAACCAGCCGGAATCTGTTCATCGAAGGCGACAACCTGGAAGTCCTCCGGCTACTGCAAAGCGGCTACGCCGGGAAGGTCCGGTTGATTTACATCGATCCGCCCTTCAACACCGGGCGGGAATTCATCTATCCCGACAATTTCCGGGACGGCCTAAAAAATTACCTCGCCCTCACCGGCCAGACCGACGCGGACGGGGCGCGAATGACCTCCAACCCCGAGACCGGCGGCCGCTATCACACCCGATGGCTCAATCTGATGTATCCCCGGCTGAAGCTGGCCCACCGCCTTCTGCGCCAAGACGGCGTCATCTTCGTCAGCATCGGCGGAGAGGAGTTGGCCAACCTCGTGGCGATGATGGACGAAATTTTCGGCGGGGAATGCCGAAAAAACATCATCGTTGTCCGCCGGGGCGTGAAAAACGTGCAGGCCCAGTTCGACACCATCGACTGTCTCAACCACGGCCACGAATACGTGGTCTTCTACGCCCGGAATCCGGACACCCGCTTTCCCAAGTTGCACATCGAACCCGATGACGGCCAGATTTCCGTCGGCGGATGGAACAACCATTGGCGGGGAACCGACCGGCCCACCATGCGCTACGAGCTGTTCGGAATCCGGCCGGAAAGCGGCCAGTGGCGGTGGGGAAAGGCCAGAAGCGAAGCCGCGGCGGCCAACTGGCGGCGACTGGTGGCGGAACTGGGAGAATCGGCCCCGCAAGAGCGGATCGACGCCTGGGTTCGCCGGGAATCCGCCCGCGCCGGGGAAAAGGCGGACCTGCTCCGCCTTTCCCGGCGAGGCAAGCCGGAACATTACGTCCCCGCCTCGCCGGGAAAGCTGGCCAGCGATTTGTGGATCGACTTGAAGCCCAACGGAAACCGTCAGCTTCTGCGGCTAATGGGCAAAAAATACTTCGACACGCCCAAATCCCTGGACCTGATCCGCCGAATGCTTCGCTTCGTCTGCGAAGGCGACGACCTGGTGCTGGATTTCTTCGCCGGCTCCTGCGCCGCGGCCCACGCCGTGCTGGACCACAATCGGGAAACCGGCGACCGTTTGCGTTTTGTCATGGTGCAGCTCCCGGAACCCTGCGCCCCCAAGTCCGACGCCTTCCGGGACGGCTTCGCCACAATCGCCCACATCGGACGGGAACGCATCCGACGCGCCGCCGCCCACATCCGGTCCGAATTCCCGGAATACGACGGCGACCTGGGGTTCCGCGCCTTCCGGCTGGACGAGAGCAACCTGAAACCGTGGAAGCCCGATCCCGAAAATCTGGAACGGAGCCTCCAGGACCAAGTAAACCCGTGGCGGGCGGACCGAAGCGAAACGGACATCCTCTTCGAAATCCTGCTGAAACAAGGGCTGGAGTTGACCGTTCCCGTTTCCTCGACGCCCATGGCCGGAAAAACCGTCCACCAAGTTGGAGACGGTGCGCTGATCGCCTGCCTTTCCCCCGAAATTCGCCGCGAAGACGTGGAACCCTTGGCCCAAGGAATTCTCGCCCTGCTCGGAGAGGCGGACCGGGACGCCCCGCCCCGAGTGGTCTTCCGCGACGGCGCCTTCTCCGACGACGTGGCAAAGACCCGCATGACGGCCCTGCTGGAAGCGGGCGGCGCCGAACCACGCTCCGCGAGGTAATGGACAATGGATAATGAACCGCCCCGCGCCATTTCGGCCCCGCATTTCCCGTTTGCCGCGTTGTCCATTCCCGATTGTCAATTATCCCTTGTCAACTTTCCATTGATATGAAGTTTTTATTTGAGGACAATCTGGATTACCAGCGGGCGGCCGTGGACGCGGTCGTCGATTTGTTTGGGGACCGGGAAGCATTCGGCGGAGAAGCGGCTCCGAGCGGAACGCTCGAGGCTGTCTGGCCGGCGGCGGCGCGGGGAACGGTTTTCGGGGAAGGGGCGCCGGGCGGAGCGTTCCGGGACTTCGATCCCATGGCGACGCGGAATCTGACGGACGACGGCGCGGTGGGCAACCGGCTTCCAATTTCGGAGGCGGCGTTGCTGGAAAATCTTCGGGATGTCCAGCGACGGAACGGTTTGCCCCGGTCGGAGAGTTTGGGCGGCCGGGATTTCACCGTGGAGATGGAAACCGGCACCGGCAAAACCTACGTCTATCTGCGCACCCTGTTCGAGCTGAACCGGCGCTGCGGGCTCGCCAAATTCATCGTGGTGGTCCCGTCCGTGGCCATCAAGGAGGGCGTTTCCAAAACGCTGGAAATCACCCGGGACCATTTCGCGGCCCGCTATCCCGCCGCCCGGGGCATGGAGTGGTTCCTCCACGATTCCCGCAAGCCGGGCCAGATTCGGAACTTCGCCGCTTCCCCCGCCGTTCAAATCATGATCGTCACGGCGGCGGCCATCAACAAGCGGGACGTCAACGCGCTGTACAAGGAAAACGAGAAAACCGGCGGCGAACGGCCCCTGGACCTCATTCGCGCCGTTCGCCCGGTGCTCGTCGTGGACGAGCCCCAGAGCGTGGACGGCGGCCTTTCCGGGCGGGGCAAGCGGGCCCTGGAAGAAATGAACCCGCTGTTCACCCTGCGCTATTCCGCCACCCACCGGGACCCCCACGCCATGGTCTACCGGCTGGACGCGGTGGACGCCTACCGGCGGGGGCTGGTCAAGCAGATCGAAGTGGCCGCCCTGGAACGGGAGGCCGACGACAACCGGCCCCACATCCGGCTGGAGCGGGTTCGGCAAAACCGGGGCGCCGTCATCGCCCGCGCGACGTTGGACGTCGCGGTTGGCGCGGGCATTCGTCGGCGGGTGGTCACGCTGATTTCCGGAGACGATCTGGCGGAGAAAACGGGCCGGAGAATGTACGCCGATCACCGGGTCGGCGTCATCACCGGCGGCACCGACGCCTCCCTGGAAATCCGCCATCCCGAAGGCGATGTTTTCCTTCGGCCGGGGGAGGAGTTCGGCGGCGCGGGGGCGGAAGCGGTCCAGCGCCTGATGATCCGACGGACCATTCGGGAGCATCTGGAGCGGGAAAAGGCGTTCGCGGAACGCGGCCTTGCCATCTCGGTCCTCAGCCTCTTTTTCATCGACAGCGTTCGCTTCTACCGGGACCGGGACGAGCGGGGAAATCCGGTTCCGGGGAAATACGCCCGGATGTTCGAAGCGGAATTCCGGGCGCTGGCGGAGCGACCCGACTACCGCCCCTGGGCGGAAAAGATTCTCGACGGCGGGGAGATCGCGGAAATCCACAACGGCTATTTTTCCATCGACAAGCGGGGCAACTGGACCGAAAGCGCCGAGACCAGCCAGATTCACCGGGAGAACGCCGAACGGGCCTACCGGCGGATCATAAAGGAAAAGGAAAAACTGCTCTCGCCGGACAACCGGCTGAAGTTCATCTTCTCCCACTCCGCCCTGCGGGAAGGCTGGGACAATCCCAACGTCTTCCAAATCTGCGCGCTCCGGGAGATGGGCACGGAGCGGGAGCGTCGCCAGACCATCGGCCGGGGCCTGCGGCTGTGCGTGGATCACCGGGGCCGGCGGCTCCGGGACCCGGCGATCAACATCCTGACCGTGGTCGCCAACGAACGCTACGAAGATTTCGCGCGCAATCTCCAGCGGGAAATCGAGGCGGACACCGGCATCCGCTTCGGCGCGCTCCCGAAAGACCATTTCGCGGAATGGCTGAAATCCGGCGGGGAGGAGGCGGGCGCGGCCGCTTCCGAAACCCTCTGGAATTTTCTGCGCGAGGCGAAATACATCGACGACGCGGGCCGGATCGGCTCCCGGCTGCGGGCGGCGCTGGACAAGGACCGGCTGGCGCTGCCGGAACGGTTCGAAAACCGACGGGAGGCCATCATCGCCGCGCTTCGGAAGATCGCCGGTCCTTTCCGCGTCCGAAACGCCGACCGACGGACCGAGGAAAAACCAGACGGGGTCGCCGCCGACGACGCGGCGTTCCGGCGTCTCTGGACCCGTCTGAGCGACAAGACTCGGTGCCGAATCGATTTCGATTCCCAACGACTGATCGACGAGGCGGCCCGGGCTTTGGGCGAAGCGCCTCCCGTCCGGCCGATTCGGGCGCGGTTCCGGAAGGCGGTTCTTCAGTTGGAAAGCGGCGGCGCGAAAACCCGCTCCATCCGGACGGAGGCGGAAGCCGCCGAAATGGCCGAAGCGCCGGCGGACATGCCGGACCTGCTGACCGAACTGGCCCGGCGGACCGGCCTGACGCGCCGGAGCATCGCGGCGATCCTTAAAAAAAGCGGGCGGTTGTCCGATTTCCCCCTGAATCCCCGAGCGTTCATCGAGCGCGCGGCGGCGGCCGTCGCCCGGGCCCGGCGAAGTGCGTTGGGGACCGGCATCCGCTACCGGTCGGCGGCCGACGGCGGATTCGTCCGGGAACGGTTGAAGCCCGGGGAAATCGAAGGATCGAAGGGCCTTTCCGGAGAACGCCACCCCGGCGTCTTTTCCGGGGAAGAGGCGTTGGCGTCCATCGCCGAAACGGAAGCGATGGGAAACCCCGGTCCCGTCGGATTTCAGGGAAAACCGCCCGCCCGTTTCGTCATTCCCACCCCGCTGGGCCCGTTCCATCCCGCCTGGTGCCGCGCCCGCCACGGGGACGCCGGGGAAATCGTCGACTTTTTGGCCCAGGCGCCCGCCCGGAAATCCGACTAATTTTGGCGAACCGGCTTTCCCGACCTTTTGGACGGGTTTCGGGGAAATAGGCCGCGCAGTTTCCGCCAAATCCGACCCAAATCCAATGGGGTTGACAAGATTCCCGGATTCCTTTAATTTTCTCGTTCTTGCTTTTTGGAATAGAACGTTTTTAGTGGTTTATCCCCCTTTTCCTCTCGTTCGCGTGAGGAATTTGCAGGGGAGCCGTCCGTTCCGCCTCTCTCCCGC
>JBKHDD010000259.1:0-5073 GCA_046541515.1 Desulfococcaceae bacterium
GAAAATCCTTGTAGAAGTTTTTGGTGTTGGGGAACAAGAAGGATTTGGAATAAGCAAGGATTTCGTTTCTCGTTGCCTGGTTAACGACTGCGAGATGGACAGTGGGCCGCTGGGACTTTCAAAGCACCCTAATCCATCGCAAAACCATCCGACCTGGGCCTTTTGGAAGATTTGAATTTTTCTTGTTAATGGCGTATGATCACACAGAGTGAAAAACCATCTTTCCCCTTCCAGGAAAATTGATCGGCACCCTTTCAGCAAGCGACGGGGATGCCCCATCTTCAAGGAATCAAAATGGAAATAAAAAAAGTATCTTCAAAATCCCGGATCACCCTTCCGAAGGAATTCGCAGGAAAATATGTGCTGATCGAAAAGCTTTCGGAAGGTATTCTACAAATCAAAACCGGTGAATTCATACCCGACTCTGAAAAATTGTTCCATTCCGAAGAATATCGAAATCGATTGAAGCGGTTTGATGAATGGATGGATGAACATTCGCCGGATGATCCCAATGTTCAGGAGTTGATCGAAGGCAAAACGAAATGAGGGTTCGTCTGGATCTCAATAATGCTGAGTTCCAGAAAGATTTGTTTTCATTGGAAAAGAAGGATTTTTTCGCGGCCGGCAAAACGACGAAAAAGCTCGTCAACATGAATTGGGAGCAGGTGTGTCGGGATAAGGGGTTGCTATGGGAAAAGATATATTCCGTCAAGACGCCGAAAGGCCGCCATTTGTATTCCATTCGACTCGGCAAAAAGCATCGAGCTGTGGTTTTCAGAAAAGATGAATTCATGATTTTCGTTTCGCTCCACCCGGATCATGATTCGGCATACGGCTGATCGCATAGGCAGGTTCCGTGCATTTTGGGAACAACGCGAACGAAGGAAATCCCCCGGACGAACTCGTCGTCCGGGGGATTTCTTTATGCCGGTCGGATTGGGAAGTGGAAGTTACATCGGATCAATCCGCACCGCGCACGCCTTGTACTCCGCCGTGTAGGTCACGGGATCGTAGGCGGGGTTGGTCAGCAAGTTGGCGCAGGCCTCCCGAAAGTGAAACGCCATCCAGACCATGCCGGCGGGCACTTCCTTGGTTATTCGGGCCCGCACTTTCACTTCGCCCCGGCGGGAGGATACCCGGATCATCTCGCCGTCCGCCACGCCGAGCCTTTTCGCGTCCTCGGCGGAAATATCCGCCGTTTCCTCGCCGAGAAGATCATTCAGTCCCTCGCACCGGCCGGTCTGGGTTCGGGTGTGGTAATGGTACAACCGCCGTCCGGTGGACAGCACCAATGGATATTCCGCGTCGGGCACCTCGGCCGGCGGGGTCCATTCCACCGGGGTGAACACCCCCAGGCCGCAGGTGAAATCGCCGTCCTTGTGGAGGAAACAGGTGCCCGGATGGTCCGAATCGGTGCAGGGCCACTGGAGCCCGTCGCCTTCGAGCCGGTCGTACTTAATTCCCGCGAAGCTGGGAGCCAGTTCCGAAATCTCGTTGTCCCAGATTTCTTGGGCGCTGTCGGATTCCCATTCGTGCCCCAGCCGCTTGGCGATCTGCTTAAAAATCCACCAATTCGGCCTGGCCTCGCCCGGCGCCTCGCTGGCGGTGCGGACCCGGCTGACGCGACGTTCGCTGTTGGTGAAGGTTCCGTCGTTCTCGCTCCAGGCCGCCGCCGGCAGCACCACATGGGCGAAACGTGAGGTCTCGTTGGGGAAAATGTCCTGGACCACCAAAAATTCCGCCGAGGCCAGCTCGTTCTCCACCTTGCGGATGTCCGGCTCGGTGTTGGCCAGGTTCTCTCCAAAGATGTAAAACCCCCGGATTTTGCCGTCCACCAGCCCTTCCATCATTTGGGGAATCATGAGGCCGTTCTGGTCCGGCAACTTTTCCACGCCCCAGGCTGTTTCGAACTTGGCCCGGGCCTCGGCGTCGATCACCTTCTGATAACCGTGGTAGACGTTGGGCAGCGCGCCCATGTCGCAGGCGCCCTGAACGTTGTTCTGCCCGCGCAGCGGATTCACCCCGCCGCACTCCACGCCCATGTTGCCCAGGAGCATTTGAAGATTGGCCACCGCCAACACGTTGTTTCGGCCGCAGGTGTGTTCGGTGATGCCCAGGGTGTAGCAGAGCATCATCGGCTTGATCTCCGCCGCCATGCGGGCGGCCTTCCGGATCGCCTCGGCGCTCGCCCCGCAAATTTCCGCCGCCCGCTCGGGGGACCAGGTCGCCGCGGTTTCCTTCAGCTTGTCGAAATCCACCGTGCAGGAGCCGATAAATTGCTTGTCGTACAGGTCTTCCTGGATCAGGACGTGCATCATCGCGTTCAAAAAAGCAATGTCGCTGCCCACCCGGATTTGGACGTGGAGGTCGGCGAAATCCACCAAGGCGTGCCGCCGGGGGTCCACCACGATCAAGCGGGCGCCGTTCAACACGGCGTTCTTGACGAAGGTCGCGGCCACGGGATGGGCCTCGACCATGTTGGAGCCAATGACCATGAACTGCTTTGCCCGGGCGAATTCGTTAAACGAATTGGTCATCGCGCCGGAGCCGAACGCGGCCGCCAGACCGGCGACCGTGGGAGCATGTCACGTACGCGCGCAGTGATCGATGTTGTTCGTACCGATCGCCGCGCGGAAAAGTTTTTGCATTTGGTAGGAATCTTCGTTGATGGACCGGGCGCAACTCACGCCGGCCAGGGCGTCGGGACCGCTCTCGGCGATGATCGCCTTGAATTTGTCCGCCACCAAGTCCAGCGCCTCGTCCCATGAGGCCTCCCGAAAATCGTCGCCCTCCCGGATCAGCGGGGTTTTCAGCCGATCCTCGGAGTAGATGAAATCGTAGCCGAACCGCCCCTTGACGCAGAGCCGGCCCAGGTTGGGCTGGGCGTCTTCCACGCCGGTCACCTTGACAATTTTGCCATCCTTGACGTGAAGGCGGAGCTGACAGCCCACACCGCAGTAGGGACAGGTGGTCCGGATTTTTTCGGTTTCCCAGGGCCGCCATTGGTGGCGGGCCTTCTTCTCCACCAGCGCCCCCACGGGACAGGCCTGGACGCACTCGCCGCAAAACACGCAGTCGGATTCCGCCAGGGGTCGATCGCCGGCGGCCACGATCTTGGCCTGCTTTCCCCGGAATCCGAAGCTGATGGCCCGGTTGACCTGAACCTCGTTGCAAGCCTTAACGCAGCGGCCGCAAAGAATGCAGCGGGAAAAGTCGCGGATGATGAGGGGATTGGCCATTTCCGGCGGATAGCCGCCGTCTTCCGGATCGAAGCGGGCGCCGCGAACCTGGTAGCGGAAGGCCAAATCCTGAAGCCGGCAGTCGCCCCAGACCGGGCAGAGTTCCTCCGCCTGATCGGCCGCCTGGGTTTCCAGCTGGAACCCGGTCCACTGGGCGCTGTCGCCTTCAAAGACGGCGCAGTTGTGTTTTCCGGAACCCAGCATCAGCTCCAGAACCATTTTCCGGGCCGTAACCACCTTGGGGGATTCGGTTTTCACCACCATGCCCCGTCCCACCGGCGTGGCGCAGGAGGCCACCAAGGTCCGGGCTCCCTCCACCTCCACCACGCAAACCCGACAGGCCCCGGTGGGCGTGGCGCCTTTCAGATGGCAGAGCGTCGGTATCCAGACGCCGAAATCGGTGGCGGCCTCCAGAATCGTCTGGCCCGGCGTAAACGGGGCCGTGTTGCCGTTAAGCTGAAACGTGTTTTCCGACATGTCCTTCCCCTTTTTCGTTTTGGCTCCAAAAACCGCCCGGGGTCGGGTCGAAACCCGACCCATTCTCGCCCTTGTTATTTTTGGTTATCCTTCGTCCATTGGAAGGGAAATTCTGACGATTTAAAGAAGCTGGCTACCAGAAAAAACCCGTTATGTCAATCTTGGCATAACGATGGCCCGCTTGCGCCGACAAGGGGGGCCATGGTAGGAAACCGGCATGGACGAAAAACCGACATCCATTTGCATTCGCTCGAAAATCTGGATCGACGACGGTACCGGCGAGGTGCTCTTCGGTCTGGGGAGGTTGCGAATTTTGGAGGCGGTCCAGCGAACCGGCTCCATCCTGGCCGCCGCCAAGGATCTGGGGATGAGCTACCGGGCCGTCTGGGGGCGAATTCGCGCCTCGGAAGAGCGGTTGGGGCGGAAATTGCTGGTGCGGAACATCGGGGGAAAGAAAGGGGGCGGCTCGTCGCTGACTCCCTTCGCCGAGGGACTGATCGCCGATTTTCGAGGCATCCACCGCCAAGTTATGGAACATTCCGACGAACTGTTCGACCGGAAAATCGCCCCGCTGCTGGGGGAATGCGAGCCCTCGCCATCGGAGGAATCAAAATCCGACAATTCCGACGGGGTTCGCGACAAGTTGACCGGTTCAAAAACCCGATAAACGTTTTTTCGCCACCCAAAAGGAGACACCCGCATGGGCCTTTTCCAACGGATATCCCGACTCGCCCGCGGCTTTTTGTCCCATTTCATCGGCGGGCTGGAGGAAAAATCCCCGGAAGCATTGCTGGAGGCGGCGCGTGACGACCACCGGGAACAGGTGGCCGGCTGCCAACAGGCTCTGGCCCGGATCGCGGGAATCTCTGAACGGCTGAAGCAGCGGATCGAGAGAAAGACGGAAAAGTCGGAGATACTGGAAAGCCGGATCATGGCCAACCTGAAGGCGGGAGACGAGGAAATGGCCGGAACCCTGGCCCGGGAGCTGGCGGAGCTGAAGTCGGACCTGGAATCGGATTCAAAGGAATACCGGGAAACCGAAGCGGCATACCAGGACAACCTGAAAAACCTGAAACGCATTCAGCAGGAATTCAGCGCCAAGATCAACGGCCTGGAACGCCAGCTCAACCGGGCCAAGGTGAAGGAGGCCCAGGCCGAGGCGGCCGCGACCCTGTCGGGCCTTTCCTTTCGGTGACGCGGATTTGGTGACGTGGGGGTTCCATCCGCGTTCTTCGGGAAACGAAGAAAAGCGCTCCGGCCGGAGAGACCGGAGCGCGAAACCTTCAGGACTGCGGGCAGGACTGCGGGCAGGACTGCGGGACGCAGACTTCCGAAGAAACGTACCGGATGGGCGGGA
>JBKHDD010000260.1:0-5047 GCA_046541515.1 Desulfococcaceae bacterium
AAAGCCCCGATACAACCCCGTGCGTTTTTCAGGGAAGCTGAACCGATTCACCTCCCGGCCAACCATCCAACAAGGCTTGATTTCGAAAGCCTTTTGCGCATGTTGAGCGAGACCATTAAGGCTTTTCAGCTCAGAAAAGAGAGAGTCGAAAAGGTTGTGGTTTTCGACAAACCAGCAGAAGAAAGCTACCCGCCTTACCCCGAATCCCTATCGGACTGAATCCCCGGCCCAACCAAGAGGAGGAACCGGCCGCCCGGCTCCTCCCCTTCCCCTTCTACCGCTCCCCTCCCTCCACCTTCTTCAAATTCGCCTCCATCACCCGCCGGATATCCTCCTCGCAGTCGGAAACCAAAAGTGACAAACCAAACCGGCGTTCATCCGCCTTTTCCGCGTCCCCTTCGAACCCCCAGAACGCTTTCGAATCCGCGATCAGCGCCTCCAGCGCCAGCAGCTTGCAGCGGACCGCGTACAAATCATCCGCGCATTCCGCCACCGCCAACACCGCCCCGCGACTCTCCGCCCGATCCGCCGCGCCCGCGCCTTCCACCAGGTGAATGCCCCTCTCGCCTTTGGCCATGATTGCCTCCCTTGGCATGGCGGGTCTCCCCCGCCGTTGAATGATTCCGGCCGTCCGCGCCCCGCTGGGACGCCTTCCGGCCGGGTCTCGCTCTCCCCTGTGGACCTCTCCCACCCGGCCCCGGTTGTCACTGACCCCCGGCCGTCCCGATCCGCCCCGAAGCGTGGTCACCACCTCCCCACAGGGACGGCTGATTCCGCCGGCGTTTCTTCCGCCGCGTTTCGGCCGCGTTCCGGCGGTGGTGGGCGGCGTCATATCGAAGATGACAGGGGGCGCACAGAACCCGCAGGTTGACCGGTCGGCAATCTTCCGGGAGGTGGTTCAGGTGCGCGACGGTGGCCGTTCTTTTGTGGGTGTCGAACGCCTCCCCCGGTTTCCGGCATTGCTTCCCGCATTCCTGGCAAACCCACCCGGCCGCCTCCTTCAGCGCCGTCGCCATCGCCTCCCAGTTGGCCGGATATCGTTCTCGTTGCATGGGCATGGTTGCCCCCTTTCAGTCGGTGTATTCGAACTCGATCCGGTTTACCGCCTTCTCTCCAGAACCCCGGCCAAAGTGCTTTTCCTCATGTTCCTCATGGTCATCTTCCTTTCTTGGGTCACGGCTTGTTCAACCCATAATCCGCAGGTTCCGGCCTATCCTCTTCCCCCAGCGCCCAAGCAATCAGGGCTTCAATGTATGCCTCGGCATCATTCCGATTCGGGTTGACCTCTCGAATCTCCCGCAGGGCTATTTCCATGTGATCCATTCGGGTATTTCCCATCCCTCCTCCTTCTCTGTGGCCCCTCGGTAAAGGTCCGGATAAATCGTCTCCCGGTTCAAAGTGACAACGAGACGTGACAGCCCCGGGGGCCATTTTTGGGCGTTTCCGCCCCTCCCCGCGTTGTCGAGCTGGTCTGTCACTTTCGCCGGTTTTCCCTTTGATTCCGGGCGTCTCATCAATGTCTCAATCCCATTGACCCGCGTCTCGTTGTCGCTTTGGAAGGGGCGGCCGTCACTTTCGCCGGCGGCCGCCCCATCCCTGGATTATGTAAACTTTCCGCACTGGCTTTCCGCGTCGGCTCACTCACTGGGCAGGCGATACTTGCCCCGCCCCTCCTTCTCCAGCAGACCGTCTTGAACCATCCGGCTCAGCGTCTTGCGGATGTAGCTCCCCTTCATCTTCGTGGCCGCCTCCAGCTCCTTTGCCGTCCTCGATCCGCCGGAGCGATACAGCGCCTCCCAGATTTCGGCCCGCTGTTCGGTCAGCGAATCCGGCCGCCGGGTGAAGCCGATCAGCCCCGCGATTTTCCCCAGCGCTCCGGACCCGCCGGAGGCGTCGGCGGCGTTCTCCGCTCCGCCGGGGCCGTCGGCGGCCTCGGTCCATTCCGCCTCGATCACGCCATCATCGGCGGCCGGATGGCGATGCGCGACCATGGGCCCCGGATGGGCGGCCGAAATCGCCTCCTTTTGGCCTTGGGTCTCCACCTCCACCCATCGCTCGGACTTGTCCCGCTTCGCGGTGGCCACCGCGTCGAAGCATTCAAGCAGGTCGTACTTGCCGGAAAGACCGATGGAAGCGGCCGTCTTGCTTTGGCCGATGATCCAAACATCAATCCCGTACTCGCGCCCCTCCAGCAGCAGGGGCAGCCACAGGTCGGTGAAATTGGGAATCCGGAGATTCAGCCGGGTCATTTCGTCGATAATCACCAGCACGTTTCCCCGACTTCGGCCCATCGACGACGACAACACCGCCAGCTCCGCCCCGATGGCGCCGTAATCGTTCCCGCAACCCACCGCCTTGCACCCCGGCCACTTCCCCGCCTGGCGGGGCTTGGGATCGATCAGCACCACAAACCATCCCCGCGCCGCCCGCTCCGCCGCGATATGCCGAACCAGCTCCGTTTTGCCCGCGCCCCTTCCGCCGCAAATCAGCCCGCAGGAAACATCCCGCAGGAGCGCCAGGGCGGAAGGCATGGGGCCGCCCACCGCCTCCGCGTTGGCCTTCGCGCCGTTGTAGGTGACCACCTTCGGCCCCTTGGGCGAAACGAAATCGGCGCGGGATTGCCCGTCCCGAATGTCGAGGCTCCAGAACCCCACCCCGTTTTCGGCCCGAAGAAAGTTCATCGCCTCGATTCTACGATCAATCTTGCGGAGCGTTCTCCGCCGGATTTTGCTTCGATATTCGTGGTTCTCGCAGGCGTCATAAATCCAGTTAACCCCATAGGAAACAACGGCCATTATCCATCCCCATTGGAAAATCCCCACCGCGATCTCGGTTCCAAACCACTCGTCAAGGATCAGGAAAGAGACGGACCCGACCACCAGTCCCGCGCCGATTTTCTCTTGGAGGGTAAGGCTTTTCATCGGTCGAACTTCCAATCGTTGGTCTTGGATTCGTAATGGGGCAATGCGGGAAACCTCGGTTGTCTTCTTTCGGCAATGTCCAGCCGTTGACGAAGCAACCGGATTTCCGCTTCCCGGTGTTCTCGCCATCGGTTTTCGATGTACGCCCACCCCACCGCCAGGGCCGCAATGCCGAACAGCAGCCAAAACGCGACGGTGGGGAGGCGGTTGGCCGGCGGAGCGGCGTGGCCTTGGGAACGAAGCAGGGCCATCTCTCGCTGAAACGCCGCTTGCGCCTCCAGCCGGATGCGCTCCGCGTTCGCCTCTTTGACGGCGCGTTCGCCATCGCTTTCAAAAATGAAGGCGGGGGCGGCCTTGGAAAGCCCGACCACCGCGACGACGGTCAGCGCCAGGGCCAAGGCCATCCGCCGATCCGCAAGCGCCCGCAAGCCCATGAAGGCGGCGAAAAGCCCGACCAGCGCCCAGCCGACGACCGGCCCGGACTCCAGCGCCGGGAGCGGACCGGCGGCATTGGCGATTGCGGGGGCCATGGCCAGCAACGGAACGACCGGAATCAACGCCTTTTTGTTCCGCAACATGGCCGCCATCATATCCGCCATGGGATCGGACTCGGGCTTGGACGGCTTCTTGGGCTTGCTCTTCTCCGGCTGTTTGCCGCTGGTGGCAATCCAAAGCAGGGCGCCGAACACCAACAGGGGCGTGATGTCCATGCCGTCGAAGGGAATCCGTTGGCTGGATGACGGGAAGTCGGACGGGTGGGGAACGTAGGGGCCCGGTTGATAGTCCGGGAATCGCGTGGCGTTCGCCTCCGGCGTGGCCATGGCCAGCAGCGCCGCCGGGATCAAGGCCAGAATCAACGCCTTTTTCCCGCCACTGCGAAAGCACCAGACGACAAACGCGACGATTGCCAGATTGCCCAACCACAGGTCGCTCTGGAATCCCGTCCCGTGTACGGAAACGCCGGTCGTCAAATAGCTCTGAATCTCCGGCAGGGTGGCAAGGTCCATCATGATGAATTCCTCTCTGTGGACCGTACATCCGGGAGGGCTTGCCGATGGGAGGCTTTTCCGATAGGAAGGGGAAAGCCGCATCCATGGATGTACGGTGTTACGTGGCTAGGGGCCGTCGGGTGTTCCAAGCGCCCGGCGGCCCCGTTTCATTTGCGGGCGTCTTCTCCCGCCTTCAAAGCGATCCCTCTTCCAGCCCCAGCAGGGCGCAGGCAATCGCCCGGTCGATCCGGCGGAGCGTTGCCACCACCGCCTCATCGGCCCCGGTGTTCTCCGCCCGTTCGATGGTCGCCCGAAGGCGGCCGATTTCCCCGTGAATGGTGTTTCTCATCTTCGCCGCTTCGTCCCGCTCCCGGTCCATTTCGCGGCGTTCTTCCCGAAGAATTCGTTCAAGGTCCGCGTACATTTCCGCGAAGTTGATTTGGTCCATGGCGATCTCCGATCAGTTGAAATAGGCCAGGATGGCCTTGACCATCCGGGAAAACTCGAGTTCGTCGAACTCTTGTTGGCCTTCATGCAGGTAGGTGAAACACCCGTCGAAATGGTGTTTCAATTGGTCGTCGAGGTCGCTCCCGTCGTGGTAGAAATCCACTTCGTAAACCTCCCCGTCGTCTTCTCCGATTTGGAAAACCACCAGGTTCTCCCGGTCCAGCCCGTAGGCGTACAGCCCGTATTCCTCGTTCTCGGTCCCTGCAAATCGCCCGATGAAATCCAGCGCCGGGGCTCCCATCAATGCTCTGACCAATCTTCTATCCATGGTGTTCTCCTTTCTGCGTTAAGAAATCTCTCGCCCCCATTTGCCCACAGACGGGCGTTTTCGGGGCGGCGCGATGGTTACCCTTCGTCAATTACGGCCGCGTTCGCGATGGTGGCGACACCCGCCGGCGGCGTCACGTCCGGACCGATCGGACGGACCCCAAGATTGATCAGCCGCCCATGCAGCCGCCTGGCCGCCCCCGATCCCCAGACCCTGTGCATGATCCGGCTCCGCTTCGGCCCGGTCCTTCGGCGAATCACGAAATGGTTGTCCTTCTCGTACTCCCAAAACAACGCGGCCCCGTCTGCAATCGCCTCCATGATGGCCTTCGCCACTGGGTTCCGCTTCGTCGGCATGGTCTC
>JBKHDD010000261.1:0-4930 GCA_046541515.1 Desulfococcaceae bacterium
GTCGATCATGGAACTGGTGAACCTGTTGGTCAACTGGCTGATTTTAAGCGTGGCGATCTTTCTCATCGCCCAGTTGTTCCCTACGATTCACGTCAAAAATTTCGGGACCGCGATTTTAGTGGCGGTGGTATACAGCGTGGTCAATTTTCTCCTGGGCTGGTTTTTCATGCTGCTCAGCCTTCCGTTCATCATCATTACTCTCGGGCTCACCTACTGGATATTTAAATTTCTCATTAACGCCATCATGTTGTGGATCACGGACAAAATTCTGGACGACTTCAAAATCGACGGTTTTGGCTGGACCCTGGTGGCGGCCCTTTGCATTTCCGTGGTCGATACGTTGCTGACTCGGTTGTTGGTATAGGCCCCGCTCGCCTCGTCGCTCACGGATCGGAGTTGGCATGATCGTACAGGTATTTCAGCACGTTCCCTTCGAAGGTCCCGCCGGTTTGGCCGATTGGTTTCATGCCGTCGGAGCGGAGCTTCGGACCGTTCGGCTTTACGACAATGAGTCGCCGGTCGACCTCGGGGAAACCGATTGGCTGGTAATCATGGGCGGTCCCATGAGCGCCAACGACGAGGGGACGTACGCCTGGATGGCGGGGGAAAAGCGATTCATCGCCGAGGCCGTCGCCGCCGGGAAAACCGTTCTCGGCGTTTGTCTGGGGGCCCAACTGATCGCTTCGGCCTTGGGCGCGCGGGTGTATCCCAATCCGGCGCGGGAGATTGGCTGGTTCTCGGTGACCCCGACGGAAGATGCCGCGCGCACGGCTTTCGCTCCGGCGTTCCCGGAGCCCTTTGAAGCTTTTCATTGGCATGGGGAAACTTTTGATCTTCCCGCCGGGGCGGTAGGGCTGGCCCGAAGCGAGGCCTGCGAGAACCAAGCCTTCGCCATTGGAAACCGGGTCTTGGGTTTGCAGTTTCATCTGGAAACCACTGCGGAGAGCGCCGAAACCCTGGTTCAAAATTGCGGGGACGACCTCCGGCCGGGTCGATATGTCCAGGACGCGGAAACGATTCTTGGGAACCCGGCGCGATTCGAGGCGCTTCGTGCCCGAATGGAGACGACTCTTCAGGCCCTTTGGGACGCGGATTGAATTTTCCGAAAACGAGTTTGTGGGGAAAGAGGGGCGGGGGATGTTGGCCGGCGCCCCAAAAAATTCGCGGAAGGGTGGGTAATGAGAGACGAACCCGCCATGGTTTTCGCCGGCTCCTTCATCCAGACCATCATCCATCAACGGCGGCTGGGGAAGGTTCCGCTTCAGAGCGAAAACGGTCGAGAATTCCATTCCGGCGTGATGGCTTATCCCGCCGGGGAAAATCCCGAGGCCATTTTGAGGGACGCGCCGGAGGCCGTGGCCTTCGCGGTGGCCGCGTCTTCTGGCGAATCCAGCGCGAAGGCGGCCACCAATGAAAAGGCGAACATCGCGGTGGACAGCCACGCCACCGCCGCGGCGCTGTTCGGAAAGGCCAAGGCCGCCTTCGTGAAGAACTGGCGGCGGGAAGAGCGTCGCGGGTCCTTTCGCGGGCTTTCCATGACGGCGATTCCGGAGGTGTCCGAAATGAACAATCCGGACAATCTCCTCGCGGCTTCCAACCGGGTTCCGCCGGAAGCGGTTTCCGCGGTGGTCCAGACCGCGCTGAATCAAGATCGGGTGTTCGGCGGCCAAGAGGCGGTCAACTCCAAGCCGAGCGACCCGATGTTTTCCGTCCGGCTCATGGATCGGGCCGGAATCAAACCGGCCGGCCACGCCTGGCGGCCGGTTCACTCCACCCGGAATCGACCCGAAAATGGCGGCGGGGGCGGGAATCCCCGGTCCCCTTTTTCGTGGCCACCTTCCGGACGCGGTTTCAAGCGACGGCGCCCTATCCGCGCCGTCCGTTAGTTTCCCGTTTTTCGCTCGTTTTCTTCCTCTCCTCGCGTGTAATCAATGGTCAGCCCTTCCTTGTTGATGCTCCGAAAGAAGTCCATCACGTAGGTGATGTGCTCTTTCATCGCCTCGTAGGCCTCGTCGGAGTTCCGGGCCTGGATGGCTTTTAGGATGCGCGTGTGGTGCGCCAGAATATGCGGGATGTTGCCCGGCTCTTCGTACAGGTGTTTGAGATAGACCTTGATCCCGATGAAGAGGTAGTCGAAAAAATTCTTCATCAGGAACACCTGGAGCGGGTTCTTGGTGGCGTAGCTGATGGCCATGTGGAAGGAAACGTCCGCTTCGTTTCCCAGCTTGCCGACCTGGACGTCCTTTCGCATATCCGCAAGGCTGTTTTCCAGGAAGCTGATGTCCTTTTCGTCCGCTCGAAGGGCCGCCAGGGCCGCCGCGTTGCACTCCATGCCCATGCGGACCTCCAGCAGGTCGATGAGGGTGGCGTGCTGGTTTTCCATGGCCATGGCGAACGGGCTTTTATCCGCCAGTTCGGGGCTGCGGACGAAGGTGCCCTGGCCCTGCCGCTGCTCCAGAAAGCCCATCACCACCAGTTTCCGAATGGCGTCCCGCACCGACGTGCGGCTGACCCCGAGGACATCGGACAGCTCCCGTTCGGGCATGATTTTGTCTCCCGGCTTCAGCTCTCCCCGGAAGATTAAATCCCGCAACTGGTCGAACACCTGATCTGAAATCCGTTTGGGCCGGATGGGTTTCAGCTGAAAAGTCATGGCAGCGATTCGGCGTAGAGTTGCACGGGACGGGTCACCGCGATGCGGTCTCCGGCACGGGACAGCATGTCCGAAATTTGCAACCTGCAGGCCGGACAGCCCGTGGCCACCGCGTCGGGCTGGGCGGCGGCGATGTTGTCCCGCTTTTTTGGGCCGATGCGGGATGAAATGTCGCGATACCGCAAATTGAAGCTCCCTCCCATGCCGCAACACCAGTCGGGTTTCCCCATTTCGACCCGTCGAACGTTCGGATTGGCCCGAAGCACGGCCCGAGGTTCGGCGGCCACCCCGAGGCTTTTTTTCAGATGGCAGGGAACGCGGTAGGTCGCCTTTCGCGCGCCGTTGGCCGGTTCCGCGGCCGCTACGCCCAGGTCGTTCACCAGAAAGGCGTTGACGTCCACGGTCTTCGCCGCAATTCGTTCCGACCGGCGGCCCAGTTCGCCGTCCAGCAAGGCGGGCCGGACCTCGCCGATGGTGGAGGTGCGGGAGGCGCATGCGGTGACCAGCCGGTCGAAACCGCCCCGCTCGAACCGGTCCAGGTTGTGGCGAACCACCGAGCGAAAGGTCTTCATGTCGCCGGAACGGACCGCCGGAATGCCGCGGCAGGCCTGTCCCTCGGGCATGAAGACGCCCACGCCGCGGTGTTCCAGCGCCTTCACCGCCGCCCGGGCCACTTCGGGGAAAATTTTGTCCAGCAGGCGGCCGGGAAAAAGGGCGACCCGCGGGCCGGACTTCCCCGGCGGCGTGTCCAGCGCGGGCGTGTCGGCGTGAAAAAAACGGTCCGCCAGGGTTCGAAAATGTCGGTTGCCCAACAGGGGAGAGACCACCCGGGCCCAGGAGGCGCCCACCACCTCGTTGACCGCCTTGGCCACGAGCTTCTGGAATCGGGCGCCCCGCTCGGCGGCGCGGTCGAACATCTCGGGCCGGGAGAGCGGCTGCCGCAACGCCACCCGCTTGGCCGGGGGCAGGCCCATGTGGCCGGTCAGGATGGCCCGGGCCTTCATGAAAATGTCCAGCACGTTGACCCCGCCGGGGCGGTTGGCCGCGCAGGACCCGCACAGCAGGCATTTTTTCAGTCGGTCGCAGTCCCCCTTCGGATCGTCGAACATCTCCTTCGTCGGGCCGTCCAGCAGGGCCAGCTTGCCCCGGGCCACGTCGGCTTCCCTTCCGGTCCGTTCAAACAGGGGGCAGACGGCCTGGCACATGCCGCAGCCCATCCATACCACCAGCTGGTCCTCCAATTCCCGCATCAGGCGGGTCGGTTCGCGCACGCTGGACATGGTCAGCCTCCGATGATTTTGCCGGGATTGAGAATATTGTCGGGGTCCAGGGCCTGTTTCACCCGACGGGACAGCACGATGGTGGCCGCGCCGGTCTCGTTTTCCAGGTAGCAGGATTTGGCGATGCGGGCGCCGTGCTCTCCGGAAAGGGCGCCGCCCATGGCCAACGACCGATGGGAGATGGCGTCGATGGCTTTTTCCACTCGGGCCCATTCCGCCTTGTCCCGTTTGTCGGCGAGAATGGCGGGGTGCAGGTCGCCGTCGCCGCCGTGGCCGAAGGCGCCGATGGGGACTCGAATTCCCTGCCGATTTCCCGCATGGCCCGAACCATGTCCGGAATTTTGCCGCGGGGCACGGTGACGTCCTCCGGCACCAGGGTCGGGTTCAGCCGGGCCTGGTCGGAGAGGGCGGCCCGGCGGGCGGCCCAGACTTTGTCCCGTTCCGCGCCGTCCTGGGCCACCCGAACGGCCGAAGCGCCCATCTCCTTGGAGATGGCCTCCACCCGGTCGGCGTCTTCCGCCACCTGGGCCGGATGGCCGTCCACTTCGACGAGCGGCGGGGCGTCGGCGTCGGTGGGCAGGCCCGCCTTGCTGCAGGCCTCCGCGGCGCGAATGGTAAAATTTTCCATGAACTCCGGCGTGGCCGGGATGATGTGGGCCGCGATGATTTTCGCGACGGCCTCCGAGGCGGTTTCCACCCGGCGGAAAATCGCGGTCATGGCCTTTCGGGCGGCGGGCTTGGGATTCAGCTTGAGGGTGATTTCGTTGAACACGCCCAGGGCGCCCTCGGAGCCCACCATGAGCCCGGCGAGGTTGTACCCGGTGGCGCATTTCACGGTCCGACTTCCGGTCTTCACCGGGTCGCCCGCCGTCTCGAAAAACTGAAGGCCCATCACGTAGTCGGCGGTGACGCCGTATTTGAGCCCCCGCGATCCGCCGGCGTTTTCGGCCACGTTGCCCCCCAGGGTGGACGCCGCCTGGCTGCCCGGGTCCGGCGG
>JBKHDD010000262.1:0-4914 GCA_046541515.1 Desulfococcaceae bacterium
CGCCTTCGCCCAAGAACCGGTCAAAATCGGCATGGTCACCACTCTCTCGACCAAGGCCGGTTATCTGGGCGAAGAGGTCCGCGACGCTTTCAAACTCGCCATTGACCAGGAGGGCGGCAAGCTGGGCGGGGTTCCCGTGGAGCTGATTGTGGAGGACGACGGCCGGAAGCCGGAGAAGGCCAAGCAGATCGCCGAGCGGTTTATGAAGCGGGACGAGGTCAAGATCATGACCGGCCTGATCTTTTCCAACGTGGCCATCGCCGCGGTGCCGAAGGTGGTGCGGAGCGGCGTGATCTACATCAGCCCCAACGCCGGTCCCTCCCTGCTGGCCGGCAAGCAATGCCACGAGAACTATTTCAACGCCGCCTACCAGAACGACAATCTGGACGAGGTGGTCGGAAAATACGTGACCGACGCCGGTTTCAAAAAGGTCTACCTCCTGGCGCCCAATTATCCCGCCGGGAAGGACCATCTGGCCGGGTTCAAACGCTATTACGAAGGCGAAGTGGCCGGGGAAGTCTACACCAAGCTGGGGCAGGCCGATTACGCCGCCGAGATCGCGGCCCTGCGCGCCGCCCAGCCGGACGCCGTCTTCTTCTTCCTGCCCGGCGGCATGGGGATCAACTTCCTCAAGCAATACGCCCAGGCCGGACTCAATAAAACCATCCCGGTGTTCGGCCCCGCCTTCTCCTTTGACGAGCGGCTGCTGAAGGCCGTGGGCGAGGCCGCGCTGGGCGTGAAAAACGGCTCCCAGTGGAGCCACGACCTGGACAACCCGGCGAACAGGCAATTCGTGGAAGCCTTCCGGGAAGCCTACGGCCGCACCCCAACCCTCTACGCCAGCCAGGGCTACGACACCGCCCGCCTGATCGGCAGCGCCCTGCGGCAAGTCAACGGCGACGTCTCCGACATCGACGCCTTGCGGGCCGCCATCAAAAAGGCCGATTTCGAATCGGTGCGGGGCAAATTTTCCTTCAGCGCCAACCATCACCCGATCCAAAACATTTACATCCGGGAAGTGGTGAAAACCGAAGACGGCGGATTCACCAACAAGACGCTGGAGGCGGTGTTCACCGACCACGCCAACGCCTACCTCGACCAGTGCAAGATGGAATAGCTCCGCCGGGATGTTGCTTTTCCTCGAACAGGTGTTGAACGGGCTGCAACTGGGCGTCATGCTCTTTTTGATGTCCGCCGGGCTGACGTTGGTGTTCGGCATCATGGGCGTCATCAACTTGGCCCACGGGTCGTTCTACATGATCGGCGCCTACGTCGGCGCGACGGTGGCGCTCAAAACCGGTTCGTTCCTGCTGGGCCTTTTGGCCGCGCTGCCCGCCGCCGCGCTGGCGGGGATGATCGTGGAGGCCGTGGTGTTCCGGCGGCTGTACAAGCGGGAACATCTGGACCAGGTGCTGGCGACCTTCGGTTTGATCCTGTTTTTCAACGAAACGACCCGGATCGTCTGGGGCCGCCAGCCCTTGTTCATGACCATGCCCGGCTGGCTTTCCGGCACGGTGGAGATCATTCCCGGCGTCCCGTACCCGGCCTACCGCATCGCCGTGATCGCAGTTGGGTTGGCCGTGGCCTTCTTCTTGTATCTCCTGTTCACCAAAACCCGTCTGGGAATGCAGATTCGCGCCGGGGCGAGCAACCGGGCCATGGCCGGGGCCTTGGGCGTCAACATCCGCCTGCTCTACACGCTGGTCTTCGGCCTCGGCACCCTGCTGGCGGGGTTGGCCGGGGCCATGGCCGGGCCGATTCTGGCGGTGGAAGCGGGGATGGGGGAAAGCATTCTGATCCTCACATTCGTGGTGATCGTCATCGGCGGCATCGGCTCGGTGAAGGGCGCCATGGCGGGGGCCTTGCTGGTGGGGATGGTGGACACCCTGGGCCGGGCCTTTCTCCCCACGCTGTTCCGGCTTTTTTTGTCCCCGGCCTACGCGGACGGCATCGCCGCGCCGCTGGCCTCCATGTCCATTTATATTTTGATGGCGATCGTTCTGGTTTGGCGTCCCCGGGGGCTGCTGCCGGCGAGCACCGCCCATTGAGATTCCCCTGACCGGAAACGCCATGCCCCGTCGCGCTCAAACTCGATCCGTCCCAGCCGAGAAATCCGATTCATTCGACGCCTCTCCGGCCGCCGCGCCAACGGCCCGATCCGTCCGCGCCGCGCTTCCCCCCATCGTTTTGGCCGTCACCGCCGTCCTTCTGCTTCTGCTGCCGCCCCTTGCCCATTTTTTCGGCGAACCCTACCTGATCTCTCTGTTCACCCGAGTCTTGATCTACGCCTTGGCGGCGGCGAGCCTGGACCTGATTTTGGGATACGGCGGCATGGTCAGCCTGGGCCACGCCGCCTTTTTCGGGGTCGGGGCCTACGTCACCGGCATCCTCGCCTATCATGGTTTCGACGGCACACCGGTTCTCTCCTGGCCGATCCCCATCTCCGGAACGGAGAACGCCCTGATCGCGTGGCCTCTCTCGATGGTTGCCGCCGCCGCGGCCGCCGCCGTCATCGGCTCGCTTAGCTTGCGCACCACGGGCATCCATTTCATCATGATCACCCTGGCCTTCGCCCAAATGCTCTTTTTCTTCTTCGTCTCCCTGGAAGCCTACGGCGGCGACGACGGCTTCAGCCTGTTTACCCCGAACACGTTTCCCCTCCTCGATCTGTCGGAGGATGGCCATTTTTACTACCTCTGCCTCTTTTTCCTTTTCGGCTTCCTGTTTCTGGCCCACCGGCTGGTGCGCTCCCGCTTTGGCATGGTGGTGCGCGGCGGCAAGGAAAACGACCGGCGCATGAAGGCGTTGGGATTCCCCACCTTTCGCTACAAGCTGGTCTGCTTCGTCCTGGCCGGGGCGGGGGCGGGACTGGCCGGGGCGCTGATCGCCAACCAGACGGAATACGTGAGCCCCGGCCTCATGCACTGGACCCGGTCGGCGGAAATCCTGGTGATGGTGTTGCTGGGCGGCATGGGGACCCTGTTCGGCCCGGTCTACGGCGCGGCCACCCTCCTGCTGATGGAGGATTTTCTGGCCATGTACACGGAGCATTGGATGGTCTATCTGGGGCCGTTTTTGATCCTCGTGGTGTTGTTCGCCCGGGGCGGAATCTACGGATTGCTGACCGGCGGGGGGAATTCCCATGGCTGATCCGCTGCTGCGGGTGGAGGGGCTGCGGAAACGGTTCGGGGCCGTCCAGGCCAGCCACGACGTGAACTTGTCGGTGGCGGCGGGAGAAATCCACGCGCTGATCGGCCCCAACGGCGCGGGCAAGACCACGGCCCTCAATCAACTGACCGGCGAGATCGAACCGGACGAGGGGCGGATCGTCTTCGAGGGACGGGACATCACCGGATTGCCCATCCACCAGCGGGTTGGGCTTGGGCTGGCCCGTTCCTACCAGATTACCTCGATTTTCGAGCGGCTTACGGTGCGGCAGAATCTGGCGCTGTCGATTCAGGCGCGGATCGGCCACAGTTTCCGGTTTTGGAAGGACGCGGGGAAGGACCCGGAGATTCTCGCGCAGATGGATTCGGCCTTGGCGCGGGTGGGGCTGACGGACCGGGCCGATCTGCCCGCCGGGAACCTTTCCCACGGGGAGAAGCGGCAATTGGACGTGGGCATGGCCCTGGCCGGGAATCCCAAGCTGCTGCTGCTGGACGAACCCTACGCCGGCATGGGGCCGGGCGGCGCGGTGGAGCTGACCAAGCTGATCCGGGGCCTAAAGGGCGAGCTGACGATTCTGCTGGTGGAGCACGACATGAACGTGGTCTTTTCGCTGGCGGACCGGATCACCGTGCTGGTCTACGGCGAAACCTTCGCCAGCGGGCCGCCGGAAGAAATCCGGGCCAACCCGGAGGTGCGGCGGGCCTATCTGGGGGAAGAGGACGACGGATGTTGAGGGTGGAGGGAATCGACACGTTCTACGGCGCGAGCCAGGCCCTTCGCGGGGTGAGCCTGACGGTGGGGGAGGGCGAGGTGGTGACGCTGCTGGGGCGCAACGGGATGGGGAAAACCACGACGGTGTCGTCGATCATGGGGCTGACCCCGGCCCGGGCGGGGGAAATCTGGTTTGGGGAGAAGGAGATTCGGACGTGGCCGAGTTACGCCATCGCGCGGCTGGGGATTGGGTTGGTGCCGGAGGGGCGACAGATTTTTCCGAATTTGACGGTGCGGGAGAATATGGTGGCCACGGCGGCGAATCGGAGCGGTGTAAAGAAACCTTTCACGATGGATGAGGCGCTTTCCCTGTTTCCCCGGCTGAAGGATCGACTGAATCATTACGGCAACCAGTTGTCCGGCGGCGAACAACAAATGCTGGCCTTCGTCCGGGCGCTGATGACCAATCCCACGCTGCTGATCATGGACGAGGCGACCGAGGGGCTCGCGCCGCTGGTTCGGCGGGAAATCTGGCGGGGGCTGGGCGTCGTGCGGGAAAACGGCCAGTCGATCTTGCTGATCGACAAGAACCTGGACGCGTTGATGAAAATCGCGGACCGGCATTACATCATGGAAAACGGAAGGGTGGTGTGGAGTGGGACGACGGGAGAGCTTTCGGGGGAGGAGGGGTTGAAGGGGCGGTATTTGGGGGTGTGAGGAAGCCGAGATCATGGTGTTTTTATGAGCAATGGCGAATTTGCTTCGTATGGCGCGATGGCTCTGCGTATGACGTTGGGATTATCGATTATCACAAGGGGTGAGACATGGACAAGATTCCTATGGTTCATCCGGGTGAGATTTTGGAAGAGGAATTCCTGAAGCCGTTGGGCATAAGCCAAAATCGGCTGGGCAAGGACCTGGGCCTTTCCCCACGCAGGATTAGTGAGATCATCCACGGCAAACGGGCTATCACAGCCGATACCGCTTTGCGGCTGTCGAAATACTTCGGCAACTCCGCAAGTTTCTGGCTTGGTC
>JBKHDD010000263.1:0-4881 GCA_046541515.1 Desulfococcaceae bacterium
AATGCTCAACACCCCCATCCCCCCAAAAAACGACCCCGAAGGCCCTGCCGTTCTCCCCGGCCTGCCGCCGGTGATCGACGCCCACGTCCACGTTTTCCCGAACGGCATTTTCCAGGCCATCTGGAAATGGTTCGACCGGCACGCCTGGCCGATTCGGTATCAAATGACTTCGGCGGAAATCATCGATTTTCTGCTCTCCCGGGGCGTCCAGCATGTGGTCGCCCTGCAATACGCCCACAAGCCGGGGATGGCCCGGGGGCTCAACGAGTACATGGCGGAGCTGATGGCCCAATTTCCCGGGCGGCTCACCGGCATGGCCACGGTGCTGCCGGGGGAGCCGGACGCCGAAGCCATCGTAACGGATGCCTTCGCCGCCGGCCTGGGCGGGGTCAAGCTCCACATCCACGTCCAATGCTTCACCATGGCGGACGAAACCCTCCATCCCATTTTCCAGCTTTGCCAGGACGCCGGAAAACCGATGATCGTCCACGCCGGCCGGGAACCCCGGAGCCCGGCCTACGCCTGCGATCCCTACGAACTCTGCAAGGCCGAAGCCGTGGAAACCGTCGTCCGGAATTTCCCCGGCCTTCGCCTGTGCGTCCCCCACATGGGCATCGACGAGGACGAAACCTACCGAAAACTGATCGAGCGGCACGACAACCTCTGGCTCGACACCGCCGTGGCCCTCACCGACTTCCTGCCCATCGATCCGCCGGTCCAACTGGAAACATTCCGGCCCGACCGGGTGATGTACGGCTCCGACTTCCCCAGCATCGGCTACGCCTGGGACCGGGAACTTCGTCAGATCGCGGAAATGGGCCTCCCCGATGACCGGCTCGCCGCCCTGCTGGGCAAAAACGCCCGGCGTTTCCTGGACCTCCCTTCCATTTGACCATCCCGTTCCCCCCTTGACAACGCCAAAAAAATCCGATGAAATCCGCGATCTTGGGAACTGAATTGACGAGCCGGCAACTTCGCGCTCCGGAAGACCGGCGGAAAGGAGCATCATGGCAAGAAAACCCCAAAGCCGAGGCGAATGCGTATTCTGCGGAAAAGACTACACGCGGGGCGGAATGAAAAAACATCTCGCCTCCTGCAAATCCCGGAAGGAGGCCATCGAGAAGGCCGACGCTTCCAAAAAGAAATCCCAACCCGTCTACCATCTCCTGGTCTGGGATTTCATTCAGGGATCGCCGTATTGGCTTCACCTGGAAATGGCCGGGACGGCCAAGCTGGAAGATCTGGACCTTTATCTCCGGGCCATTTGGCTGGAATGTTGCGGCCACCTGAGCGCCTTCGAACCCGGCCGGCGTTCTTTCAGTGGAGAGGAACTTCCCATGGACATGACCGCCTCCCGAATCTTTTCGGCGGAAAAGGAATTGATGCACGTCTACGATTTCGGCACCACCTCCGAAACCCTCGTGGAAGTCGCCGACGTGCGAAAAGGCGCTCCACTGACCAAACACCCCATTTTCCTCATGGCCCGGAATGACGCCCCGGCCTACCCCTGCCAGGAATGCGGAGAACCGGCGGCGTTCTTTTGCCAAGAATGCGTTGCGGAAGAAGACGAACCGGGGTTTTTATGCGCGAAACACGCCGAAGAACATCCGCATGAAGACTACGGAGAACCCGTGGAGATTTACAATTCTCCCCGAACCGGCATGTGTGGATATGCCGGCCCCGCGAAACCGCCGTATTGAGTCTATTGCCTCCGGCGGAAGCGGTTTAACTGCAATACCGTTCACCTTGGGATTTCAAATGTACAGTCGTGCCGGATTGACCAAGGGCGAATGCGATTCGCCCCTACCATTACCCAGCTAAATGAACGGTATTGGGTTTAACTGAAGGGGCGATGTGAAGTCGTTTCGCCCGACCGGCGGGGCGGCGGAATGCCCCGGCCGATCCCGAATTCCGGACGCACCGCCTTCCGATCCGATCGCCGTTACCGATTCAACCGCCAATCATAGGGCCGATAGCGAACGGCGATCCGGTCGGCTTCGGCGTTGAGCCAAGCGGCGGGATCGGAGCGGTACCAGTGGCGGGCGGCGAAGCGGACCAGATCGGCGTCGCCGAATCCGAAATCCTTTCGATACCATTTGAACATCTCGGACACCCACAGCGTCCGGTCGTCCATGTCCAACTGGCTGGTCCCGTTGATGAAAACCCGGGCCGAGGTATCGAGCTGTTCGTCCAGCCTTTCCGGCGTGTAGGCCTCGATGGGCGGACAGGTCCGGCTGGCGCAGACCAGGGCGAAATGAACCCGCGGATCGGGGGTTTCCGGCCCCACGCGGCGGCGGGGATCGGCGTCGCCGAAGGGACGGAACGGCCAGTGGGGCGGCCGACGGTTCCCCCGCAACACGCCGTGTTCGATGTCGGAAAGCCGGTATCGCCGGCCGCCGATGGTGTAGACCGCCCGGCGGAAGAAAAACGGGACCTCCCGAATGGAATCCCGGACCCCCAGCTCGATGACGGCGTGGACCGCCAGCGTGTTGAACAGATTGGTCCAGAAGGCGATCCGCTCCCCGTCGGTCCCGAGCGTCTCGGGATCGAATCCGCGTAGGGCGGCGATGCAGGCCCGGACTTGGCCGTAGTAGGCCGAGGTGCGGATGCCGGGATAGTCCACCCGCTGTTCGTGGCCGTCATAAAAATGGCCCACCAGCCGGTTCACCACCCGGCGCAGCTCCCGGCCCGGCTCCGCCGGTGTTTGGCCTCGGACGGTCTTCCGGGGCGGAGACAAATGCCGTGCCCGAAACAGCAGGCCCAACCGATGGGACCAGGACGGCTTGGGCGCGGGCTGGGGCGCCTTCCGGGCCTCCAGATATTCCAGCACCGCCGCGGTGTATCCGATGTGGGAAAAAGCCTGGGGATAGTTCCCCATGATCTGGCCGTACACCGGATCAAACTGCTCCCCGAACAGACCGGTTTTTCCGCTGAACCCCTCCGCTCGGCGAAGATGGTTTTCCACCTCGTCCAGCCTTCCCCGGCGGATCAGGCAACGCAGGTACCAGAAAAAGCAGATCAAAAACCCGTGCTCCCGCCCCGGAAGCCCGTCGTCCCCGGCGTACCGAAGCACCACGCCGTCCCGCAGCAGGTCGCTCTCCACCGCCCGGATGGTGGCGGCCACCCGCCGATCCGAGGCGGGGAGAAACTCCACCAGCGGAATCAGCAGCAGGGCCGCGTCCACGGCGTCGGTGTCGTAATGCTGCTTAAAGGCGCCGGTCCGCCGGTTGACGCCTCGCCGCAGAATGTCCCGGCGCACGGCCGCCCGTTCGGTTCGCCATCGGCCCAGATCGGCCCGGAAGCCGTAATGGCGGGCGATCTTGATGCCCCGGTCCAGGGCCACCCAGCACATCAGCTTGGAGTGGGTCATGTGATGGGGTCCCGTCGGCAGCTCCCAAATGCCGTTGTCCGGCGACCGCCACACCTCGCACGCCCGGTCCGCCAGCGGGCGGATCAGCTCCCAGTCCCGGGCGGTGATTTTGCCCACGTATCGGGAGAGGGTGAAAAACAGCTCCAGCAGCTCGCCGTAGATGTCGTGCTGGTGCTGGCCGACATTGCGCTGACCAATCCGCGCCGGGGCGGAGCCTTTGTGCCCGGCCAGATGAGGCAACTCCCGATCTCCCGCCGGCGGGCGCGGCCGATCCAGACGGTAAAACACTTGGAGCCCCTCCGGACCGGATTCCCGCAGCGCCCGACGCAGCCAGTCCAGGTAGGAGCGCACCTCGCCGTAGTGGCCCAGTTCGGAAAGGGCCGTCAGGGTCATGGCGGCGTCGCGAATCCAGGCGTGGCGGCAGTCCCAGTTCCGTTGGCCGTGGATGACGGTCGGCAGGGCGGCGGTGGCCCCGGCCGCGATGGCGCCGGTGGGACGAAATTGGAGCAGCTTCAGCACCAGCGCCGCCCGGTCCAGGGATTCCCGCCAGAAGCCGGTGGCCGGATATTTCCCCGTGTCCCCTTCCCGCCGCCAATCCCGCCAGTATCGCTCCGTGGATTCCAGCAGGTCGCTCAGCTCGGCCGAATTGGGAACCGATTCGCCGCCCCACGTCAGGGTCAGCCAAACCGTTTCCCCCTCTTTCACGCGGAGCCGGGCCGCCCGGTCTTCCCAAAAAAGCGGATGGCTGGCGGCGAGCAGAAGATGGCGATCCTTGGAGATCAGCCGCCAGCGCCGATTGTTCGCCCGCTCCCAACGAGGCGGACGGCGGCCGTAGTCGAAGCGAACGTCGCAGGCGATTTGAAGGGACAGCCGGCCGGAAACCCCCTGGATGCGGCGCACCAGCCGCCCGTTGTTCTCGGGATTCTCCCGGGCGGCGGGTCCGGCGGGGAAAAAATCGGTGAGAAGGGCCTCTCCGGTCCGGGTCCGGAACCGGGTGTCCAGAAGATTCGTTTCCGAGCGGTAGCGGGCTTCGGCGTCGAAATCCCGATCGGGCGCCACGGCGAAGCGGCCGCCGGACCGGTCGTCCAGAATCGCCGCGAACACGGCCGGAGAATCCAGATGGGGCAGACAGAGCCAGTCCACCGAACCGGTTCGGGATACCAGGGCGAGGGCGTAGCCGTTGCCGATGGCGGAATAGTCGGAAATGGGCGAATACGACACGGATTACCGGTCCATCCGGTAGCCGCGCGCCGGCTCCCGGATGGCGTCCACCGGTTCTTTTCGCCAGGTCTCGTCGCGGCCCAGGGTTTCCCCCGGCAACGCGGCGGCGTCCTCGGCGGCGGCGTGGACGTCCGGCGGCGGGGTCCGGTAGCCCCGGGAGGCCGATTCCACCGCAGCGCCCAGGCCCGTGGCCCCGCCGTCGATGATCGCCAGGTCCCACGGCGCCGTTTGGGTGAAAAGCGTTTTTCGCATGGCCGCTCGGTCCATCAAGGTCTCCTTCTCCGCCGTTT
>JBKHDD010000264.1:0-4873 GCA_046541515.1 Desulfococcaceae bacterium
GCCGGAAACCATCGGTTCGCGTTGTTTGAACTGGGATTTTTTGGATTTCAGGGATGGGCGGGATTTTTTCCGGAGAAGCGCGGACGCTTTTGCTTCATCGCGGGCGGGACTGGGGCCGTGAAATCCTGTGAATCCAAAAAATCCCCCGTAATCCCAGTTCGGATCACCGCCGGAAACCATCGGTTCGCGTTGTTTGAACTGGGATTTTTTGGATTTCAGGGATTGACAGGATTTTCTGTCTCACCCCCAGCGGTAGGGGCGCCGCTTGCCGCGCCCCGGCCCCAGCGGGCAAGGGGATTCCATTCCAGGAAAGACCTCCTTCGGGGCGAATCCCGCATTGGCGTTTCGTGGTAAATCGAACAATTTCCTCTCCGCACCCGGGGCGTGGCAAGCGGCGCCCCTACCGGTGGTGGCCGGGTTCCGGGTCATCCTGCCCATCCTTGCCCATCCTGAAAATCCTGATTCGAATCAGGATGGCCAGGATGAAATGCAGGATGGCCAGGATATTTCCGCGTGCCATCCTGCCAATCCTTCCAATCCCGAAAATCCTAGTTCAGATCATCGGCCGGGTTTGAACCCGGATTTCCAGGATTCCAAGGATTTTCAGGATTCTTCGATCACCAGGCCACGGCCCCGGCCCCAACCCCGAAGGGGTTCAACATACCAGACCCGGGCAACGCCCGGGTGATGGGGCGATGACCAGCTCGGTGTACTCCGCGTACCGGTGTTGTGGCCGTGCCCCCATTCCCACCCCAAATTCCATTCCCCCGCTGGACATCCTCCCTGAAATCGGATAGAATTCTTTTCTTACGCCCGAGGCTTGTTTCCATCCTCCTCCAATGCCCACACACCGGGAGCGCAAATGACCCCCAATTTTCAATCGGCCACCGTCACCGGCGGGGCCGGATTCATCGGCTCCAACCTTGTGGACGCCCTGCTGGAAGGCGGCGTGGCGGTCACCGTCGTGGACAACCTGGCCAGCGGCCACAAGGAAAACCTCGCCCACGTCATGGATCGCGTCGACTTTCGCGAAGGCGACATCCGCGACATGGACCTCATGATCGACGCCTGCAAGGGCCGTGACGTGGTCTTCCACGAAGCCGCCGTGGTCTCCGTCCCCCAGACCGTGGAAGATCCCATCGGTTCCGCCATGGTCAACGACATCGGCACCCTGCAAGTGTTGGAGGCGGCCCGCCGGGGCGGCGTCCGCCGGGCGGTGCTGGCCAGCTCCTCCGCCGTCTACGGCGACGACCCCGCGCTGCCCAAACGGGAAGACATGGCGCCCCTGCCCAAAAGCCCCTACGCGGTGCAAAAGCTCGCCGGCGAGTTCCACGCCGCCCTCTATCAGGAGCTGTACGACCTGGAGGCCGTCTGTCTGCGCTACTTCAACGTCTACGGCCCCCGGCAGGACCCCTCCTCGCCGTATTCCGGCGTCATTTCCATCTTCATGGACAAGGCCTTTGCCGGCAAGGCCCCCAGGGTCCACGGCGACGGCGAGCAGAGTCGGGATTTCGTCTTCGTGGCCGACGTGGTGCAGGCCAACATCCGCGCCGCCTCGGTCCCCGGCGCCGCCGGCGGAAAGTTCAACGTCGGCATCGGCGAGGCGGTCACCGTCAACCAGCTTTGGGGCCACGTCGCCCGCCTGTCCGGGCTGGACCTCTCCCCGGAATACGGTCCGCCCCGTCCCGGCGACATCCGTCATTCCTTGTCCACCATCGAGCGGGCGCGGAACGTGCTCGGCTTCGAGCCCGCCGTCGCCTTCCATGACGGCCTGGCCCGGACCCTGGAATGGTACCGGGCCAACCGGTAGGCGGAATTTTCGTGGCATCCATGGACTCTTCCGCCCTTTTCCCGGATTCGACCTGTTCCGCCGGTTCCATCCGTCCAATCGGCCCCATCGCCCCCGCGCCCCGTCCGACCCAAGCCGTCGCCCTCGCGCCGGCGGGCCGTCCCGGCGCCTCCGGGCGGGATTCCTCCCGCAATCCATCGATCCCGCGGCCGCCCCGCGCCGTTTCTGAAAGGACCTCCCCATGCCATTCTCGTTTCAACGCGCCCTGGTCACCGGCGCCGCCGGCTTCATCGGCTTTCACCTGTCCCGCCGGCTGCTGGAGGCCGGTTGCCACGTCGCCGGCCTGGACAACGTCAACGACTACTACGACGTCCGGTACAAACACGGCCGCTTGGAAATCCTCCAGAAATATCCCAACTTTCGGTTCGCGAAAACCGACCTGGCCGACCTTCCCGCCCTGGAAACCCTTTTCGCCGAAGAGAAATTCGACGTGGTGGTCAACCTTGCGGCCCAGGCCGGGGTCCGCCATTCCCTGAAAAACCCCCACGCCTACGTGCACTCCAACCTGGCCGGCTTCGTCAATCTGCTGGAGTGCTGCCGCCACAGCCAGACCGGCCATCTGGTCTTCGCCTCCTCCAGCTCGGTATACGGGGCCAACACGCGGATGCCCTTTTCCGTTCACGACAACGTGGACCACCCGGTTTCGCTGTACGCCGCCTCCAAGAAATCCAACGAGTTGATGGCCCACGCCTACAGCCATCTCTACGGCCTGCCCGCCACCGGCCTCCGGTTTTTCACCGTCTACGGCCCCTGGGGCCGGCCCGACATGGCGTTGTTTCTCTTCACCAAGGCCATATTGGAAGACAAGCCCATCAAGGTCTTCAACCGCGGGAAGATGATGCGGGACTTCACCTACATCGACGACATCGTGGAAGGCGTGGTTCGGGTGATGGATCGCATTCCGACGCCCAACCCTGATTGGAGCGGCGACGATCCCGATCCCGGCTCCTCCTACGCGCCCTACAAAATCTACAACATCGGCAACAACACCTCGGTGGAGCTGAACGATTTCATCGCCGCCATCGAAGACGCCCTGGGCCGGAAGGCGAAAAGAGAGCTGATGGACATGCAGGCGGGCGACGTGCCGGCCACCTTCGCAAACATCGACGACCTGGCCCGGGACGTGGGCTTTCGGCCCGCCACGCCCATCGAAGAGGGCATCGCCCGGTTTGTGGAATGGTATCGGGAATACCACGGCGTCTGAAGCGCGCCGTTTTCCCCTTGAGGGGGCGGCGGGGGTGGAGCTTGGGTATCGGTATTTTTGCAAACCGCAAAAAGGGCGCGGCCGGCAGCGCCCCGCTATTGGATATTGTTTTCCGTCAACCAGAAACAACCCGGGGCGCCTTCCGGCGCCCGTTTTTGAATTGAGGCAACATGGGCAATCCCAAAGGTTTCATGGAATTCACCCGCGAGCTGCCGAAGAAGCGGCCCGTGGCCGAGCGCGTTCGGGATTACAAGGAAATCTATCTTCCGTTTCCCGAGGAAAAACTGATCGCCCAGGGGGGCCGCTGCATGGACTGCGGCGTGCCCACCTGCCATTCCGGATGTCCGCTGGGCAATTTGATTCCGGACTGGAACGACATGGTCTACCGCGAGCAATGGCGGGACGCCATCCGGGAGCTGCATTCCACCAACAATTTTCCGGAGTTCACCGGCCGCCTCTGCCCCGCCCCCTGCGAGGAGGCCTGCGTCCTTTCCATCAACGAACCGGCCGTCGCCATCGAGCTGATCGAGAAGGAGATCATCGAGCGGGCCTTCCGGGAAGGCTGGGTGGTCCCCGATCCGCCGGAACGCCGCACCGGGAAAACCGTTGCCGTGATCGGTTCCGGGCCGGCCGGTCTGGCCTGCGCCCAGCAGCTCAACCGGGCGGGACACACGGTCACCGTCTTCGAGCGGGACGACCGGATCGGCGGGCTGGTGCGCTACGGCATTCCCGATTACAAAATGGACAAGGCCCTGATCGACCGGCGGCTGGAGATTCTGGCGGCGGAGGGGCTGATTTTTGAAACCGGCGTTCACGTGGGGGTGGACACCACCGAGGCCGATCTGGCCAAATTTGACGCCGTGGTGCTCTCCACCGGCGCCACGGTGGCCCGGGACATGCCGGCGCCGGGGCGGGAGCTGGACGGCGTTCATCTGGCCATGGGCTATCTGCCCCAACAGAATCGCCGGGTGGCCGGGGACGCGGTGGACGCGCCCAACGGCCCGCGAATCAGCGCGGCGGGCAAGCGGGTGGTGGTGCTGGGCGGCGGCGACACCTCCAGCGACTGCATCGGAAACGCCATCCGGGAAGGGGCGCAGTCGGTCCACAATTTCATTCTCTATCCGGAACCCACGAAGGAGCGCCCGCCGGGCCAGCCGTGGCCGTTTTGGCCGGACCGGCTCCGCACCACCACGGCCCACGAGGAGGGCTGCGAGCGCCATTTTGGGTTGCGGGCCTCGGAGTTCATCGGCGAGAACGGCCAACTGACGGCCGTGAAAACCATGGACCTGCAATTCACCCCAGCGCCGGGCCGGCGGCGGCCCATCATCCAGGAGATTCCGGGTTCGGAGCGCGTCTGGCCCGCCGATCTGGTGCTCATCGCCATCGGATTCACGGGGCCGGAGTCGGACACGGTGGTTTCCCAACTCCGCCTGGACCTGGACGACCGGGGCCGTCTCCGCACCGACGCCAATTATATGACCAGCCGTCCCGGCGTCTTCGCCGCCGGGGACGCAAGAATGGGCGCGTCCCTCATCGTCTGGGCCATCTCCGAAGGGCGGGAGGCGGCCCGGGGGGTGGATGTGTTTTTGATGGGGCGGAGCGATTTGCCGACCAAGGGGGCGGGGGATTTGCCGAGGGTATAGACCGCGAAACCCGCTTCGCAGGCGTAGCCGACGGCCGAGGATTCCGGGGGTCCCGAGGCTCGGAATCCACGGCCGGTGAAATTTGAAATCCCCGATTCCCCAGCCATTTTTCGTTCCCTTTTCCCATTCCCCGCTTGAAATCGATTCGGAATCGCGTTATGGGCGAGACCATTCTTC
>JBKHDD010000265.1:0-4804 GCA_046541515.1 Desulfococcaceae bacterium
CCCGATTTTCATCCAAAAAACGAATTCGCCCATCCGGGCCGATGAAAGGTCGAATCCATGGATTTTGAATTGTCCAAGGAACTGAAAATGCTTCAGAAGGCGGTGCGGGAGTTCGCCAACAAAATAATCCGCCCCAACGCCGACCAGTGGGACGCCGAGCATTATTTCCCTTACGAGGAGGCGATCCGGCCCATGGGCGAGCTGGGCTTTTTCGGGACGGTGATTCCCGAGGCCTACGAGGGCGAGGAGATGGGCTTTCTGGCCGCCATGATCGTGACCGAAGAAATCGCCCGGGCGTCCAGCTCCCTCCGCGTGCAGGTCAACATGCAGACCCTCGGCTGCGCCTACGCCATCTGCGCCTACGGCAGCGAGGAGATCAAGAAAAAGTACGTGCCCAAATTGGTTTCCGCAGAATTCGTGGGCGGCTTCGCCATCACGGAGCCGGACGCCGGGTCCGACGTCATGTCCATGGGCTCCGCGGCGGAGGACGCCGGGGATCACTGGGTGCTGAACGGCTCCAAAACCTGGATTTCCAACGCCAGCGTGGCCGACGCGCTGATCTACTACGCCTACACCGACAAGGAAAAGGGCTCCAAGGGACTCTCGGCCTTCGTCATCGAGCCCAAAAATTTCAACGGGGTGAGCACCTCGGTGCTGGACAAGATGGGCTCCTTTAGCTCCCCCACCGGCGAGGTGTTCCTGAGCAATACGCGGGTTCCCAAGGAAAACCTGCTGGGCAAACCGGGGGACGGGGCGAAAATCGTTTTCAGCTCCCTGAACCACACCCGGCTTTCCGCCGCGGCCGGGGCGGTAGGCTTGGCGCAAGCCTGTCTGGACGAGGCGGTGAAATACGCCAACACCCGCAAGCAGTTCGGCAAGCCGGTGGGCGCCTTCCAGATGAACCAGGACATGATCGCCCAGATGTCCGCCGACATCGCGGCGTCCCGGCTGCTGGTCTACAAGGCCGCCTGGGAAAAGGACCAGGGCCGGCTGAACAACGGCCTTTCCGTGGCCCACGCCAAATATCTGGCGGGGGAAACCGCCGTGAAATGCGCCAACTACGCCATGCGGATTCTCGGCGCCTACGGC
The DNA here is from genome assembly GCA_046541515.1 of Desulfococcaceae bacterium. Taxonomy (GTDB): domain Bacteria; phylum Desulfobacterota; class Desulfobacteria; order Desulfobacterales; family Desulfococcaceae; genus CAYFVR01. The sequence continues at coordinate 1,090 of JBKHDD010000265.1, forward strand.
TATTCCACCGAATACCCCGTCGCCCGTTTCTATCGCGACGCCCCCACCTACACCATGGTGGAAGGCTCCTCCAACATCTGCAAATGGATCATCGCCATGGACGAACTGGGCGTTCGGAAGGCGAATTTGGATTAGTCCCCGACGCAGACTCCATCCGGGAGCGACGATTTCCGCCCGTCGCCCAATGCCGGATATCCCCGATTCGACGGGTGGAACTTGTCGCTCCCAGGGAGGCGCGGTACAGTATTTTTTGACAATCTTCCGGAAAGGAGACACCCATGCCCACCGACCCCGACCTCATCGAAAAAACCAAGGCCACCGGCGCGTTGTATTTTAAGGACGTGGACGGCGAAAAGCCGTTCGAACTGTGGCGGCAGTTCGACCCGGAACTGGGCAAGGATTTGTCGCTGTTCATCACCGGCAAACTCTACGCCCGGGAAAAGATCGACCATCCCACCCGCCAGCTCGTCACGGTCGCGGTGCTGACCGTCCTCGGCCGGGAGGAGGAGCTGGCCCTCCACATCCAGGCCGCCCTCAACGTCGGCTGCACTCCCCACACCATCGCCGAAACCATCTTCCAAACCTTCACCTACGCCGGCATTCCCACCGTAAACGCGGCGCTGAAGGCGCTGCGGAGCGTGCTCAAGGAAAAGGGGTTGTGGCCGATGGAACAATCCGGTTAACATATGGATTTCCAGGACGCGATGCGATTTTACGAAGCATAGGGAGACCGCCTCAACCCGTGAGCCTCTGGCAAGTGTTGGGCCACATGCTTATGGTGATGGTGAGTTACGGAGAAATTGCGGATTCGTTCCGGTTCCCGGGAAGGGGGAAAGGTGATTTCCAAAACCATTTCCATTCAAGTAAGCGAAGAAGCGGCCCGGATTTATCAAGATGCCCCGGAATCCATGAAGCGGAAGCTGGATATGCTTCTGAGCCTCCGACTAATGGAAGTTTCCCGAACCGATCAGCCGCTGGAAGAAATCATGGACGAAATCAGCCGGAATGCGCAACGCCGAGGTCTGACTCTTGAAAAACTGGATGAACTTTTGAATGAGTAGGGAATCCAATCGTTTTGTTTTGGATACGAATGCATTGGTCAGCGCCCTCCTCTTCACGAACTCGGTCCCCGGGCAGGCGTTTCGCAAGGCGCTGCGAAATGGCGTAATTCTCGAATCTTCGGAAGCCATTCAGGAGCTGGAGAATGTGCTCAGCCGAAAAAAAATTTTTACGGTATGTCACTCATGAGGAACGTAATCGTTTTCTCCAGGCCTTTCTCGACAAAGTAGAAATGGTGGAGCCTGCCGTAACCTTCTCGATCTGTCGAGATCCAAAAGACAATAAATTTCTTGGGCTTGCTGTCTCTGGGAGTGCCTCGATTCTTATTTAATTCTTATTACAGGGGATCAAGATTTGTTGGTTTTAAATCCTTTTCGGAATTTGGACATTCTCACTCCGACAGAGTTTGTCGCGAAGCCTTTTTGATCCTTTTTTCCTTCTCAGGGTCATCCCCCCGGAATCCCCCATGCGCATCCTCCTCATAGAAGACGACGCCAAGATCGCCTCGTTCGTGGAAAAGGGGCTGCGGTCCGCCGGATTTACGGTGGACACGGCGGCGGACGGGGAGTCCGGCCTGGATCTGGCGCTGACCGAGCCCTACGACGCCGCCGTGGTGGACATCATGTTGCCGGGGCGGGACGGCCTTTCGGTCGTCCGGGAAATGCGCCGGGAGAAGATCGCCACGCCGGTCATCATTTTGAGCGCGCGGGGCGAGGTGGACGACCGGGTGCGCGGGCTGGAAACCGGCGCGGACGATTATCTGGCAAAGCCCTTCGCCTTTTCGGAGCTGCTGGCCCGGGTGCAGGCGCTCATCCGTCGAGCCTCGGGCGCCACGGAGCCGACCCGCCTCGCGGTGGCCGATCTCTCGCTGGACCTGGTCACCCGGGACGTGAGCCGGGCCGGGAAACGGATCGACCTTCAGCCGCTGGAATTCACCCTTTTGGCCTACCTCATGCGAAACGCCGGCCGGGTCGTCTCCAAAACCACCATCATGGAGCACGTCTGGGACTACCATTTCGACCCAGGCACCAACGTGGTGGAGGCTCGCATTTCCCGCCTTCGGGATAAAATGGATCGGGATTTCGACCCAAAGCTGATCCACACCGTGCGCGGCGTCGGCTACGTGTTGCGCGATGCCGATTAGATTTCCCCGCTCCCTCGCGTTTCGGCTCACGCTTTGGTACGGCGTGGTCTTCACCCTTTCCGCCGCCGGCGTGCTTCTGGCCCTCTACCTGGTTTTGGCCGCCCTGTTGCGGGAGGAAACCGACCGGGCGCTGCTCTCCCAGTTTCGGACCTTTCGCGACGTCGCGGCGGACAAGAGCACCGACGCCGTTCGGCGGATGATGATCCTGGAGGCCCAGGCCGCCGGGGAGCGGAAAATTTTCATCCGCCTGCTCACCCCGGACGGCGCCGCCTACTCTTCCACCAACATGTCCCACTGGCGCGAAATTCGGGCCGGGCGGGACGCCATTCGTCGCATTTTGGAAGGCGCGCCTTTCGTCTTCGAATCCCGGGAAGACCCCGAGGGCCGGTCCATTCGCCTTCTGTACGGCATGGTCGGTCCCGGCGTGATGATGCAGCTCGGCCGCTCCCTGGAAACGTTGGACCGCTTTTCCGAGGTGTTTCGCCGGATCGCCTGGATTATGCTGGCCGGACTCCCGATCATCTCCGGCCTTTCCGGCTGGTTTCTGTCCCGCAAGGCGCTTTCCGGGCTGGAGGCGGTGACGCGGACGGCGATTCGCATTTCCAAAGGGGAGCTGAATCGGCGGGCCGCCACGGGGCATGGCAGCGCCGAGGTGGATCGGCTGGCCCAGGCGTTCAACCGAATGCTGGACCGGATTTCCGATCTCCTCGCCCACATGCGAGAGATGAGCGACAACATCGCCCACGATCTCAAAAGCCCCATCACCCGGATTCGCGGTCTGGCGGAGATCACCCTCACCACCGGGAAGTCCCTGGAAGAATACGAACGGATGGCGGCCGACACCGTGGAGGAGTGCGACCGGCTGCTGGCAATGATCAACGCCATGCTCACCATTTCCCGCACCGAGGCGGGGGTCGAGCCGCTTCAACTGGAAGCCATGGACCTGGCCGGGCGGGTCCAGGACATGTGCGAATTGTTTCGGCCCATGGCCGAAGACCGGGGCATCCGGCTGGAATGCCGCGCGCCGGACCATTGCACGTTTTACGGCGACGCCCGACTGTTGCAACGGCTGATGGGCAATTTGTTGGACAACGCCATTAAATTCACGCCGGAGGGAGGGGCGGTTTTCGTCGCCCTGGACGCCCTCGCTCCCGAAATCGTGGAACTGACCGTGGCGGATACCGGCCCGGGCATCGACCCTGCGGACCATCCTCGCGTTTTCGACCGCTTTTTCCGAACCGATCCCGCCCGCTCCGCCTCCGGCGCGGGCCTGGGCCTGAGCCTCGCCCGAGCCATCGCGACGGCCCATCGAGGGCAAATCTCACTGGACAGCCGCCCCGGCGCCGGCGCGGTCTTTACGGTATCCCTCCCTTCCACGCCTCCGGCGCCCGTCGTCCTTTCCGCTTGATTCTTTTTTTCGCCGCGACACCTTTTTTCGCCGCGACACCTTTTCTCCATTTTCTCCATTTTCTCCATTTTCTCCATTTTCTCCATTTTCTCCATTTTCTCCAT
>JBKHDD010000266.1:0-4696 GCA_046541515.1 Desulfococcaceae bacterium
TAGCAGTCCCGCAGGTTGCTGGCGATGGGGTGGCCCATGTGGTTCATGGACACGTTGTAGGCCGCGCCGGTGCCGCCGTCCTCGCCGTCGATTTCCAGCCCGGCCGCGTAGGGGTTCCTCGTCAGGTTGTTGAGCACCGCGAGCGACGTGGAGCTGGCCGAAATTTTCGGGAAGACCGGCACCCGGAAGCCCCAGGCCATGGACATGGACTGGATCATCTTGGCCACCGACTCCTCGATGGAATACTGGGTCTGGTGGGTGGGCGGCGACGGCAGGCTGACGCCGGCGGGCACGCCCCGGATGCGGGCGATGAGTTCGTTGACCTTGTACCACATCAGCAGGCCGCCGTCCCCGGGCTTGGCGCCCTGGCCATATTTGATCTCCACGGCGCAGGGGTCCACCTTCATCTCGGGGATGGCGTGGATGATTTCGTCCCAGCCGAAATAGCCGGAGGCGATCTGCAGAATCACGTACTTGAGAAAGCGACTCCGCAGCAGCCGGGGCGGACAGCCGCCTTCGCCGGTGGAAACCCGCACCGGCATGCCCAGCTCCTCGTTCAGATAGGCCACGCCGAGCTGGAGCCCTTCCCACATATTGGGCGAAAGGGCCCCGAAGGACATGGCCCCGATGATCAGCGGATAGATTTCCCGCACCGGCGGCGTCCAGCCGTTTTCCTTGAGAAAGGCGATGCTTTTTTCCGGCGGCAGCACCCGGCCCAGCAACGTCCGCAGCTCGAACTCGTGGCGGCCGGCGTCCAGGGCCGGATCGGTGAGCATGGAGATCCGGGTGAACTTGATCTGGTCCAGCACGCTCTCGTTGTTGTTGCGGCGGCCGCCCCGGCGCCGGGGCTGGCCGCCCCGGTCCATGTGGTATTTGAGTTTGTCCGCCTCGTCGCTTTTGAGCGGCGTGATGCAGTCGTTGGGGCAGACCATGTTGCACATCCCGCATCCGATGCAGGCGTAGGCGGGATCGGTTTTTTGGCGGATTCCGTAAAAAATGGAATATTCGTTGCGCGAGTCTTTCGCGATGGTAATGGAAGGAAAAACTTTGCGCTTCCGGTAGACGCCCAGCTCGATGGCGTGGACCGGGCACACGGCGGTGCAGCTCCCGCACAGGGTGCAACGGTCCTTGTCCCAGGCGATCTGCCAGGGAAGGTCTTTTACGCTGAGCGTTGAAGGTGTAACGGGTCGGTTTGACGGCATATGCGTACCTCCTGGCGATCGGGGCCGACGATGGCGGTGTCCAGGTACATGGGTTGAAAATCCTGGGTCTTGTCGCGGTCGGGAATGGCGGAATCCAGTCCACACATCTCCGAAGAAAAGGCGAAGCGTCCGGGGCGGCCGCCGACCACGCCGGGACGCAGCTTCTTGCGGTCCTGCACCATGAACAGGCTGTGGTCGATGAGCGAACCGATGACGCAGTTGGGACCGTCGATGATGAGCCGCCGGCAGGCCCGCTTCAACGTCTTCAGCAACTCGGCGTCGGGATGGGCCGCCAGGTCCTCGGGGCTCAGGGGCGTAATCACGTGCTTGTAGGCTTCCAACGACAGCCCAAGCTCCTTGTGCGCGTAATGGAGAATGTGGGTGAAGACCTCCGAGTCGGACTGGTAGCCGGCGTAGCCGGGAAAGCCCCGGGACATCAGGTATTCCTTGATGGGGATGAAGGCGGTGTTCTCCCCGTTGGTCATGGTGGAGTAGCCTTCCAGGAAAAAGGGATGGCAGGCGTACAGGTTGATGGCGTAGTTGGTGTTCTGCCGTCCCTGGGCCATGACGATCCGGGCTTTCAGCTCCTTGCGGTCCAGCCCCAAATGGGTGCCCACCGCCATGGGATCGCCGATTTCCTTGATCATGATCACGTCGGGCCAGAAGGAGAAGACGATCATGTCCTGCTCGGCCTCGCCCATTTTTCGCAGTTCCAGCCGGCATTCCATCAGCTTGCGGAACTTTTCCTCGGCGGTCAGGTTGTCCCACCGGTCGGGATATTCATAAGCCCGAATCAGGTAGATATCCCGCTTGGGAACGCCCGGAGGCGGGTCCTTGGGCACGCGGATGGAGAGCTTGTATTTGGTCATAAAGCCCTTGTCCATCATGAAATGGTCCAGCCGGCGGAGCCCCTTTTCGGTGAAGATCCCCGAAAGAATGGGGGCGTCCCTCATCTCTTCGAAGGGCCCGCCAAGGTCGCGCAGAAAGAGGCCGACGCCGGAGCCGTCATGCCCCTCCCGCATCACGTCGAGCGCCTCCACCGCGACCATCGGCGACAGGGGTTCCCTGCTGGTGATGGCAAACAAACGGCACATACACTTTTCCTCTCGTTACGGTGTTGCCGGGGTGCGGCGCGAACGGCCGCCGGGATCTTGCTATGCGGGAAACGGGGGAAAGGTCGATCGTTCCATGGGGGGGGAAGAACGCCACCTGCCGCATAACCGGTAAAAGGAACCTGCGAACGTACCCGTTTTTCGGAAGATTTTCAAGCGTCTCATTCAAATCGAAAAATTTTCATTATGGCTAAAAATTAAGCAATTTTTAAATCCGATTTCGCCTGTTTCCGCCGCGGAAACCTTCATCGCGGCGGAAACAGGCGGATAAAACGACGCCCCCTCCCAGGCCGGGCGCAAACCGCTGGCGAAGGGGATTATGGTATGATATCCAACAATCTCGGAAAAGACCCCACCGCCAAAAAAATCAAGCCAGCCAAGGAAATTTCAACATGAGTTCGCCTCCTCTCGTATTCGTGGTGGACGACGCCCCTTCCGTCCTGGACCACATGCGGGACATTATGGAACCGGAATTCCGGGTCGCCGCCGCCCTTTCCGGCGAGGAGGCCCTGGCCCGCCTCCAAAGAGATCGCCCGGACGTCGTTCTGTTGGACGTGATTCTGCCGGGAATCGACGGCTACGCGGTCTGCCGCCAAATCCGGAAAAATCCGGACTTGGCCGGGGTCCGAATCATCATGATTTCCAACCGCAACTTGCTGGACCAGCGACTGACCGGCTACGAGGCCGGGGCGGACGACTACATGGTCAAGCCCTTTCAGCCGCCGGAACTGCTGGCCAAGGTGCGGGTGTTCACCCGGCTGAAGGCCGCGGAAGACGACCTGCGCGAATTTAACGCCCTCCTGGAGGAGCGGGTGCGGCTGCGGACCCGTCAACTGGTGAACGCCGAAAAGATGGCGGCGGTGGGCCGGTACGCGGCGGGCATCGTCCACAATCTCAAAACGCCGCTTCAGGGCATTATGGGCTACACCGAACTGCTGGCCATGCAGCACCCGGACAGCGGACACATTTCGCAACTGCGAAAAGCCGCGGAGGAGATGAAACGGATCGTCGGGGCCATTCTCAAAGTGGGGCGTCAGGAAAACGAGACCGCCCAGACCGATCTGGGGCTCAACGAAGTGCTGCGGGACCAGTTGGAGCTGCTGCGGGCCTCGCCCCATTTCAAGGGGGTGGAAACGGTGCTGGAGCTAAATCCCCTGCCGCCGTTTCGCGGCGTCTACCACCACATCAGCCAGAGTTTCGCCAATCTGCTGCGCAACGCCGCCGAATCCATGCATGGAAGGGAGCGCCGTCGGCTGACCGTCTCCACCGCCGCCACGGAATCGGCGATCCTGGTGCGCGTCGCCGACACGGGCAGGGGCATTCCGGCCGCCGATCTGGAACGAATCTTCGACTCCTTCTACACCACCAAGCCGCTGACCGCCGAAGACGACGAGCCCACCGGCACCGGCCTCGGCCTGGCCTCCACCCGGGAAATCATCGCCTCCTACGGCGGCGAAATCCGGGTCCAGTCCCGCCCGGGACAGGGGACCACGTTTACGGTGCGGTTGCCGAAGTAAATCGCTTGGCCCATTTCGGGCTCTTTTTCCGCCCCGCGCCGTTTATGCTGGGAGACGGCATAGATTGCGCTTTCGCGGAATGGAACGTACCCGATGCGCCCGGCCCCTCCGGCGGCCAATCGAGCCCGGTCAACGGCATTGCCCCATCCGTAGAGATTCCCGCCTACAACCTTGCCATTCCGCTTCATTTTGTGTTAATTATACCCAATTATTTTTCGATTTCAGCTAAACAAACGACCATGGGTTTGTTTTTAGTTCAAACTGAATCGAAAAAATCGCGTTCATTCGCCAAATCCCGCTTGGGTCCGGGAAAGTTTTGTTTCCCGGACCCAAGCGACGGACGCGGCGACCGGTCAACCCCGCTCGAAAGGAATCGGCTCGAATGAAAGTTCGGACGGAAACCGGGCGGAAAACGGATACCTCAAAACAAGGAGAAGAAGCGGATGAAACGATTGGCAACGCAGGTCCTCGTACTGGCCGCGGCCCTCGCGCTGGCCCTTCCGGCCGCCGCCCCCGCCGGAGAAACCCTGGACGCCGTCCGGGAAAAGGGATTCGTCAACGTGGGCGTCAACGGCAGCCTGTTCGGCTTTGGCCAGCCCGATGAAAACGGCGTCTGGAAAGGCCTCGACGTGGACGCCGGCCGGGCCGTGGCCGCGGCCGTCTTCGGCGATTCCGAAAAGGTCAAATTCGTGCCGCTGACGGCGGTGCAACGATTCACCGCCCTTCAGTCCGGCGAAATCGACGTGCTGTGCCGGAACGCCACCCGAACCCTGAACCGCGACACCGCACTGGGCATCAACTTCGCCCAGGTCAATTACTACGACGGCCAAGGCTTCATGATTTCCAAGGAGCTGGGCGTCAAAAG
>JBKHDD010000267.1:0-4648 GCA_046541515.1 Desulfococcaceae bacterium
TGCGATGACCCGGAGGCGGCCCTCCGGCGATCCGGCCGCCGGGTCAGTCCTGGGGTGATGGCGGGAGAGGACGGCGTGTTGCGGTGGGTGTACGAGATGAACATGTGGAAAAACCCAACCCTCGTCCTCACCATCGGAAAGGTGCTCCTTTTCGCCGCCATGGCCCCCGCCCTGCTGGTTCTGATTCTGGGAATCGTGGAAGGCGAAGGGCTTGGCCAGGCTTTTCTCCTGTTTTTGAAAGTGGGCGGCATCGTAATCGGCGTGGCCGCGGGACTCATGCTGCCGGCCTATCCCCTGGTCGCCTGGCTGAACGGCGGGAAATACTGCGTGGTCTTCGAGATGGACGAACGCGGCGTCAACCATGTTCAGATGGCCCGCCAGTTCGACCGCAACCGAACCTTGGCGATGGTGACCGCACTGGCCGGCGCCTTGGCCGGAAGCACGCAAACCGCCGGGGCGGGGCTGCTGGCCGCCTCTCGAAAAAACCTCTATTCCGATTTTGGGAAGGTGCGCCGGGTGGTGGTGAACCAGGCCCGTTCGGTCATCTACCTGAACGAAGCGCTGAACCGAAATCAGGTTTACGCCGCGCCCGCGGACTTCGCCTTTGTGCGCGACCATATTGTCCTGCACGTCCCCAAGGCCCGCGTTACGCAAAAATAGCGTTTCCGCCGAATCGAAAATGGGAAAGTTGATCCAGGGCTGCTCGCCAACCATCGATCCCCAATGATCAACAAGTTGAAGGGGCCCGCCCTCCCAGGACGGCCCCTTTTGTCTTGGTGACGCCTTCTCGAGGCAATTTGCGAAACTGTTCATTCCGGCCCCGGGAGCGACGAGTTGCACTCGTCGATTCAGAGCGGACTCCAAATCTGGGCGAAGCCCAAAACTCGCCGTTCCCGGCCCCAAAGCTTCTCGTGCCGCTTGATTTGCCAACGGCCGAACGCTTCCCACCTTCCGGGATCGCTTCACCGCTTCACGGCGCTCCCGACAAAATCCGCTCCGCTTCCCTGCGCGCCGTTTCGAAGGCGTCTCCGTCCTCCGGTTCTTCCGCCGGTTGTCCCTTCGCGAAATACAGCGACTGAATCACGAAGAAGAGCCAGATTCCCAACGCCCATTGAAGGGGCGTATGGGGCGCGAAGGCCAGCACCAGCCATCCGCCCGCAAGGGTCAGCAGCAGCTCCAGCGCCACTTTCGGAAGCGGCCGTCCCGGAAAGGAAAGCCCGCTTCGAATCCATGCCAACGTGGCCAGGGAGAGCAGGAGGAAGATTCCCCGGGTCGGCGCGATGAAGGCCATGGCGGCGGCCATGCCCAGCGGGAAGAGCAGGGCGGATCGCCGGGTTTCGCCCCAACCGGTCAGGAAAACTCCGTACCCGGCCAGGAAGAGCCAGACCAGCAGACGGAATGCCAGGAATCCTCCGAAGAGTCCTCGAAACAGGTACAGCCCGGGAACAAAGGCCAAGCCGCAGGCCAGCCCAAAAACGATCGTCGTGCGCATGGGAGAGCGGTTCATGCTTCGCCTCCTTTCCCGGTGCGGGCCTTTTTCCGGCGCAGCAGCTCCAGTTCGATCTCCTCTTCGGCCGGGCGGCCGCCTTCGGTTTCATATCCGCCGCCGGCCGCGTCAAAGGGGCGATCCTCCGCCCGGCGGAAATCCCGGGCCCGGAGCCGAAGCGAATCGTACTGATCCCGCTGCTCCGCCAGCCGTTCCCGGGCCTCCCGGATATCCCGCTCCAGCCGTTCGCTTCGACGGGCCAGAGTTTCCCGCTTCTGGTCCAGCTCCCGACGGCGGCGAATCAGAAACCGGGCAATGTCGTCCCGCTCCTGGTCCAGCGCCGCCTCGATGTCGGTATCCATGGGCGCGATCTCGGTTTCGCGGCGATTGCGGGCTTCGACCACCGATTCCCGATCCCGCTCCAGCCGCCGAACCGCCGCCTCCCGGGCGTCCAGCGCGGTTTCCATTTCCCGAAGGTGCTGGTTCAACAGCAGCTCCCGGTCTTCCAACTGATCCATGACGCCGTGCAGGTCGGCCTTCCAAAGCCGGACCAAACGAGTAAACATCGGCATGACAGGTCTCCTTTCGGATGATTGTTTCGAGCCTCGGGGATGATCCTTTGGAAGCCTCCTCCGGCTCATCCCCGCCGGCCGGTTTCCATCGATGTCAGGGCGTTTTCGGCGCTTTCCGGTCCCGGCGTCCCTGGTAGGCCTCGAACTGCATCTTTTTCGCGGCCCGCTGAACGGACGAGGGCGCGGCGGTGACGGTCTCCTTCACCTCCGCTTCCAGTTTTCCCAACGCTTCGGTCAGGTTTTCCTCCACCGCGTCGGAGCCCACCACATCGTTCATTGCCGCAGTCTTCCGCCGGTATTCCTGGATTTCTTGTTGGGCTTTCCGGGAATCGCCCAACCGGAGCGCGTTGGAAATGGCGTCGCGAAGCTGGTTGAAATCGTCCTGAAGCACCTTTTTCTCCCAAACGCTCCGGTCGATGGAGGCCACCGCCGCGTTGGGGTCCGCCACGCAGGCGATGGTGAAGGCGTCCGGCAGCCGCAGGGCGACCGGCTCGTTGGCCTGGAGGAATCGGGCTTCCACGCCCTTGACGTTGAATTCCCGTTCCGATCCAGTGGGAACCCGAAAGGTGAGAAACAAGTGGCGCTCTTGCCCCGCCAGCAAATCTCCCGGCCGAAAAATTGCGGAACCGTCCCGATATTCGATAGGATACCCCGCCGCATGGGTCAGGCGAAGGCCGTCCCGCATGGGCACGCGGATTTCCAGGCCGGACGCCACGGCTTGCCGGGCCTCCCGAAAGGCGCTTTCAAACACGGCGGCGAAGGCTTCGGGACGGTCCAGAAAGTAGTAGGCGCCGGTTCCCCGGTCGGCCAGGGCGGTCATGAGCCGTTCGTTGAAATCCGCGCCCACGCCCACCGTGCTCACGGAAAGCCGGCTCTCCGTCGCGTTGGCCGCCATCCGGCCCAGCGCCTCCGGGTCCACGATTCCCTCGTTGGCCAGCCCGTCGGAAACCAGCACCACCCGGGAAAGACCGTTGGTCGCAGTTTCGGCGGAGCGGAGCGAATCGATGCCCATCCGCAGGCCGCCGCCCAGGTTGGTGCCGCCGCCGGGTCGAATCCGGTCCAACGTGGCGCGGAGCCGTTTCCGATTGGCCGGCGTGACCGGCAGCAGGGCCGTATCCCGGCGGACCCGGGAGGCGTAGGACACCAGCGCGAACCGATCCGACGGACCCAGCCGATCCAGCAAACCTCGGATGGCGGCCAGGGCGTTGTCCATCTTCGGCCCAGCCATGGAACCGCTCCGATCCAGCACGATGACCAGGTCCACCGATTGGGCGGGCGCGTGCTTGTCGGATTCCACCGCCTCGGCGGCCAAGGTGAGCGCCATGCTCACGGAACCGTCCCCGCCGGTGTAAATTTTGTCCTGGGCCAGCCGGGCCGAAAGAGAAACGGGACCGATGGAGGCGCCGACGGTCGGGGAGGGATCGGTCCCGGAAATGGGGTCCGGACCGGGCTTTCCGGGAAAACCGCCGCGGGTGTGGGCCAAGGCGCCGCAGGTGGCGGCCGCGAGAACGGCGACAATGAGGAAACGGGAAATGATGGAAGTTTTCATCCGGTGCTCCTTTCACGAGGAAAGCGGGTTGCGTTTGACCGGATGATAACGCCCTGGATTTTATTTACAATTCAAAGAAATGTTAAACAGAACGGGTTCCCTTTTACGTATCGTTTACAATAAGAGGCGGAAGGAATGTCCAGAACCATTGGCCCCAAACACCTGTCTCATCGCCTGATGCTCAAAAATATTCCCTCCGGTGAACATGGAAATTCCGGCAAGGATGTTATCGCTCGACTCCCCCTTGCACCCCCGCCCCGAATTTATTATAGATTTTGGATTATCACATCCACGCGACGGCGGGACGGGCCGGACCGGGAAAGAAGACGAGGAGCGGATGGTGAAGCGAGGCGGAATCCGGAGGCGGCGGGACCGGTGGAGACGGGCGGAACGGCCGCTCCGGCGAACAAATAGGCGACCTCGCGACGGCCGGGAGGCCGGGATGGATTCGCCCGATTTCGAGGCCACGTTTGAAATGGCCGGGGTCGGCATCGCCCACGTCCAGCCCGGCGGCCGCTGGCTTCGGGTCAACCGCGAGCTTTGCGAAATGCTCGGCTATCCTCGGGAGGAACTGGTCCGGAAAACCACCGCCGAGATCAGCCATCCCGAAGACCTGCCGACGGATCGGGAAAAGGCCCGGCGCCTCCTTTCCGGAAACGGCGACCGCTACGGGATGGAAAAGCGGTTCATCCGGGCCGACGGGTCGGTGGTCTGGACCGATCTAACCGTTTCCCTGGTGCGGGACCCCGCAGGCCGCCCGACCTACTTCATCGCCATTCTTCGGGACATCACCCGCCGAAAAACCGAACTCCAACGGATGGAGACCGCCGCCAAGGTGTTTGAGACCTCCCAGGAGGGCATTTTCATCACCGACGTGGACGGCGCAATTCTGGACGTCAATCCCGCCTTCACCCAGATCACCGGCTATTCTCGGGAAGAAGCGGTGGGCCGCAACACCCGCATCCTGAAATCCGGTCGCCACCGGCCGGAGTTTTACGCCCGAATGTGGGAAGCCCTGTTGGAAAAAGGATGGTGGCGGGG
>JBKHDD010000268.1:0-4599 GCA_046541515.1 Desulfococcaceae bacterium
CGGAGATCGTGTATGCCGTAGGGCTTGGGAATCACGCCCCGGAAGCCGTAGGACCAGGGATTCTGAAGAACCGGATCGTTGGAATAGCCGCTGGAGACAATCGCGGGAACGGCCGGATCGATTTCCTTCAGCCTTTTCAACGTGGTCAGCCCGCCGACCCCCATCTTCACGGTCAGATCCAAAATGACCGCCGCGAAGGGGCGGTTCGCCTTCCGGGCCGCCACGAAGGCCTCCACCGCCCGGTTCCCCTCGGAGACGGAAACCACGTCGCATCCCAGCCGCCGGAGCATGGCGGCGGCCACCTCCCGCACCGGCGCCTCGTCGTCCATCAGCAGCACCCGGGTCTTTTCCCGGGATTCGTCCGGGCCGGCTTGGGCCGCTTCCGAAGAGTCGTCCAGGACGGGGAGAAAAAGATGAAAAGCCGCGCCCTTTCCCGGAAAGGATTCCACCGTAACCAATCCTTCGTGGCGGTTCATGACCGAATGGACGATGCTGAGGCCCAGCCCCACGCCCCGATCCGGCCCCATGGATTTGGTGGTGAAGTAGGGATCGAAAATGTCGGCCAAATGCTCGGCGGCGATGCCCGGCCCCGCGTCCCGCAGGGTGATCCGCACGTACCGGCCCGGGGTCAGCCGCGCCTCTTCCGCCCCGTCCACGGAAATCGCCTCGGCCCGGAGACGGAACGTGCCGCCGCTTTCCGCCATGGCCTCCCCGGCGTTTTCCATCACCTGAAAAATGGCCATCCGAAGCTGCCCCTCGTCCGCCGCCACCATGGGCAGCCCCGCCGGAATCTCCAGCTCGGTGTCCAAAGACAGCCGCTTGCGGGCTTCGTCCGCCAGCTCTCGCAGCAGGCCCGATAGGGACAAGGGCCGACGATTCGGCTCGCCGCCCTTGGAAAAAAGGATCAGCTTCCGCGTCAGCTCCCGCGCCTGGCCGGCGGCCTCCTCGGCCCCCGCCAGAATCCGGTCGTCGGACTCGGAGAGCGTCCCGTCCATGCGGCACAGGGAAAGATTGCCCAGGATCACCGTGAGCAGGTTGTTGAAATCGTGGGCGATGCCCCCCGCCAAAATGCCGATGGCCTCCAGCTTTCGGGCCCGAAACAGCTCGTTCTCCATCCGTTTCTGACGGGTGACGTCCCGGTTCATGCCCACCAGCCCCACCGTCTCGCCCGAGAGGTCGAACAGCGGCACTTTGACGCAATCCAGAATCAGCCGCTCCTCGCCGGGCCCGGGGACCTCCACCACCGAGTGGATGACCCTTCGCCGGGCCATCACCTTGCGGTCGCTCTCCTGGTAAAAGGTCGCCAGCGCCCCGTCAAAAATTTCGGGATCGGTCCGTCCCAGGATCAGGGATCGAACCACGCCGTTCATCTGTTCAAAGGCGGCGTTGACCACCAGATACCGCCCCTCCGAATCCTTGAAGTAAACGGCGTCCGGCAGCGCCTCGATCAGGGTGTTGAGCCGTCGGTTCAGGGCTTCGGTTTCGGCCTCGGCGCGCTTTCGCTCGGCGATTTCGCTTTCCAGCAGCCGGGTCCGCTCCTTCACCCGGGCCTCCAGCGTGTGATAGAGCGTCACGTTTTCCAGGGCGACGCCGATTTGCCGGGCCAGGGTCGTCAGAGTCTCCTTGTCGGCCTCGGTCAGGGGCGGGCGACGCACCGTCTCCTCGGTCTGGTTGCCCGCGAACAGGATGTGCCGCTCCCCGTTTCCGATGGAAAACGGAAAAGCCGCGGCGATGAAGTAGCGGACCTTCAGCGCCTCCTCGAAGTCGCGAGAGACTTCCGACCGGTTCCGTCCGTTGACCAGCACCGCCCCTTCCGCCTCGACCCAGGGCGCGAAAAAGGGGTTGGCCAAATCGTCGGTCATGGCGGCCGATGTGTATCCCTCGGCCGCCACCGGCGTGTAAATCCCCTTCGTCCGACGATAAATCACCGCTCGATCGAAACCCACCCGTCGGGTCAACGCCCGGACCGTGGCCCGATAAATTCCGTCCCGGTCCCGCGCGGCGATCAGCTCGTCGTAAAGCTCCTGAAAAAACCGAAAGCCCCGGTCCCGCCGGCGAGCCGCCATCTGCTCTTCCAGCCGAAGGGCGTCCACCCGCACCAGTTTTGCGGTGACCAATTCCAACTCTTTGCGAAGGAAGGCGTTTTCCTCCGCCAACGTCGTTTCCCGGGGCGGATTTCCGGAAGCCGCTTTCTCAGCCATCCCGTTCCTCGAATCCCAGCAAAACGCCGGTATAGTTGTGAAAATGATTTTGGCCCGCCACCGGGGCGATTTCGCCGAAACAAAAAAAGCCGATGGGCGCCGCGGCCGGTCCCAAGGCCGAGGCAAGGATGTCCACGTCCGGCTCGCTGTCGCCGAAGAGATAGGCCCCGCGGCCGGAGCAGTTGAAATAGATCAGCGCCGCCTCGTCGGGACGATCCAAGCCATCCATCACCTGTGCAGCCACCGATCGGGTGCCGGCCAGAACCCGATCGGGGTCCCGCCGGGTGAGCCGGATCTTCGCCCCCTCGGCCACCTCCGCCCCCAGGGTGATGCTCCCCGCCTCGGGATCCAGGCCGATGATGGCCCGGTTGATGATGTCGCCGGAATAGCCTCGCTCTTCGAATGCCTCGCCCAGCTCGAAGAGATTGATGACCTGCCCCAGGTCGCTCAGCCGCTCCTCGCCCAGAAAGGTCCGCAGCAACTCCACCGCGGGCCGGCCGTCGATCTCGTAGACCACGTTGCGGCGGGCCCGGGTCGCCGTGCGGAACAGGCCCACCGCCTCGGAGCCGTGGCTCACGCCAATTTCGTAATTCAGCGCTCCGGACACCACCAAACCGGCCACCGCGTCCCGGGTCGCCCGGCCTTCGCCGAATTGAAGGGTCTCCGAAAACCGATAATCGTTTCCCGCCGTGCCCCCCACGCAGTCCACATGGCGTCCCGCCCCGGCCTCGATTCCGGCGAGAAGCCGGTCGCCGTTGACCGTGAGGCCGTCGGGGAGAAGCATCACGAAATGGGGCGCGTCTTCGGGAATTTTTTCCGCGGCCACCCGGCGACCAATATCGCGGCCGACCGCCTCGGGATCGCGGGAAAGACCTTCCACCAAAAACGGCGAGAAGCGGATTCGGGGCGCGGCAACCCCCAGCAAGGCCGCCGAATGGGTGGCTTCGTCGGCGCCGAGGCCGGAAAAAATCCCCGCGCCGGAACAGCCCACCAGCGGAACGTCTCCGACCACCTCCCGAATTCCCGAAAGCAAAGTCGGGATGTCGTGGCCCACCGTTGCGAACAGCAACAGAATATCCGGCGTCCGGCCCGCCATCGCTTCCAGCGCCAATTCGGCAATCCGCCGCCCAGCCCGCCGGGAATCGGCATCCTGGCTGTAGCCGACACCGCGTTGCATTCCCATGATTTATCGCCTCCGACGCGCCGAGCCTTTCCCTTTGGCAATCGGCATTTTTAAAAAAATTATATGATAATTTTAGTTGGAATATTCATGGTGATTTTCCACAAAATCGAGTTTTTTCGACCACCCGCGGAGGGGTCGAAAAATTCAGACCGGCTGAATCGCCACCCGGGTTTCGAAAAACGGCGTCCCCTCCCCCACCCGGCTGGCGAGATCGCGGGTCAGCCGATTGACGCCATGCCCCTGGGACACCCACCCGCCGCGCGGCATCGCGGCGACGTCGCGACGGAGGCCCGGATCGGTTTGAAGCCGGGCGGTCAGTTCCCCCACCGGACTGACCACCAGAACCCGGTCGCCCTCCGCAAAGCCTCGCTCCGCCGCCGCCTCGGGATGAAGCCCCACCGGGGGAAATTCCGCGTGGTCTTCGGGGTTTCGCTCCGAACCCACGTGGGCGGCGGCAACCGGCGTCAACAGTTGGAACGGATAATCTGCCGAATCGGCTTCCATTTTTGCGGGATCGGGTTCCAGGGCCGAGAGAAACTGAAACCGGCCGGAAGCAGTAGGAAAAACGCCGTCGGCGTAGGGGACCGCCGGCGCGTTCAGCCGAACCGGCCCGGCGAACAAATCGGAAAGCGCGTAGCCTTCGGCCAACACCGGGGCCGCCAGCTCCGCCAGCCAATCGTCGCGATCCCGAACGTATTCCGGTCCCAGCCCGAACCGGCGACCGAGGGCCTGGAAAAGCTCGAAATCCGATCGGCTTTCGCCAACCGGATCGATGGCGGGAAGGACCGGTCCCAAATAATTGTGGCCAAAACCGGCGGTCAGATCCCGTTCTTCCAAAAACGTCGTGGCCGGGAGAAACAGGTCGGCGGCCTGGGCGGTGTCGTCCAGGGCGTGGCCGGCCACCGCGACGAAATCAACGGATTCGAAAGCCCGGCGGACGAGATCGGAGTTGGGCGCCATGGCCAGCGGATTCCCGGCGGTGACCAGGGCCAGCCGGATGGGCGGATCATCCGCAGCCAGAATCTCCCGGCCGATTTCCGATATCCGAAAGGTGCGGCGCTTCGGCGCCAACTGCCAGCCCCAGGCTTCCGGATCGTAGGGGCCATATTCCTCGAACCCCTGGCCGACGCCGCCGCCGGGAATCCCCAGATTTCCGGTCATGGCGGCCAGTGCGTCGATGGCTCGAATGCCCAAATGGGCGTTCTCGTAGCGGTG
>JBKHDD010000269.1:0-4584 GCA_046541515.1 Desulfococcaceae bacterium
GAACTGGGATTTTGGGGGATTTTATGGATTCAGGGGATTTTTCCGAGGCAAGAATACTGCCCATCCTGTAAATCCCAAAAATCCCAGTTCAAACCATCGCCCGGTTCAAACCCAAAAGGAGCCTCCCATCCCCACCAAACCCTTCAAATACGCCGAAACCACCCAAAAAATCATCGGCTGCGCCATGGAAGTCCACCGGACCCTCGGAACCGGCTTCCAGGAGGTGATCTACCAACGGGCGCTCTTTCACGAATTCCAGCTTCGAGGCGTCCATTTCAAGCGCGAATATGAAATGGAGATTTTCTACAAAAACCACAAGCTGGGCACCCGGCGGGTCGATTTTCTCGTGGAAAATCGAGTCTCCGTCGAAATCAAAGTCGTTTCAGCCCTGAACGACATACACCTCGCCCAAGCCATCAACTACATCGAAGTTTCGGGCCTGGAAGTGGGCCTCCTCCTCAACTTCGGTGCAAAAAGCCTGGAATTCCGCAGAATCGATAACCGGAAAAAATCCAGCCCATCCCGTTAATCTCCAAAAATCCCAGTTCAAAAAAACAGCGGAATTGGAAGCGACAACGGCGTATCGCCGAATTATTCGTTTCTGAACTGGGATTTTGGGGCATTGAAGGGATTCAGGGGATTTTTCCCGGGCAAGAATCCTGTCCATCCCCAAAATCCCCTGTAATCCCAGTTCAAAACAGCAGGCCGGTTCCCGAATCCCTCGTTCCTCGACCTGCCGCGCACCCCGCCTTACTCCCGAAACCGCACCAACACATCCCCCGTTTCCACCGGTTTGCCTTCCTCCACGATGATTTCGTCAATCACGCCGTCGCGGGGGGAGGGGACGCCGCTTTCCATCTTCATGGATTCCAGGATGACCAGCTCCTGGCCCCGGAACACCCGCTCGCCCTTTTCCACCCGGACGGCCACCACCAGCCCCGGCATGGGGCAGGAGAGCACGTTGTCGGCCACGGCGTCCAGCGCGGCGGGCATGTACGCCGCCAGTTCCCACTCCCGGGGCGTGTAAATTTCGAACACCCGATTCACCCCGCAATGGGCCACGGCGATGAAATTTCCGTGAAACCGCAAAATGAACCGGTGGTCGATCCCGTCGATGATCAGCTTCAGCCGGCGCCGGTAGAATTCGAAGGGCGGCGACGAGACGTCGTAATCCCGGTCGTCCACCTGCACATGCCAATACCAGGCTTCCCCGGTTTCGTTGAGCCCCACCCGAAAGGTCTCTCCGTCGGCCTTGACCACGTAGTCGTGGCGTTGCCGGGTTCGGCTGTCCAAGCCGATGGGAGAGACCATGGGGCGGAGGGATTCCCGCACCAGAACCTGGCGGGCGTGGTAGACCAGCGCGGCGGTCATGGCCAGCCGGTGCAGGTGGCGCTCCGCCGCCGGCTCCCTCGCCGCCGGGCCGTCGAAATGCCGGGCGATG
This sequence comes from Desulfococcaceae bacterium, assembly GCA_046541515.1. Lineage (GTDB taxonomy): Bacteria > Desulfobacterota > Desulfobacteria > Desulfobacterales > Desulfococcaceae > CAYFVR01. The sequence continues at coordinate 1,442 of JBKHDD010000269.1, forward strand.
AAATCGGTGGAAAGGGCCCCGCTCCGAAACACCGACATGTTCAAAATCCGGTTCACGAAATCCAAATTCGTGATCACGCCTTCGATGTGATAGCCGTTCAGCGCGTGGACCAGCCGGTTGATCGCCTCCTCCCGGTCCTGCCCCCAGGCGATGACCTTGGCCAGCAGGGAATCGTAGTAGACGCTGATGAGGCTCCCGGCGTGGACCCCGCTGTCCACCCGAAGATAATCTCCGGTCGGCTCGAAATAGCGGGTCACCATGCCCGTGGCGGGAAAAAAGGCCCGGGCCGGGTCTTCGGCGCAGATGCGGGCCTCGATGGCCCAGCCGGAAAGCAGAACCTCGCTCTGGCTAAACGGCAGCGGCTCGCCGGCGGCCACCCGGATTTGCAGCTCCACCAGGTCCAGGTTTGTGATCATTTCCGTGACCGGGTGCTCCACCTGGAGCCGGGTGTTCATCTCCAGAAAGTAGAACCGGCCCTCCGGGTCCAGAACGAACTCCACGGTGCCGGTGCTCACGTAGCCGGATTCCCGGGCCAGGGCGCAGGCCACCGCGCCCATGCGGGCCCGCAGGTCCGGCGTGATGGCAACGGAGGGCGCCTCCTCGATGATCTTCTGGTAGCGCCGCTGGATGGAACATTCCCGTTCCCCCAAGTGAACCACGTGGCCATGGGCGTCGGCCAGCACCTGAATTTCGATGTGGCGCGGCTTTTCCACGTAGCGTTCAATGAAGACCCGGTCGTCGCCGAAGGCTTTCATCGCCTCTTTGCGGCAGGCGTCCAAGGCGGCGCTCATTTCCTCCGGCCCGGCCACCGCCCGCATTCCCTTGCCGCCGCCTCCGGCCGCCGGCTTCAGGAGCACGGGGTAGCCCACCGTTTCGGCGGCGGCGCGGGCCTCTTCCTCGTCGGCGATTGGGTCGGGGTGGCCGGGGATGACCGGAACGCCCGCCTTCTGGGCCAGCTCCTTGGCGGCGATTTTGTCGCCCAGCAGCCGAATGGCGTCGGCGGGCGGGCCGATGAAGGTGATGCCCGCCTCGGCGGCGAGCTGGGCGAAGCGGGTGTTTTCGGAAAGAAACCCGTAGCCGGGGTGGATGGCCTCGCAGCCGTGGTTCCGGGCGATCTCCACCAGCCGGTCGGCGTCCAGGTAGGATTCGGCGGCGGTCTGCCCGCCCAGGGCCACGGCCTCGTCGGATTCCAGCACGTGGACGCTGCGGGCGTCGGGTTCGGAATAAACGGTCACCGCCGGGATATCCATGCGGCGGCAGGTGCGGAGAATCCGGACGGCGATTTCGCCCCGGTTGGCGATCAGGATTTTCTGAAACGGCTTGGTCATGGTGTCCTCTTCGGCATCTGTTTCGGCATCGGGATGCGGATGAATCACGAAAGCGCCTATAACGGAATGTTTCCGTGTTTCCGGTCGGGCCGGGTGGTCTTTTTGCCCTCCAGCACCTGGAGCGTCCGGATCAGCCGGTGGCGGGTGTCCCGGGGAAAAATCACGTCGTCGATGTAGCCGCGCCGGGCGGCCAGAAAGGGATTGGCGTATTCCTTCCGGTATTCCTCCATCCGCTGGTTCAGCATCGCGTCGGGATCGTCGGCCTTCTGGATTTCCTTGCGGTGGATCACCTCCGCCGCGCCCTTGGGACCCATGACCGCGATTTCCGCCGAGGGCCAGGCGTAGTTGATGTCGCAGTGGATGTGTTTGGAGTTCATCACCAGGTAGGCGCCGCCGTAGGATTTCCGCACGATGACGGAAATCCGGGGCACGGTGGCCTCGATGAAGGCGTATAGCAGCTTGGCGCCGTGACGGATGATGCCGCCGCCCTCCTGTTCCGGCCCGGGCATGAAGCCGGGGACGTCCACAAAGCTGATGAGCGGAATGTTGAAGGCGTCGCAGAAGCGGACGAACCGGGCCGCCTTGTAGGAGGCGTCGTTGTCCAGCACCCCGGCGAGCACCGCCGGCTGGTTGGCCACCAGGCCCACGGTCTGGCCTCCCAGCCGGCCGAAGCCGACGATGATGTTTCGGGCGAAGGCGGGTTGCACCTCCATGAACTCGGCCCCGTCCAGCACGCTGTGGATGAGGATGCTCATGTCGTAGGTCTGGCTGGGATTGGGGGGGACCAGATAATCCAGGGCCGGGTCGATCCGGTCGGGCGGATCGCTGAGATCGAGCAGCGGCGCCTTCTGCTTGTTGTTGGAGGGCAGATAGCTGATGAGGCGGCGCACCTCCCGCAGGCAGAGGATGTCGTTGGGCGCGGTGAAGTGGGCCACGCCGCTTTTCCGGGCGTGAACCCCGGCCCCGCCCAGTTCGTCGGCGGTGATGTCCTGGTGGATGACGGTCCGCACCACGTTGGGCCCGGTGACGAACATGTAGGCCGCGTTTTGCACCATGAAAATGAAATCGGTCATGGAAGGGCTGTAGACCGCGCCGCCGGCGCAGGGGCCCATGATGCAGGAAATCTGGGGCACCACGCCGCTGGCCTGGACGTTGCGGTAAAAAATTTCGCCGTAGGCCGCCAGGGCGTCCACGCCTTCCTGGATGCGGGCCCCGCCGGAATCGTTCAGGCCGATGATGGGGCATCCCACTCTGGCGGCCATGTCCATCACCTTGCAGATTTTCTGGGAATGGGCTTCGCCCAGGGAGCCGCCGATCACCGTGAAATCCTGGCTGAAGACGAAGACCTCCCGGCCGTCGATGTTGCCGTGGCCGGTCACCACGCCGTCGCCGGGGTAGGTGTCGCCCTGCTTGCCGGGGGCGCCCCGGCCGGTTTTCAGGATGTCGAATTCCTCGAAGGAGCCTTCGTCCAGCAACAGCTCGATGCGTTCCCGAGCGGTGAGCTTGCCCTTTTGGTGCTGCTGATCGATCCGGGCCGGGCCGCCGCATTGCAGCGCCTTTTCCCGCATTTCTTCCAGAGTAACAATGCTCTCGTCCAGTGGCCGCGCCATGGCGGTCCTCCCTCCTGTGTCGCAATCGGTTTTTGGGGGATGTTTCCGGGGGAGTCGGAAAACGAGGGCGGCGGGGAACCGCCCGGAATTTTTATCCAATTTCGGACCGGGAACACGCGAAACCGCCGAAATCGGCCGATGTTCGCCGATTCTCCCGGCCGGGAATTGGAGATATGTACAGAATTCCGGTTCGTCCGTCAATGGA
>JBKHDD010000270.1:0-4553 GCA_046541515.1 Desulfococcaceae bacterium
GTATCCGCGTCCCGATTTGGCGGTGGTGGTTTCCGGCGCGGACCCCTACGAATACGACGAACTGCCTTCCACCGCCGGGCTGCGGCTGGATTTGGAGCAATTGCTGGCCCGGGATCAGATGATCTACGAATTCCTGCGGGAACGGGACATCCCCAAAGCCTACCTCATGGCCGGGGGATACGGCGGGCGAACCTGGGAGGTGTACACCCAATTTTTGGAGTGGGCGCTTGTGGGTTTATACGGCCAAACCGATCATGGAACGTGAATTGGGCAATGTGAAATGGCAACGGGGAATGGGTAGGGGCGAATCGCATTCGCCCTTGGTCCACCTGGTACGGTTGTCCGTTTGAAATCCCAATGTGGACGGTATTGGGGTTAGGCGCTTTACGGAATTATCTGTCCCGCATCCGGGAGCGACGAGTTGCACTCGTCGCCCGTCATCCGGGAGCGACGAGTTGTACTCGTCGCCCGATACCGAAAAGCCCCCGATGCGACGAGTGCAACTCGTCGCTTCCAGGGCGCTCCCAGGGCGCTCCCAGGGGACACGGTACGGAATTCTTGCAAATCGCCTCAGCGCGCAATGACCGGCTGGTCGTCCCGGGTGTGCAGGAGGGTGCGGGACAGCGCGTCGGCCATGACGCGATTGGCGGCGGCGGTGAAGTGGAGGTCGTCTCCAAACAGATTTTCGTTCCCGCGATAGCGTTTCAGCAGGCTTCGGGCGTCCACGAAGGGAAGCCGTTCCGACCGCAGGATTCCGGCGACGCGGTCGAAGTCCTCGGTCTTTTTTTCCAGGAATTCATCCAGGCTGGGGAAAAGAACGAATCCCACGGCGGTTCCGTTTTCGGCGCCGATGGCGCGAACCCGCCGGATCAGCTCCCGATACATTTTTTCTTGGGCGACCATTGCCTCGGGGTTCTTTCCGTTGGAGCCAAGGTTTCGCCATCCAAAGATTTCGGCCATCTTGGACCCGCTGTGAGTTAGCAGGCCGATCAGTGGCGTTGTTTGCCACCGCTGGAATTCCCGGAATCGCTGGAAATGGGGATCGTTTTCCGCCAGGAAGGGCAGCAGATCCGGGTTAACGGGCAGTCCGGTCAGCATGGATCGGGGATTGGGCGTGACCGGTTCCACGTCGCCGTTTTCGGAAGGTTGGAACCGGGGTTTGAGAAACGGCATCCCGTATTCGTTGGGGTTCAGCAGGGGAATGTAATGGCTGTCCAGCAGAAGGTGGTCGTCCGATCCAATTCCGATGACCGCCACGTCGGGTTCGAAATTGCTTACGGCGGATTCCAGCGCCAGCACCATTTGGTCCAGCCCGTAAAATGCGGTGGCCAAATTGAGGGTTTCCACCCGGCCGTTCTCCATCCCGGCGGAAATGGTTTCCGCGTTGGAAACGAAGGTGTAGCCGTTGGTGCGGGAATCCCCGATGAACACGACCCGGACCGGTTTTCTCTTTTCCGGAAAGATTCCACCGGCGGATCGGGAGCCGTATTCGTCGTAGCGGATGTTTTGATACACATGCCTCGGCCGGTTGCGCCAGCCGAGTTTCGGATCGGGGATGACGTCCAGCTCGCCGCGGAGAAACCGGCGCGTCTGGACCACCGCCTGCCAGGGCAGGAAAGCGCGAAGGTAGACCGTGTCGGGAACGAGCCGGGGCAGCACCGATGACATTGCCCCTTCCAGGATCAGCAACACGGCGGTTGCGATCCAAAAAGCCCGGGCGGATTTCAGGGCGGCGAGAACGGGTTTCCAGCCGACGGGAGTTGGCTGGTTTGGCGGCGAGCCACTGGTTGGCATTGTTTGGAGGATTCCCGATTACTCGTTCGCCGTTTTCTCGACGAGTTGCCCATCCACGTATTTATGCAATACGCTGGAAACGAGGGTTTGATACGAAACGCCTTCCCGCATCGCTCGAACCTGTAACGCCCGCAAATCCTTGGGCGAGATTTGGATATGAATGGAGGCGTCCATCCGGAATGTGGCTTCCGCGGTTTTCCGATGTTTGGCGATTTCCCTTTTGGCATTCTCCGGACGTTTCAGCTCGCCCGTTTCGAACGCTTCCAGGATTTCCTTTTCTTCGGGATCGAGATTATTCATTGGTTTCACCCGCGTATTTGTCGCCGTTCAGGAACTGTCAAGCGTCCCAAAATCCCACATTTCCCAGTCCACCTGTTCCAACGGTTCGATGGCCTTCAGGAATTCTTGTTCTTCCGCTTCCGTCCAAACTCCCATGAAATGATCCAGCGCATGGCCGATTGGAGAGCTGCTGGGACTGTCATCCAGTTTTCCATCGGATCGCGACGGTTGATTCGGCGTTTCCCGCTCCGGAAGCGCTTCGCTTTCCACCATCGCTTCATTCCGGTGGGGAAATCCCGGGCCGGTGTCTTTTGTCCTTGGTTTGGTCATCGCACAAATCCTTCTCTTTCGATCAAGCGCGAGGTTATCCGTTTCAGCCAAGGATATGCGATGCAGGTGCCGTTCGTCAAAACTGAAAATAAATAAAATTGCTCGCCGGGGCGTGGAAGACGACCATCAGGAAGAGGGCGAAGTAGAGGAAGGCGTACCGCACCGGCCGGGGAATTTGGAAGAGTCGGGTGGCGTCTTCGTGCCGGTAGAGAATCAGATCCACGGCCAGCAGCGGGGCGGCGTAGACGAAGGACCGCAGTAGAATCTGGCTCGTCCACGCCGTCCAGCCGAAATCGGTGAACAGCAGGCGAAGCCACTCCCCGATCTGCCCCAGGCTTTCGCCCCGAAACAGCAGCGCCCCCAGCACCATGCAGTGGAAGGTCAAAACCACGGAAGCGCCGAATCCCAGCCGCCGGACCGGTTCCGGCGCGTCGATTCGTTTTTTCCAGCGCCGCAACGGCGGAGAAATCGTCCCGTATCCCGCCAGCAGCAATCCGTTAAATCCGCCCCACAGAACGAACCCCCAGGCCGCCCCGTGCCACAGCCCCATGATAAGAAAGGTCAGGATCACCACCACGCGTACGTCCAGCCGCACGCGCCCCCACTTGGACAAGGCCAGCGGAAAATAGAGGTAATCCCGAATCCAGGAGGTGAGGCTGATGTGCCAGCGGTTCCAGGTTTCCTGGATGTTGGGGGCGAAGAGCGGCGACCGGAAGTTGACCATGATGTCGAAGCCCATGAGCCGCGCCGTGCCCCGGGCGATGTCCGAATAGGCGGAAAAATCAGCGTAGAGCTGGAACATGAAGGCGTAGGTGGTCGCCAGCACCATCCCGCCCGCTCCGTTGCCCATCCCGGCCGGATCGCCGACGTAGGCCAGCAGGGCGGCCAGATTGTCGGCGATGAAAATTTTCTTGAACAATCCCCAGAAAATCAGGAACGCGCCCTCGCCCAGATACCCCGGAGGCAGGGTCCGGGGCGCGCCGATTTGGGGCAACAGCCGGGTGGCCCGCTCGATGGGCCCGGCCACGAGCTGCGGGAAAAAGGCGACGTAGAGGGCGTAGTCGTCGAACCGGTCCACCGGTTCCATCTGGCCCCGGTACACGTCGATGGTGTAGCTCAGGCTCTGAAACGTGTAGAAGGAAATGCCCACCGGCAGGATGATCCGCCAGGTCGGCAAATGGAGTTCCAGCCCCAGCAGCCCGGCCATTCCGTTTAGGTTGGCCAGGAAAAAATTGAAGTATTTGAAGAAAAACAGGACGGAAAGGTTGACGCCCAGACTGAGCAGCAAAAACCGCCGCCGGGCGGCGCTTCCCTTGGGATGATCGGCCATGGCGCGTCCGCAGAAATAATCGGTGGCGGTGGACAGCAGGATGAGCGCCAGAAAGCGCTGGTCCCAGAAGCTGTAAAACAGATAGCTGGCCGCGAGCAACAGCCGGTTTTGCCACCGATGAGACAGCGACAAGTAGGCCGCGTAGACGACCGCGAAGAAGAGGGCGAATTGGTAGGAGTGGAAGTTCACGGTGGAGAATGGGCTTTCAACAGGCGTTTTGGAGAGGTTGTCGCCCCAAATGCCGTTCATGCGAATCGTTAAAAACGAAAAACCGTCATTCCAAGGCGCCGGGGGATTTATCCCCTTGCGGCAAGAATGGCATGCCAATCGTTTCGAATCGCCGGAGCCGGCATAAAACTACCCCTCGGTCCGTTTCCGAATGAACTCCGCGATGGCCGAAACCCGGTCGAAATTGTCCAGGGTGATGTCGGCCACGCCCACTTCCACCCGGAAGGTTTCCTGGAGCGCCTGGATCACGGAAACCAGCGTCAGGGAGTCGATCAGGCCGTCCGCCAGCAGGGAGACGTCCGGCTCGGCGGCCAGCTCTTCGGCGGTCATTTCCTGCACGAACCGGGCGAGGATGGCGGCCACCCGGGCCGCGAGATCGTCCTCTCCCCCGGCCGAGGGCGGTTTCAGCCCGGTCAGGATGTGTCCGAGCCCCTTGCGGTAATCCTCTCCGCCGGCCTCGGCCAAGTTTTCCGGCCGGGCTTCCCAGTTTCCCAGGTAGGCGTATTCGCGTCCCCCCACGCCCCGCTTGAAGGCGGTGATGCCCGACAGGCGCGTTTCGTCGATACCGCCGAGATCCAGCCAGACCCCGCCC
>JBKHDD010000271.1:0-4447 GCA_046541515.1 Desulfococcaceae bacterium
GGACGGCATTCTCGCCGACGTTTCCGGACCGGAAGTCCGCGCTCCGCGCCCGCTGGACCTGGACCGGGACGCCCACGTCCTCGTCATGGAAGACGTCGGCCAAGCCCCCTCCCTCGCCGAGGCGATTCCGAATCTCCCATCTCCAGCCCAAATTGGCGCGACTCTCGGCGGCTTCATCGGCCGCCTTCACCGCCAAAGCCTGGACCATCCCCAAGTCGCCGCCGATTTCCGGAACCAGGCCATCCAGGAAACCCGGCTCGCCGTCCAGTATCGGGGCGTCCGCGACCTGCTCCGAAATGCTGAAATCCTCGACGCCGACGCACTCGGCGACCGAGCCGAATCACTGGGCCACCGGCTTCTCCAGCCCGGCCGCTGCCTCGTTATGGGCGATCTCTGGCCGCCGTCCATCCGGATCGGCCCGGACGGCATTCGCCTCATCGACTGGGAGTTCGCTCATTTTGGAAACTCCGCCCAGGACCTGGCCCATCTGGACGCCCACCTCTGGATGACCGCCCATCGGGCAACGGACCTGGCAACCCGCACCAAAATTGAAACCGTCCGAAACCACTTTTTCACCGCCTACGAAACCGCCATCCAAGACTCCCGCGACCGACTCCTCACCTCGGACGTCTTCCGAGACGCCGCCATTCACTTCGGCGCGGAAATCCTCGTCCGGACCATCGGCCCGTTTTCCGGTCCCGGCTCCCCCTACGCGGACCTGCCGGCGGATCATCCGGACATCCAAACCGCCGTTTCCATGGCCGCCCACGCCATCCGAACCGACGACGAAACGGCCGCCCGCCACCGCTTCCCGCTGGATTTTGATCCGGATTCCATCCCTCCCCAAAACATGCTATGAACCTTTTCGAGACGGAACGCTTCCGAATTTCACCCCAACGGTCGAAAGGCGCGGCCATGGCCCGGTTCCGGGTTGGCGACCACATTCTGTTCACCGATTACAACGGGAAAAAGCGGCGAGGCCGAATCGCCCGGCTGGAACCCGAGGACTCCCCTCGGCTTCTCCACCTGGACGAAGTCAACGGCGATCCCCGCTACAAGGCCATCAACGTGGACATGGTGCGCCGAATCGATCGGCCCGGTCTTCAGCAGATGGACCTGTGGGAATGCGGTCGATGAGCTGCGCCTGCGAAACCCTCGCGCCCCAGGGATTGGAACTTTCCCCCGCCTGTCTCGGCCACCTGTGGGTTTTTCAGGACCTGGCGGCGGAGGTCATGGGGGAGCTGATGGAACGGGCCTTCCGCCGGGCGCTTTCCCCGGACGAGACCGTTTTCCACCAGGGCGATCCCGCCCGGGAAGTGATGGTCCTGAAAGCCGGTCGGGTGAAGCTGACCAAGGTGTTCGAAGACGGCCGCCAGATCACGTTGGACCTCCGCAAGGCCGGCGACTTTTTGGGAGAAACCGTTTTCGCCGAAGACGCCGAATATCCGCTTTCCGCCGTCTGCCTGGACCCCACCCTCGTCTGCGGTTTCACCCGGGAAACCTTCGAATCCATCGTCATGGCCCATCCCGCCGTCGGCCTCCAGGTGATCCGCAACCTCAGCCGCCGGATATCCTGGCTGACCGACCGCGCCGGAAGCCTCTCCGCCGGAAGCCTGGAAGAACGGCTGTTCGGCCTGCTGCGCCAAGTGGGCCGGGAACACGGCACGCCCGGCGACGACGGCGTTCGGCTGGACATCCCCCTGACCCACGAGGAGCTTGGCTTTCTGGTGGGCGCTCACCGCGTCAGCGTGACCCGGGCGATTAAATCCCTGCGCGAATCCGGCCGCCTGGCCGAAAACGACGACCGCCGTTTTTTTCTCCCCGGAAACCCGAATTTCGATATCTTGTAGCCCCGGCTACGGCCAACCTCCGCCTCTTCCGGTATTCACATCCTCGGACCTTCCCGAATCGCAGAAATCGGCGCCGTCGGTCCTATGGACAAAAACAACCATGGAATCGAGGCGCCGGAGCCCCTTCCAGGGTTCCGCGATTCCGTCGGACGCCCCTTTCCCGTAAAACCATTCCAACCTTTTTGAAGGAGCCCCCCATGAAAGTTCTCGGCGTCTGCGGCAGCACCCGGAAACCCAAGACCTCCGGCGTCTATCGACTGGTGAACACGGTTCTGGAAAACACCGGCTGCGAAACCGAGCTGATTCACCTGCGCGGAAAAACCATCAACGGCTGCATCGCCTGCCTGGGCTGCGTCTCCGATCAAATTTGCAAGGTGAAGGACGATTTGGAACCGCTGCGGGAGAAAATCGTGGAAGCGGACGCCTACGTCATCGGCGCGCCCAATTACTACTCGACCCTCAACGCCGTCACCCATGCCTTTTTGGAACGGTGGTTTCAGTTCCGCCATCAGGCCGGCGACACGCTGTGGGGCAAGCTGGGGGTGGCGGTGGGCGTGGGCGGAACCAACGGGGCCTACCCCGCCCAGGACATCGAAAAATTTTACCTCTACAATTTCATCGAACCGGTGGCCACCGTGAGCGGCCAAGGCGCGGCATCCTGCTTTTCCTGCGGATACGGAGAAACCTGCCCCGTGGGCATTCCCCGGATGATGTTTGGAGAAGACATCAAAATCACCGAAGACATGATCCCCGACGTGGAAAAACAGCCGGACATCATGGCCGACGCCGTCGCCGCGGGCAAAACCCTGGGCGACCGCCTCCGGAACAACCACGATCGCACCGAAGTCACCGGCCGCATGCAGCAAAAACTGATGGACATGATGGGCGAATCGGCCTGATTCATTTCCGGTATTTTTGGACCCCCCCTTTCTTATTGGAACCCCCCTTTTTTAAAGGGGGGCAGGGGGGATTTTTTGGCCAACCTGCACCGCCCCAAGGTTATTGCGGTTTGTCGGGCGCTCTCGCGGCGAACGGCCTACGGGGCGGCTCCGCCTCCCGTAACGCAAATCGGAAGCCACCCCCCACTTTTCCCTCAACCGCCGCCCCGCACCGCCCACACCCCAAACTCCGTCTTGGCCTTGAATCCCACGCCGATGATCCCGTCCCGGCTGTAAAAGGTCCAGGCGTAAGTGGGATCGTAGACCGACGTGGTGGCCGACCAATAGAAATCCCGAATATTTTCGAAGTTATCGGCTCCCGCAATGGCCGGGGAATGGGCGTCCATGTCGGTCAGGCTTTCCAGCTCCCGGATGGACGGCAGTCGCCAGTCGGAAAAGCCGTGGGCGTTTTCCCGATTTAACGCCGCCACCCGGGCCAGCGCGTCGGACCAGGAGACAGGCCCGCCGGTCAGATCGGCGTTTCGGGTCCAGACCCGGCCGGTCAACCGGTCGTTCACGATTTCGCCGTCCGTCGCCATGCGCGGTTCCGGCCACGGCAATCCGGCCTGGACCTCGCCGTCCTGCCCAATCCCCGCGCAATCCGTCGCGCCTTTGGGATTGAAACAGCGCCGCTGGCCCGTCCGCGGAAGCCTGATCTTCCCGCCATCTCCTCCCCGCACCGGCCATACCATGTAGGACCCGTGCTTCATCCCTTTGAACAGACGGGCCCCGCCCAGGTGGACGTACCACGCTTGTTCCGGCAACCGGGCGACCGTTGTGCTCGTCCAGCAATAGCCCGGAAAGACGTTTTCAAAGGGATGGCCCTCCGGCAGCGACGGATTGATTTGAACATGGCTTGCCAGGCTGAACAGCTCTCGCCGGTTGGGCGGCCGCCAGTCGCTTTCGGCCAAAAACCGGTCCCGATTCAGCTCCGCGATAAACTCCAGCCCCTCCGGCCAAGACATGGGAAACTCGCCCGGATTGGCGTCCCGGGACCAGATCAGGCCGGTCAGCCGGTCCCGAACCGCATCGTCTTCCACGGCAAATCGCGGTTCCGGCCCGGCCGCGCCCGGCCGCGTTTCGCCGTCCTGCCCGCTTCCGGGGCAGTCGATTTCCCCGCCCTCCGCGTCGTAACATCGGGTTTGATCGGTGCGGATCACCGGATCGTTCATATTATGTTTTCTCCATTTTCGAGGGAACGCCGGCCAGATCCAGGGATTTCCGATTGAGTTCCCGCCGGATTTTCGGTAATGTTTCACCGATTTCCCTTGGCGGCAAATTCAAGCTTCGCTTGGTCTCTGGCGACGGCGCGCCAATTGGCCGCCCGGTTCCGACATTCGCCATTTCTCCGGCCAAAGAAACGGACCCGAAGGCATGTCCCATTGGATGATGACCGCGGCGTTTCTTTCCGTCTTGCTTCTCGCCGTTCCGGTTCGGGGGGCGGAGCCCAACTATCATTTCTCCCATGACGAAACCCGATACCGTTTCGAGGGCAGCTTCCAAATCCAGGCCAGGGCGGATTGCCTTCTGAAGATACTGTTTGAATTTGAGCACCTGAAAAACTACGTCGCCCATACCGAATCGGCCACGCTGGACGAAGCCGGCGAAAACTGGCAAAAGGTTACCTATCAGTATCGGAACCTGTTCTACAAGGCCCGC
>JBKHDD010000272.1:0-4409 GCA_046541515.1 Desulfococcaceae bacterium
ACGATTTTTTGGGGCGCGGCCTCTCGACTTCACCTTATATATGGCGCGGTACTCGCCGGGGAAAAGACGACGGCGGGCGACGGGGCGGAGGCGGACCGGGGAAAGATTCGGGGCCAGGTTGCATGCGGCCTTCTCGAAAGCTTCCGAAAATACGCTCTCATGGCGAAAGCCACGCCGGCCTATCGACATTCCATGTTCCCCACCCCATGCCCATTTCAGCCCCCCTTCTTTGACCGAAATGGCATTCGGGGAACGAAAATGAAAAAGGAGAGAAGGCGACATTCCGCCCATCTCTCCTTTATTATATCCTTCGCCCCAACAAGCCCGAGTTAGCCCGGGCTTTCGGAAAAGCAAAAGACTTCATAGGTTTTCACGGTCAGCCCCGGATCCCGCCAGCACTCTCCCGAAAGTCCGGCTTTCTGGCAGAGGCGGGAAAGGAATCGCTCCGGTTCCGGAAGCTGCTCCCAGACCTGGGGCAAAAAAGTGGAACGATGCCAGCCCTTCTCAAGAACAACGCCATGGACGCCCGGCTTCAGCAGGCAAACCAACTCGTCTCCGTTGGAGAAGGAGAGCGGTTCGGGGACCGTGAGAACGCTGATTTCAAGCGAGATGGACGCCAACTCTTTTTCAGCCAGTGGCGGGAAGCGGGGATCGCGAAAGGCGGCATTGATCGCGTTTTCCGCCACCGCCTCCACCAGGGGCTGGAGGGGCTCGATGGTTCCAATGCACCCGCGCAATGCGCCGTTCGCGTGGATAGTCACGAAACATCCACGTTTTTCGACCATTGCCCCGGAGGGGTTGGCCGGTGTTGGTTCCGGACGCCCGCCGCGAAGTTTGCCTTCGATGACGGATCGGGCCAGGGACAGCAGGTAGGTTTGTTCTTGTGGAGCAAGTAACGTCATGAAACCTCTTTAGGCTTGTTCTTTCAAAAAAGCGAACCAGATAAAATACGCAAGGCCGACGATGGAAATGATGGAAAGAAGGTAGCCCTTCCAGTCAAAAGGCTTTTTCGCGATCCCATGCTCGTTGGCCTTTCCAACTTTTTTTTTGCAGGAAAAGCAGACCGTATCCTCCAGCCCCAGCGTTACGGAGCAATAAGGGCATTTTTTGGTCGGATCTTTCCACGGCATTTCGGCGTCTCCTCGCTCAGATGTTTTCGTGTATGGATGATAAACACCCGAGGTCAACCTGAAAAGGGGCGCTTCATCAATTCAACACGTCTTCCTTGATGACCACTTCGCTGTTGTCGCGCACCTGGGCAAGCCAGCCATCGAACACCTGTCGTTGTTTGCGGCCGGCCAAATTGGTTTTGATGTCGGCTTTTTCTTCCTCGAATCCGTCATCTTCCGGAACTTTCCGTTCCTTGAAGCGGATCACGTAATAATCGCCCTTTGCCTCGATCGGCGACGCCGCAATCGGGGATTCCGGCGTCAACTGAAACGCCGTTTCCACAAAGGCCGGGTTGCGGCCAATTCCGGAAATCACGCTGTTTCGACCAAAGAAGCCGGTTTCCTCGAATGTCGGAAACGACGCCTCGATTGCGGCGGGGTCGGATTCGGCTTCCAAATCGTCCGCCGCCGCTTCTTCGCCACCGGAGTCGGAAGCGGCCAAATCCGGCGTCTCGGGTGGGGCATCCTCCGCAGCGTCCGCAGACACCTCCGAATTTTCCGTATCCAAATCCTCCGAGCCATCCGCCGCGTCTTCGTTCGCCGAATCGGCAGACTCGGTTTCGCCGGTCCCTTCGAGAACCGTCGCTTCCTTGCCCGGAATCTCTTCTCCCGCCTTTAGTCGCGCCAGAAACGCCTCGGCGGCCTCCCGCGCCTTTTCCTCCCGCCGCTCCCGAAGAAGATCGGCCCGAACCTGGGCCGCCACATCTTCAAAAGGAGCGATCTCGGCCGGTTCATTTTCCACCACCTGGATCACGTAATAGCCGTCGGAAAACGCTTCCGGCTCACTGATTTGGTCCGTTTCCAGAGAGAAGGCCGCGTTGGAGAAGGCGGCGGCGCCGGCCATTCCTTTGGGACCCTGGGCCCGGGTGAAAAATTCGGTTTCCTCGGCCGTCAAGCCTTGCATTTCGGCCACCTCTCCCAGCGAATCCCCTTCGTAAACCTGCGCCACCAAATTTTCGGCGGCCTCTTCCGCAAGGCGTTTGGCCTGTTCCGCTTTCAACGTTTCCACAATCCGATCCCGCGCTTCCTCCAGGGATTCGGTTTTCGCTTCGTTGACCGCTTCCACCTTAATGATGTGCCAGCCAAACCGAGTGCGGACCGGATCGCTGATCTCTCCCGGCTCCATGGAGAAGGCCGCTTCGGCGAAAGGGGCCACCATTCGGTCCCGGGTGAAGGTTCCCAGGTCTCCGCCCCGTTCCGCGGAAGGCCCCTCGGAATGGGCCCGCGCCAGCTCGGCGAAATCCGCGCCCTCCCGGGCTTCGGTCATCGCGGCTTCGGCCGCCTTCCGCTTTTCTTCCACCACTTCCGGCTCCGCGTTTTCGTCCAGGGAGAAAAGAATGTGCCGGGCCCGAACCGTCGCCGGCTCATTAAACTCATCGGAGTTGGCGTTGTAATAGGCTTCAATTTCGGCTTCCGCGATCTCCGCCTTGGCCTCAAACGCTTCGGTTTGGAAAGCCACGTAGCGGGCTTTGACGCGAGGTTCGGTTTTATAGTTATCGACGTTCGCTTCGTAATATTCCCGAACCGCAGCTTCTTCCACGGTGACTTCCGTCATGTCGTCGGGGGAGAAGCGGGCATATTCCACGTTCACCTCGGCTTCGTTCCACCGATACCAGGTCCGGGCTTCGGCGTCGGAAACATTCACCCCGTCCACGACGAGTGAACGCATTTTGTCGACCAGAAGGGAATCCCGCTGCATGGTTTCGAAGGTTTCCGGCGTCAATCGATTCATTCCGAGCACCCGATTGTAAGCGGTTCGATCGAAATTTCCGTCCACTTGAAAAGCCGGAATTTGGCGGATGCTTTCCACGAGCTCCTGGTCGGTCACCCGAATATCCAGCCGCTTGGCTTCCTGGCGCAACAGGCTTTGATCCACCAGACTGTCCAGGGCCTGCCGTTCCAGGTTCAGCATGCGAAGCATGTTTTCGTCGAGATTTTGGCCAAATTGCTGGCGATATTGCTCCACAAGCCGGTTGTAGGTTTCGCGATAGTCTTCCGCGGAAATGGGCGCCCCGTTTACGGTGGCCACCGCAATCATCCGGTTGGATTGGAAACTCCCCGCCCCCCAGAAGATAAAGACCAGCGAAATCAACCCCAGGATGACTTTGATGAACCAGCTTCCCGCTTTTTCCCGCATGAACTTGAGCATGATGGTTTTCCCTTGCGCTTCAACGGAAGCCGCCCCGCCTCGGATTGGCCTGGGACGGAGCGGATTGAAAAAAATAATGGATCAGTTTTCGATCGGGCGCCAAAAATGCCGTATATTATGGAGACGTTTTCCTTTTGTCAATACGGGTTTGCCCGCCGGAAAGCGGGAAAACCCCACAACTCGAATTGGGTGATGGGGAAAAAACGCCGACTCGCCGGCGGCCTGAATTTTCTCGGTTCCAGACCCGAAGATCGCGAAAGCCGACGGGGAATCACGATTCCGAAAGGAAGGAAAGAAGAGCCATCGAGGAAGGAAAGCCAATGAGGCGGGCGGATAGTGCAATTCCACTTCCGAAACATTTCGGGGGCCTGGGGGCCCCCGATCCAAACCGAACCATCCAATCGGCTAAAACGGCCAGAATCCCTGGTCGGACCAAAGCTTTTCCGTCAATTCCCGGTCCATATCCAACAATGCGTTCAGATGGTCTCGCTCCCAGTCGGCCAGCCATTGATAAAGCGCTTTTTCCTCGGGGTTTCCGGTTTGCTCCGCTCGCTCCCCATACAGCTTGACCGCTCGTTCCTCCATGGAAATGGCGGCGGAAATGGCGGCCGCCTCGTAGCCCGCGCCGGAAATCTTTTCCCTTAACTCCCGATTCAGAATGTCGGAGGCCACGTCCGGGACGGCTCCGTGGCCGTACTCCCCTGCCACGAAACGACCGGTTTCGGAAAACGATCGGTACTGTTTTCGGAGCATCTCGATGTGACGCTCCTCCTCCTGGGCCATCAGCTCAAAAAATTCACGGACGCCGGGGTGGTCCGTCTGTTCCGCGACATTCCGATAGAAAGCCTGCCCCCGGGTTTCCAGCAAGATTGCGTTTTTCAAAATCTCGACTGCCTGCCGCTCCGTCATGCGTCCTCCGATCACTTGTCCCTTGCCGGGTCCCGTCCCGCCGTCGGGGGAAATTTGAAAAATCGTGGCAAAAAGGTCGCGGGAATCTTGCATCCGCCGAAAAAAACCAAAACAGTCTGACCAAAACAGTCTGACCAAGATAGTCTGACCAAGATAGTCTGACCAAGATAGTCTGACCAAGA
>JBKHDD010000273.1:0-4360 GCA_046541515.1 Desulfococcaceae bacterium
TTCCGCCTGCGGATGCCCCGGGTGGCGGCGGCGGGTCTGGTGGGGGGCGCGTTGTCCATGGGCGGGCTGGCGTTTCAGGCGCTGCTGCGAAATCCCTTGGCGGAGCCCTACATCCTTGGCCTCTCCGGCGGCGCGGGGGTGGGCGCGGTGATGGCCATCGGCGCGGGACTGGCCCGGTTTCCCGGAGTTTGTCTGGCCGCCTTCGCCGGGGCCATGGGCGTGTTGGTCATCGTCCTCGCGCTGGTGCCGGGGGCCAACCGGGCCGCCGCCGCCGGCGCGTTCCGGGAACGGCTGCTGCTCTCCGGCGTAATGGTCAACGCCTTTTGCGGCGCGGTCATCCTGGCCCTGGTGGCGCTCACCAGCGACGAACGGCTCCACGCCGTCCTGTTCTGGCTCATGGGCGATCTTTCGGGCATGGAAGGCCGGTCCGCCTGGATTCTGGCCGGGATGGTGGTCCCGTTTTCCTTCGGCGTGATTTTGATGGCCCATCCCATGAACCTGCTCCTCCTGGGCCGTGAGACGGCCCAGACCTCCGGCGTTTCCGTGGGCCGGATTTCCCTGTTGCTGATGACGCTGACCTCCCTGTTGGTGGGCGCCACCGTGGCCTTTTGCGGGCTCATCGGCTTTGTGGGGCTGGTGGTGCCCCATTTGTTGCGGCTGCTCTTCGGGCCGGACCATCGCGTCCTCGCCCCGGCCGCGTTGCTGGGCGGCGGGGCGTTTTTGATGATTTGCGACACCCTGGCCCGAACCCTGCCCAAAAACGGCGAAATGCCCACCGGGGTGGTCACGGCCCTGGTGGGCGCGCCGCTGTTCATCTATTTCCTCCGGCGGAACGCGCCATGAATCCCATCCTGACGGCGGAATCGCTCCGCTACGCCTACGGGAACAACCGGGTGCTGGACGGCCCGGAATTTTCCGTGGCCCGGGGCGAATGGCTGATTCTGATCGGCCCCAACGGGTCGGGCAAGACGACGTTGCTGCGGCTGCTGGCCGGGCTGACCCGGCCGGTAAGCGGGCGGGCGCTGCTGGCCGGAACCCCGGTGACCGGGGGACCGCCCCGGTTGCTGGCCCGGCGGGTGGCGCTGGTTCCGCAGAATCTGCCGTCGGATTTGCCTTTCACGGTGGGGGAAATGGCGCTGTTCGGCCGGACGCCGCATCTGGGTCTGCTGGGAATTCCGGGGAAGGCGGACCACGAAGCGGCGGAACGGGCGTTGGAACAGACCGGTCTGGCCCGTCTGGCCGAACGGCGGCTGCCGGAGTTGAGCGGCGGGGAGCGCCAGCGGGCCTTTATCGCCAGAGCCCTGTGCCAGGAACCGGAGTTGCTGCTGCTGGACGAGCCCACGGCGTTTTTGGACATCAATCAGCAGATTCGGATCATGGACCTGCTGGAGGAATTGTGCCGGTCCCGGAATCTGGCGGTGGTGATGGCCTCCCACGATCTGAATTTGGCGGCGCTGTACGGGGACCGACTGTTGCTGCTCCGCGGCGGGCGGCAGGTGGCGTTGGGAGCGCCGGAGGAAATTCTGCGGCCCGAGTTGCTGGAATCCGCCTACGGCTGCCGGTTGCGGGTGGACCGGAATCCCGTGAATGGACGGCCGATGGTGATGCCGGTGCCGGGAAGGGAGGGGGCGGCGTATGGGGATTTGCCGAAAAGCGCCATAATTTCTCCCGAAATTCCCAAATCATCCTAGGGGCGCACCCTTGCGAGCGGCCCCGGCCCAGCGACGCCGGAGGCGCCAACGCTCGTGGGACGGCAGGCAAAGCCTCCTGGATGCGTTCCCAGGTGGAACCCGGGAACGAAAAAAAGCCAAAGGGGGGCCTATGATTCGGAATCCGACTCGCCCCTTTCCTCCTTGTTCGCCTCCGGCGATCGGGGCGGAAGCTCCAGGGCCCGGTCGGGGTTGATGCCCATTTCCCGGGCGCGCTTTTTCCACCGGCTTCGGGCCAGCACCTGCATGTCCACGTTTTCATCCACCTCGTCCACGATTTCCATGCCCAGCAGCGTCTCCACCGCGTCTTCGAGCGTCACCAGCCCCTCGGTGCCGCCGTATTCGTCCACCACCAGGGCGATGTGGGAACGGCGCTGTTCCAGCAAAAACTCCAGCAGATTGCGCAGGGGCATGCTTTCCGGCACCGAGGGGATTTCCCGCTTAAGCTGATCCAGGGTCACGTCGGACTGGCCCTGGGCGTGGCAGAGAAGGATGTCGTCCTTCAGCACGAAACCGGTGATGTCGTCCCGGTTCTCCCCAAAAATCGGAAGGCGAGAAAACGGAATCTCCGCCGTCTGCTCGGAGGCCTGGCCCACCGTCATGCCTTCCTGCAAGGCTTCGATCACCGGCCGGGGCGTCATGATGTCTTCGGCCGTCACCTTGTCCAGCATGAACAGGTTGCGGATGATCCGCGACTCGTCCTCCTTCAGCTGGCCGGCCTGCTCGCCCATGTTGGCCATGGCGATGAATTCGTCCCGGCTGAAGGAATGGGCCTTGTCGCCCCGGGCCAACCATTTGGTCAGCAGCTCGGAGACCAGAATCAGCGGGTACATCGCCCAGATCAGGTACTGGACGAAAATGGCCGTCATCCCGGCCAGGCTTCGCCAGTACACCGCGCCCAGGGTTTTGGGGATGATTTCGGAAAGAAAAAGGATCATTAGGGTCATGATCGCCGAAAACAGCCCGAAAAAGGCGTTCCCAAAGACCGCGGTCGCCTTGGCCCCGGCGCCAAGGGCGCCCACGGTGTGGGCGATGGTGTTCAGCGTCAAAATCGCCGCCAGCGAGCGGTCCACGTTGTCCACCTTCAGCCTCCAAAGACGATGGGCCAGCCGGGGCTTGTCATTCTTCAACCCTTCGATGAACGGCGGCGTCACCGTCAGAATCACCGCTTCGGAAATGGAACATAAAAAGGAGAAGACCAGCGCCATAAACACGTAGAGAAACAGCAGAATCACGTCGGCCCGGGTGGGCTCCGCCTGAACATCCGGCACCGGAATCGAAGCGGCAAGGGCCAAAGCCGGGAGACCCAGAAGCAAGGCCAAAAATGGAAGAATCCGACCAAGGCCCGAAGGCGGGGTTTTCATTGACCGGAATGGGGGCGAGGCGGGCGGTTGAAATGTCGGACGAGACAAATAGGTCTCCATTCGCTGGGGGCATGGGGCGCGGGGTTTCTGGGTCGAAGGACGGGAGATGGGCTCGTCAAAATTGGGTTTTGAAGCCATTCCCGGCACCGGCCCATGAACCTCGCCGGAATCCCGGAGTCGTGCCGCCACATTTCCCTGTATTTGTGTACCATAGAGCCCCCAGGGGTCCGGGTCAACCGGAAGCTGCGAATCCCAAGAGCAAACGGCGAATTTATGGGGAAAAGAAAAAAAACCGCCCGGGAATGAATTCCCAGGCTCAATTGGAATAAACCGGCCAAACCCGGTTCCCCAAAAAATGCCGCCGCTCCCCAACGGTCTTCAACCGGTTTCGCCGGATTTCGGCTCGGAATTCATTCCGAGGCGGCCGTCCCGCCTCAATCGTCCAATGCGGAATAAATCCCGCAAAAAACGGTGCTCCAAAACCCGACAATCGCCTACTGAATTTTCTGAATATCAAAAAAAAAAAAGATTTGCAACCCCCTTGGCGTATGCAATGGAAACGTGGAATGGATATAAACAAATGGAAGCCACCCCGGCTGGTATCCGCTCCATTCGATTCCCCGAGTTCAATCGCGCGACAAGGTCCCCCAATTTTATTCTTCATTCGGAAAGGAAACCAACCCGCCCCGCCAATCGAATTCCCGGCCCCGGCGGAAGGGGACGGCAAGATTGTGGGCGTCGCGTCAAATGTCAACACAACATAGTGATGTATATCGCTATGTTTTCGCGGTCTCAAGAAGCGATTAATGAAGCGAATACATTCACTACAAATTTAATGGAAGCCATCCTTCTCCATGGCCCACTTTCGGCGGAACCCATTCCGATTGAGCGGATGGGGGACGTGGGCTTCCAACTTCCATTTGTAGTGAACCAATTAAATACGGAAAAGGCGTTCATATCGTCTACGTTTGAAGCGTTTCCATTCGCTACAAATTCATCCCATTCGGTTGCCTCTCCCGACCTAGGCCCAAGGCGACGCCCTCGTCCGATCCCGCCCCATATCTTTGGCGCGGCACAAGGCCAGGCAGCCTTCGTCGATGAAGCCGGAGAAGTTGCGGTCGAGGTTGGGCGCGCAGGCGGCGACGCCCAGACCGATGGCGAGGCGAGTTGAGAACCGGCGGTGGAACGCGCGTGGGGAATGGCCGGATCGGCCGCCGCACGGCCCATGCTTTCCGCCAGGCGCACGGCCCCCGCCTTCGCAAGAAGCGAAGCGGCCGGCCGGAATTA
>JBKHDD010000274.1:0-4356 GCA_046541515.1 Desulfococcaceae bacterium
GAAATTTTGAACTGGGATTTGTGGGATTTCGGGGATGGGCAGGATTTTTTTGCCCCCGATCCGTAGGGGCGCCGCTTGCCGCGCCCCGGCCCCAGCGGGCGCGGGAAATCCATTCTGGGAAAGACGGCCATTGGGACGAATTCCGCATTGGCGATTCGTGGTTAATCGGCTAATTTTCTCCACGCACCCGGGGCGCGGCAAGCAGCGCCCCTACAATTCTCGGTCCCAGCGAGCACGGGAATTCCGTTCTGGGAAAGACGACCATCGGGACGAACGCAGCATTGGCGCCTTGTGGTGAATCGGCCAATTTTCATCCACGCACCCGGGGCGCGGCAAGCGGCGCCCCTACCGTTCCTGGTCGGGTTCCGTGTCATCCTGGCCATCCTGATTCGAATCAGGATGGCCAGGATGAAATGCAGGATGGCCAGGATATCGCCGCGTTCCATCCCGACCATCCTTTTTTCATCCGGAACAACCCGATTCCAAATGACCTGAACCTGGATGGGCCGGATTTCTCGGATGTCCCAAATTTTTCCATGAAATTTGTCCGGTTCCGCCCCAAACCCCGAAGGGATTCAACACACCAGACCCGGGCAACGCCCGGGGGATGGGGCGCGGTGACGGTACGACACCTACGGCGGCCTCCGGCACAACGTCCTCTCCGACGTGCGGGAGCTGCCGGACCGGCTGCTGCGGATTTACGGGGCGTTGACGCGGTAGTTTTCGTTCGCTTCCTCCAAGGCGGGGGAGGAACGATCCGCTACATTCCCACCTTGAACAACTGTTCCGCCTCGGTGACCTGGTTGGCGTGGGGGGTTTGGCGGGTGGGCACGGTGCCTTTTTTGAAGCATTCGAATATGGTTTTTTCCGTGGCGGGCGAGGGCAGCAGGCCGGTTTCGGCGTCCACCTTGGTGAAGACGATTCCCTGCGGCACCGGGAAGTCCCGCACCGGAAGATTTTCGTGGGCCTTTTTCATGAATTCGAGCCAGATGGGGCTGGCGGCCTTTGCGCCGGTTTCCCGGGGGCCCAGCGGCTTTTCGTGGTCTTGGCCCACCCAGACCCCGGTGACAAAGTCCGGCGTGAAGCCGGCGAACCAGGCGTCGTGGAGGTCGTTGGTGGTGCCGGTTTTTCCCGCCGCGGGCCGTCCGATGGCGCGAACCCGCTGGCCGGTTCCCGCCTGGATCACGCTTTCCATCATGCTGGTGATCAGATAGGCGGTTTCCGGCTCGATGGCCTGCACCCGGTCCAGTTCGTAGCTTTCCAGTTGGTTGCCGTCCCGATCCAGAATGCGGGTGATGAAGACCGGCTTGACCCGATAGCCGCCGTTGGCGAAAACGGAATAGGCCAGCGTCAGCTCCAGCGGGGAAACGCCCGAGGAGCCCAGGGAGATGGACAGGTTCTCGGCCAGATCGGACTGAATCCCCAGCTTGCGAGCATACTGGATGGCGTAGTCCACCCCGATGTCGTCCAGGATGTTGATGGTGGACAGATTCCGGGACTTGGCCAGGGCGGTCCGCATCAAATTGGGGCCGTGGAATTGGCGATCGTAGTTGCGCGGCTTCCAATTCATCCGGGCGTTGCGATAGACGAAGGCGTTGTCCATCACCACCGTGGCCGGCGTGTAGCCGTGGTCCAGGGCCGCCGCGTAGATGATGGGCTTGAACGCCGAACCCGGCTGGCGCTTGGCCTGCACGGCCCGGTTGAACTGGCTGGTTTCGTAGTCGCTGCCGCCCACCATGGCCCGAACCAGCCCGGTTTCTCCTTCGATGGAAACCAGCGCGCCCTGAACCTCGGGCGGCTGTTCCAGGGCCAGCGTCCAGGCCCCGTCCTCCTCGGATTTCTTCAACAGGCGGACCTCGATCAGGTCGCCGGACCTCAACAGGGTTTCGGCCTTCGCGTCTTGGTTTCCGCGAAGCGTCCATTTCAGCGACGAGAAGGGGAGTCGCGCCGTTCCGCCGCCCAATTGGACCGCATAGGCGGATTCCCCCCTTCCCGAAACCACGCCGCGGACGATGGTTCCGGCCGCCGGCGCGTCCCATTTCGCTTTCAGGGCGGCGACGGTTTCCGGAACCGCGTCCGGGCGGACGGATTTCAAGGGGCCGCGATATCCATTGTGTCGCTTGTCCAATTCCCGAAGCCCCTCGTTCACCGCCCGGCGGGCGGCCCGCTGCAACTCCACGTCCACGGCGGTATGAATCTCCAGCCCCTGGTTGTACAATGCGTCCTCGCCGTAAGTTTTTTCCACGTACCGACGGACGTGCTCGGTGTAGTAGGGCGTCATCTGCTGAAACCAGTTGGGCCGTTCCACCAGCGCCAGGGGCTGGGCCGCGGCCCTTTCCGCGTCCTCGGCCGTGATGAAGCCTTCCTTGGCCATCTGGGCCAGCACGTATTTCCGCCGGGCCAGCGCTTTTTCGGGATTCCGGAGGGGGCTGTATTCGCTGGGCGCCTGGGGCAGTCCGGCGATCAGGGCGCACTGGTCCAGGGTCAGTTCGTCCGCCGAAACGCCGAAGTAGTTTTGCGCCGCCGCTTCCACGCCGTAGGCGCCGTCTCCCAGGTAAATCTGGTTCAGATAGAGATAAAGGATGTCCTCTTTGCTGAACGCCTTGTCGATGCGGTAGGCCAGAATCGCTTCCCGGAATTTCCGGGACCATTTCCGCTCCGGCGTCAGGAGAAAGGACTTGGTCACCTGCTGGGTGATGGTGCTGCCCCCCTGGACCACCGTGCCGGCCTCCAGATTTTTCAACGCCGCGCGAAAGATGCTGACGAAATCCAGTCCCCGATGTTCGAAAAACCTGGCGTCCTCCGCCGCCAAGAAGGCGTTGATGAGCTGGGGGGGCATCTCCTCCAGCGGCAGCACGATTCGCCGCTCCTTGTAGAATTCCGCGATTTTGGTTCCGTCCGCCGCGTAGACCGTGGTGACCGTCGGCGGGCGGTAGTCGGTCAGGGATTCGATGCGGGGCAGGTCTTTGCTGTAGTGGCGATACACGCCGACGGCGACGCCGACCCCGACGAGGACCAGCACCAGCCCGGCGACGCCGGACCAGAGCATCCACTTGAACAGGCCCCGCCGTCGACTTCCGGAACGGACCGGTTTGGGCGAATGCGCCGGGCGCGTTCGGATTTTCCGGTTTCGGGGTCGTTTTCTATGGGGATCGGGCATTCGAGGTGAGGAGGACATGGTTCGGATTACCTTGAGGTGGAAGCGTCGCCCCGGTTTTCGGGAAAAACGGCTTCGGAGAAAATGTTTGACTTTACCCCCCGGCGGGGTTACAGATGGCGATTTCGGTTTCGGAAAAACGGAAAAGCGCCCGTCGGCCCTGCTTTCGAGGCCGAGAATATCGAATGATTCCGGCCGCCAACGGCCGATTCGGGTCGGAACCTCCGCGTCGCCGTTTTCGGCGCATCGGAGGTCCTCCCGATTTTCGCGCGGGGCGAAAACCGGACGATTCGGATCGGCCGAGGTCGAAAGACCGTTGGCGAAGCGCCCGGCTTTCGGTCCCGCCGGAACAAAAGAGGCGAAATTGTAATCCGTTTTCGACGGATGTGCAACGTTAAAGGGGCGGCGAGCGCCAAAAATCGCCGCCGGAAGTGGAAAATTACGCAAAATGGTGACTCTCGATTTCGAAAAAATGGGCGGGCTGGTGCCGGCCGTGGCCCAGGATTACGAAACCGGCGAAGTGCTGATGCTCGCCTTCATGAATCCCGCCGCGTGGGAAGAAACCCGGCGCAGCGGGCTTGCGACCTATTACAGCCGGACGCGCGACACCCTGTGGACCAAGGGGAAAACCTCCGGCAACGTGCAGAAGGTCCGGGAAATCCGCATCGACTGCGACAACGACACGGTGCTGCTTCGGGTCGAACAGGTGGGCGGCGCCGCCTGCCACACCGGCTTTCGGAGCTGTTTTTATCGCATCGTCGAAAACGGGGAGGCCCGGGAAACGGGCGCGCCGGTTTTCGACCCCGAGGAGGTGTACGGCAAATGAGCGAGAAGTTGAAACTCGGCGTCCCCAAGGGCAGCCTTCAGAACGCCACCATCGAATTGTTCCGCCGCTCCGGCTGGAAGATCAACGTCAACGGACGGAGCTACTTTCCCGAGATAGACGACGACGAAATCGATTGCGCCATCTGCCGCGCCCAGGAGATGTCCCGCTACGTGGAGAACGGCACCTTGGACGCCGGGCTCACCGGCAAGGACTGGATCGCCGAAAACGCGTCCGACGTTCACGTGGTGTCCGATTTGGTCTATTCCAAGGTCAGCGCCCGGCCGGCCCGGTGGGTGCTTGCGGCGCCCTACGACTCCCCGGTGAAAAGCCTGGAAGATCTCCGGGGCAAAAAGGTGGCCACCGAGCTGGTGGA
>JBKHDD010000275.1:0-4280 GCA_046541515.1 Desulfococcaceae bacterium
CTCGCCTCCATCAATCAGGCCAAATCCAAAAAACATTTTCCGATGGCGACCGCCCGCGAATACGACATCGTGATCGTGGACGAGGCCCATCATCTGAAAAACCGGAATACCTTGAACTGGAA
Organism: Desulfococcaceae bacterium; assembly: GCA_046541515.1. Classification (GTDB taxonomy): domain Bacteria; phylum Desulfobacterota; class Desulfobacteria; order Desulfobacterales; family Desulfococcaceae; genus CAYFVR01. The sequence goes on from JBKHDD010000275.1 coordinate 123, forward strand.
GCTGGTCAACGCCCTCCAGAAGAAATACCTGCTGCTCCTGACCGCCACGCCGGTGGAAAACAATCTGATGGAGCTGTACAACCTGATCACCCTGCTGAAGCCCGGCCAGTTGAAGACGGCCACCCAATTCCGGGAGGAATTCATGACCCGGGGCGACCCCACCGATCCCCGCAACCGGGAACAACTCCGGGGCCTGCTGGACGAGGTGATGATCCGCAACACCCGGGCCGTGGCCAAGCTGGACCTGCCGCCCCGGTTCGCCGAAACTTTCCGCGTGGACCCCACCCGGAAAGAGGCGGACCTGTACGCGGCGCTGAACGATTTTCTCCACGATTCCCTGGATAGCGGCGCCAGCCGGATGCTGCTGAAAAACCTGCTGGCGGGCGCCGGCTCTTCGCCCCGGGCCGTGGAGGCCACCCTGCAACGGCAACTGGAAAAAGACGGAAAGGCCGCCGCCCCCAAAAAAGAAATCCAGGCGCTGCTGAAGCAATGCCGCAAAGTGACCCACACCCGGAAAAACGAAGTGCTGGCCGAGCTGATCCTGAACAATCCCGGCAAGCTGCTGGTCTTCGTGAAATACCGGGCCACGCTGGATTTCCTATCCGATTTCCTGAAAGCCCAAGGGGTGGAACACGGCGTTTTCCATGGCAGCCTTTCCAACGCCGAAAAAGACGCCCAGATCGACCGGTTCCGGGAGTCGGCCGACCTGCTGCTGACCACCGAGGTGGGCGGCGAGGGCCGCAACCTTCAGTTCTGCCATCGGATGGTCAACTACGATCTGCCTTGGAATCCCATGAAAATCGAGCAGCGGGTGGGCCGGATTCACCGGATCGGGCAGGAGAAGCCGGTGTCCATCTTCAACCTGTGCGGGACGGGAACGCTGGAGGATTACATCCTCGAAATTCTGGACAAAAAGATCAACATGTTCGAGATGGTCATCGGCGAAATCGACATGATCTTGGGCCGGATGCGCGGGGAGCGGGATTTTTCCGAAATGGTCTACGACATCTGGGCCGAGGCCGACTCCGACGAGGCGCGGAAAACCGGTTTCGACAAGTTGGCCGCCTATCTCCGTCGGGTGAAGTCGGGCTACCAGAAGACCAAGGAACTGGACGAGAAGCTGTTTGGAGACACCTATGAACTCTGAGGCCGCGGACCGGCTGCCGGAACGATTCGCCCGCCATTTTCTGGAACGGGGCGGAGCCGTGGTGGAACCGGCGGAAGCGGGATGGGAGGCGGTGCTGCCCGAGGAACTGGCCGGCGCCCTCAACCTGCCCGAACTGGTGACCGCCCGCACCCCCGAGGACGGCGCCGTCCCGGTGCTGGACAGCCCCGAATCCGACGCCGCCCCGCCGCTGCTGGGCTATGGATCGCCGCTGATCGAACGCATGGTGGAACGGGCCACCGCCGGGACCCCGGTGGCGGTCTGTCGGCTGGCGTTCGATTATCTGAAAAGCGGCGGCTTCGAAAAGCTGCTGGAGGAGAGTTTCTCCGTCCCCGACGCGGTATTGCGGCTGGAAAACCACGCGGAAATCCAGACGGAATATCTGGTGATGACGGTCTGGTACCAGGCCCAGAGCGACGAGCAGCAGGAGGGGCTGGTGACGCTGTCCTTTCATCGGGAAACCGGGGTGCTGGTTCCCGGGATGGACGACGAGCTGGTCGGACTGCGGCGGGAATTTTTGGGGGCCGGGAAGGCGGGGCCGGACCTGGGTCCCTGGAAGAAACGGCTGCCGATCATGGGCCGGGCCATGGAGCGGGCGGTGTCGGAGCGCATCGCCGTGTTTCGGGAGCAGATGGAGCGGCGCTACCGGCGGGACATTCGGAACATGGCGGAATACTATGCCGGATATCGGGCGGAAATGGAGAAGAGCCTGGAGCGGACCGGCCTGTCCGAACAGCTCGTCGCCGAGCGGCGGGAAAAAATGGAAATGATTCCCGATGAACTGGCCCGAAAATCGGCGGACCTGCGGAACAAATACGGGGTGAAAGTGACGGTTCGACCCGCCGCATTTTTGCGGGTTCTGACCCCCGCGGTCAAGTTGCCGACCCGGGCCACGGTGGGGAGGGAACGGCGGAATCTCTCCTTTTTCTACAATCCCAAAACCCAGGCCCTGGACCCGTGGGCCTGCGAGTCCTGCGGCGCGGCGACGTGGCGGATTCGGTTTACGGAGAAACTGAAGGCGGTTTGCCCGGCTTGCCGAGGGAAATGATTTGTTTGCTGCCTCCTCTTTGCCAGGTTCGCTTCCGGTAACGAAAGACGGAACCAAGTAAGAAGTCCCCTTTGGGATGACGCGGTGGTTTTCCGTTTCGGAGAGTTGGGCCTGGCAGGGGGAAGAAACGAAGGACGAGATTATTCCTCCCCGAACCCCGGGGGCAATTCGTCCCTTTCCACGTCCCGGCGGGCGGCGTCCACCACGCTTTTGGGGAGCATTCGCAGGAGGTCGTTTTTGAATGGCCGATCCGGCAAGTAGCCCATCGCCAAAACGGCGACCGCCCTCCCCTGCTCCCGATCCCGGCGACGTTTGACCGGTTCGCGGGAAGGCTGATCGCCGAGCCAGATTTTGTGGATGGCGAAGGCGCGGGGGTCCGGGGCGGCCATCCGGGCGGGGAAGCCGTCGCCGCCGATGACGGTCTGCTCCAGCTTGGGCGATGCCAGAAGCCATTGAAGGTTGGGAATTTCGGCGGCTACCAGGTCGCCGTCCTCGCCCATGCGGCGGGGTTCTTTTTGATGGATTTTCCGGGGTTCGGCCTTGATGAGGTCCACCATGAAGCCGTCCCGGTTGACGGCCCGGAAGTTCCCCTGGCCGAGGGCCTCGAAGCTGCGGTCGGCTTTGCGGAGAATGCCCAGGAGCCCTTGGTCGGAGTCGGGATTTCCGGCCAGCCGAAGGCGGGGGCGGACGTCCCAGAGCAGGTCCATGTCGCCGGTGGCCAAGGCGGCGGAATCGAACCAGACGCCGGCGGCGGCTTCGTAGGCGTACATGGCGTGGGTGCCGGCGACCATGAGGTTTTTGCCGAGCAGGCCGCCGCCGTCCAAAAGGCGGAGGATGGCGGTGACGAGCTTGGGGACGCGGTCCAGCCGGGCGGCTTTGCAGAAGCGGGCCTGCTCGGCGAGGCGGGCGCGGAGGTGGGTCAGCCGTTCTTTGGCGTCGGCTTTTCCGCGCTGGAAGTCGGCGAGGATTTGCTCGGTTTCCGGGGAGCGGGGGCCGAGGGATTTGCCGTAGCCGTAGCGATCCCGTGTGCGGAAGAGGTATTGGCGGCCCTTGGCGGTTTTCCAGTGCATTCCGCCGCGGTAGGCGCGGGCCTTGCGATCGGCTTCCCGCCAGGCGTCATGGATTTGGACGGCGTCGATGAAGACCCGGCGCTGGTTTTCGGTCCATTCGGGGAGGTGCATGGAGGCGTTTTCCTTCAATTGGGTGGAATTGGATTTTTGAAGGAAAACGGGTGGGGTGTCAATGGGAATTTCAAAAATTCAGTTTGCCGCTAGATTCGAACTCCTGAACATTTTCAGAATTCACCGGAAACCCAGCCCCAAAAAATCAATCCTTGGGGTCTTCCATTTCCAACCATTCAACATCAATCTTATCTTTGGGACGGCCAGATTTTTTCTTGTTTTTAATCAAATGTGTCCGGCTGATTACGGGTATTTTTAAATCTTCAAGGGCTATTTCTTGTCTCAACTCCCAAGCTTCCGTAAATGCAACCCCATCAATTGAGGTTAGAATATCAATGCGCCTTGGGATCACTCCAATCTGAAAAATCAAGTCGGGTTTTATCAAATCCTTAATGGACAAATCCGCCAGCGGGGCGCCGAACGTCATCAAGGCTTTCATCACCCGCTCGGCATTTTCCTCCGAGCTTTTTATCCAGAGGTCAATATCTCCCGTGGCTCTCACAAACCCGTGAGCGGCCAACGCGTACGCTCCGACAACCAGATATTCAACTCTTTCTTCGTTGAATGCGGACAACATGTCTCGGAAGTCTGGGTTCAGCAATCGGCTCTCCTTTGAATGCCCATGCGTCAAGCGCGACCTGCCACATCATCCCGATCCGTTCCGCCGGAGTGGTGCCCCGCAAATCCGGATCGTTGGTTTGCTCATGAAGACCGATAATACGGACGGATTGTTTTTTTTTATTTTGCATATTTTTACCAAAAAA
>JBKHDD010000276.1:0-4259 GCA_046541515.1 Desulfococcaceae bacterium
AACCGGCGGCTGCTCAAAGCGCTGGTCCGCCTGGAATCGGCGTTTTACGAATTTGGGACCTTCGACGCGGACCTGGACCGGCTGGGCGAGGCCCTCGGGTTTTGTCCCCTCCCGGATCGGCCGGGGGAATCGGACCTGGACGCTTTTTTCCAGCTGTTTCCACGTCCGGCCTTGGCCGCCGATCTGTTCGCCATTTTGGAATGTGCCCGCTTGCGGCTTCGCATGGCCGGTCCGTATCCCGGCGTGATTCGGGACGCCTTCGGGATGTTGACCCGGGCTGCGGCCCATGACGGGGCGCCGACTTTGTTGGACCGCTTGCACCGGCGGCTGGTCCGGAACGAACGGGCGGGGCTGGCGCCGGCGGTTCGATCTCTTGCGGCGGAAGCCGAACGGTCCCTTGCCCCGCCGGCCACATCGGAAACCGCCGCCCGTTTTCTTTGGCACATCTACCCGGAGATCGCCCACCGGATTCCCCCCGGAGAACGCCTCCACCCGCCGCTGGGATGGCGGCCCCGGCCCGACCGATTTTTCGCGTCCCATCGCGAGGTGGAACGGACCGCCCGCACCGTCCGGGACCGGCTGGCGGCCTCCGGGGTGAAGATCTACCGTTCCGATTTGCGGCGGCGGATGGCGGAGCGTTCCGGCGGCTTGCTCAAACAGGATGTGGAAGAAATGGCAAAACTGGCCGTTTCCCCGAATTCCGGGGAGGTGGAATCGGCCGCCGGATCGCGGATCGACCTTTCCGGCTTGGATTTGTCCGACATTCTGGCCGATCCCGATTCCGCCCCTCAAGCCCAGGACGACGCCAACGCCGCCGCGTTTCGCTATCGGGAATGGGACGTGCGCTTGGGCGATTACCTGCAGGATCACGTCCGGGTGCTGGAGCGCGAAGCGCCGGCGGGAAATCCGGATTTTTACGCCGATGTGCTGGAGCGGCGCTACGGGCTCGTTTTCCGCGTCCGCCGGGCCTTCGAAATGCTGCGGCCCCAAGGACTCAAAATCCTCCGGCGCTGGCCCGAGGGCGACGCCTTCGACCATCCCGCCCTGATCGACTACGCCGTGGACCGGCGCGTCGGCCGCGCGCCTTCCGATCGGCTGTACGTGAAGCGGCTCAAGGAGGAGCGGGACGTGGCGGTGCTGCTGCTGGTGGACTTGTCCCGGTCCACGGGCAACCTCGTGCCGGGGACGGCGGGCGCCACGGTGCTGGACGTGGAGCGGGAGGCCATCGTGCTCTTCTGCGAGGCCCTGAAAACGGTGGACGACACCTTCGCGGTGGCGGGCTTTTCCGGAACGGGGCGATTGAGCGTGGACTACTGGCGGGTGAAAGACTTCGACGCGCCGGTGGACGAGACGGTCATGGGGCGGATCGGCTCGCTTTCCCCCCAGCGGAGCACCCGCACCGGCGCGGCCCTGCGCCACGCGACGGCCCAACTGGCGGCGGTCCCGGCCAAGGCGCGGATTCTGCTGCTGCTCGGCGACGGCTTTCCCAACGACGCCGACTACAAACGGGAATACGCCGTCGCCGACACCCGCAAGGCGGTGTCCGAAGCCGCCGCCCGGCGAATTCACGCCCGGGCCCTCACCGTCAACATCGCCGGCGACGCCCGCCTGGACGACACCTACGGCGGCCTCCGGCACAACGTCCTCTCCGACGTGCGGGAGCTGCCGGACCGGCTGCTGCGGATTTACGGGGCGTTGACGCGGTAGGCCAAATTCATGCAAATTGCCTTGTTGTCGCTCGACGCAACCGAAACATCCCAATCGATTTCCGGGGAAATTTCCATGTCTTCATTTGTCGCTGCATTTCTTCCCGCGTATTTCGCAAACATCCTGGGGCCGCTGTCCCTGAACATTTTGAACGGCCTGAAGTTTTCCGACCGGAGACTTCTGGCCGATCCGGAGGCCGACGCCGCGCTGCGCCGGTGCCTGAAGGCCGGACTGGTGGCCGTGGCGCGGAAGGCGAGCGCGGATACGCCGGAGGGTCATGCCGAGCTGTTGAAGGAAATCCTGGAAGCGTTTTTCGCAGGAGAGCACACCGGCCCGGCCGCCGGGCGGGAGCTTGGGAAAATGCTTTCGAACGGTTCGCCGAACATCGGAGAACTGCGGGAGATTTTCGAATACGCGGGATACGATCCGGAGACGCTGCCCGGGCTTTCCTTCGAGGCGGCCATCGCCCATTTTCAGGCGGCGTTCCGGGAAGCGGCCATGGCGGAAGCGGCGCTTCAGCCCTTCATCCAGACGCAAAATCAGGCGGACCGGACCGAAATCCAGCGGGAGACCCTGGCGGAAATCCGGGAAATGGTGGCGTTGCTCCGCCGGGCCGATCCCGGCTCGGTGCGCGTGGTGGACGGCGTGGTGGCCGGGGAGGACCGGGACACGGGAGCGCCGATGGTTTTGGATCGGGGCGTCCGGATCGAGGGCGACGCGCTGGAAAACATGATCGCCACCGGCGACGGAAATCATCTGGTCCGGGCGGTGACGTATATTCAGAATCAGTACAATCTTGTTGCTCCCGAGGGATATCTCGATCCGCGAGTCCCGCCGGACAATTGGGAAAGCGCCTATCTGATTCGCCTGTTGAACCGTTGCGATCCGTTGGACTTGGCGGCGGTGGATGAAACCTGTTCGCGGGATGGACGGGAAGTGCGGGTGTCGGATGTTTATACCACGCTGTTTCTGAAGGGAATCGGGCGGCGAGCGGAGGAATCCGTCGCGGACGCGATTTTGAATCCGCCCAAGGCCGAGGAAACGGAGACCCGTCGGGCCAAATCGGAAGAAGAACGGGTTCCCATCCAGGCGGTGGAGGCCATCGGCGGGCTGGACCGGGTCGTCATCCTGGGGCAGCCGGGCGGGGGCAAGTCCACGCTGGTGAACCATGTGGCGGCCCGCCTCGCCCGGTTGCGCTCCGGCGAACCCTCCGCAGAGCCGCTGAACGGCTGGGATTCCTCCGAACGGCCGCTTCCCGTCCGGGTCGTCCTGCGGGATTTCGCGGCCTGGCTCGGGGAGCCGAAGGGAAAAGGAACGGAAAAAGACGTTTGGGATTTCCTGGAAACCATGCTGGGGGAATGGGGCTGCTCCGAATTCTTCCCGACGTTGAAGCGGGTGCTGGTGTACGAGGACGGGGTCGTCTTTTTCGACGGATTGGACGAGGTGGGCGGTTCCGATGGAACGGGCAAGCGGGCCCGGCTGGTCGCGGCCATCGACGCCTTTTCCCGTTCCCTCCCGAAATGTCGGACGGTGGTCACTTGCCGGGAATACGTCTACCAGGAAAAGGAGGAATGGCGGCTTCCGGCGGAACGCTTTCCGGCGGTGGTGCTGGACGAATTCCACGAGGCCCAGATTCGGGCGTTTTTGGGAAGCTGGTTCGCCGTTTACGGGCGGCAACGGGACTGGTCCGAAAAACAGGCGGGAGACGAGGCGGATTTTCTTTTCCAGGCCATCCGGGACCGGCCGCACTTGGAGGAACTGGCCCCCAATCCTTTGCTGCTCACGCTCATGGCCATCGTCCACGGGGCCAGCGGGCTTCCGGAAAACCGGGCGGACCTGTACGACCGGGCCGTGCGGTTGCTTCTGGCACATTGGGAAAACCGAATCGTCCGGGACGCCGAAGGCTGCCGGGTGGAGCCCAGCGTCATCGCCCGCTTGAAAATTCCGGTTCAATCCTTGCGCGGACCGTTGGAGCGGTTGGCCATCGCGGCCCATGAACGGCAGGAGTCGGACGAAAAAGGCCGGGAAGGAATGGCCGACATTCCAATGATGGATGTGCTGCGGGAATTTCGGTCGGTGTTGGGGAGTCTGGACGAGGCGGAACGGGTGGTTTCATATATCGAGAACCGTGCCGGTTTGCTCCAGGGCAAGGGGGACGGCGATACCTTTCTGTTTCCCCACCGGACCTTCCAGGAGTATCTGGCGGCCACGGGGATCCTGGACCTGAGCGACCCCGACGGCTACCTGTCGGACGCGGTCCGGCGGGACCTGCCGTTCTGGCGGGAAGTTTTCCTTTTGGCCGCCGGGGCTTCACGGAAAAAACCCAAAGGCATTTACGACCAGCTTGACGCCCTGGTCCCGGAGTGCGTTCAAGGGGAAACGGCGACGCCGGAAATCGCCCGGTACGCCCGGCTGGCCGCACAGGCCATCCACGAAACCGGGTTCATGGACCATGTCCGCCGGGATGCGGCGGGTGGGCGGTTCCGCCGAATTCATGACCGGGTGCAGCAATGGCTGCTGGCCGCCATGGTGGCCGACAAGGCGTTGACGCC
>JBKHDD010000277.1:0-4188 GCA_046541515.1 Desulfococcaceae bacterium
TAGATGACGCATCGCAGCCCGGCCAGGGAGGCCGCCAGGGCCTGGGCCACGCCCTAGTTGCCGCAGGTGGCCACGGCAATGGCCTCGAATCCCCGGCGCATCGCGTCCATGGCCTGGGCGAAGGCGATCCGGTCCTTCTGGGCGCCGGTGGGATTGCCGCCCTCGAACTTGAGGAAAATCTGCCGCAGGCCCACCTCGCGCTCGATGTTCCGGGCCCGCACCAGCGAGGTGTCGCCCACCTCCGAATCGATGATGTCTTCGTAGGCTTCCAGCCGGGATTCAAGCGGCGCGGCGGAATCGGCCGCCACCCGGCGCCGGTCGTCCAAAGCCCCCACCATCTCCTCGATTTTTCCATTGGCGCCGTCCATCAAATCCAGCGGCGTCTCTCCGACCGAAAGGGGCGGATCGGCCTGGTCCATGGCCTGCTCCTTTCGTGGAAAACTAAAAATGCGGATCGGCCCAAGCAAAAGCAGGGCCAGAAAAAAAGTCGGTTTCGCGAGCGCATTTCACGAAAGAATCGGACTCGGAAGCGCCGCAAGCTCCCAAAGCGGAACACGGAGTTCCGGTTTGGTCAACCTCCAGAGGGGGCAAGGGGCGTCGAGGCGGCAACCGGAGACGACTCCAGCAAAAAATCATTCCCGCCACGGCGTTGAATTTCCGCCAGACGGGATTCGGCCCGGATCAACATCCGTTCCGCCGTGTCCTCCCGGCCGGAAAAGCCCGCGCCGCCGACGCTGACCGGCACACGGACCGTCGAGCCGGTCTCCGTCTCCCATTCCGTTTCGGCCATGAACCGACAAATCCGGCCGGCGGCCACCGCCGCGCCCTCCGGTCCCGTCTCCCGAAGGAGAACGCCAAAGGTGTCCCCGGTCAGCCGGCCCCAGTCGTCGCTTTCCCGAAGCCGACGACGCAGGTCGCTCACCGCCGTTTTCAGCAGTCCGTCCCCGACCGCAAGTCCGTGGGCCCGGTTGATCTCGCTCAGACCGTCAAAATCCACCAGCAACAGGGTCGTCTCCCGTCCATATCGCCGGGAAACCCGTGCCTCTTGGGTCAGCCGATCCAGAAACGGCGGACGGAGCAAAACGCCGGTCAGATCGTCCCGGAACGCTTGGCGGCGGAGGGCCGCTTCGCACACCCGCCGGGAATCGGCTTCCAGGGAACGTTCGGCCCGGACCCGCAACCGGTGCTCAGCCAGCGCCAATCGTCGTTCCGCCGCCGGAAAACCGCAGCCCTCGCCGATCAGATCATCCACTCCCGCGGCCAGCAGGGACCCGCTGCGCCCCTCCGGTTCGGCCCGAACGGCGAGCACGTAGGCGAATCGGGCCCGGTCCAGCGCGCGGAAACGCCGGCAAAGGTCCTCGGCGGACGCGGGCGGGAGGTCGGGCCCCAAAATCAGCAGAGCCACCGATTGCTCGCGTAAAACGTCCAAGGCGGCCTCCGGCGTCTCCGCCTGGTGGACGCGGGCCATGCGCCGGTTCAGCGCCGTCGCCAGCGGTTCGGGCAGGGTTCCCACCGCCATGGCGACGGCGACGGAACTCCCGGCCGGGCCACCTTCCGAGGCCCCGCCGGTCATGGCATCGCCTCGGCCAGCAGACGGCCCAGCGACGCCCGGGTGTAGGGTTTCTGAACAAAGCCCACCGCGCCGGCATCCAGCACTTCCCGCAGGTGCAAGCCGCGGCTAAAGCCGGAACTCACCAGCACCCGCACTTCGGGGTCCGCCAGCCGCAGGGCGAAAAAGGTGTCTCTTCCGTTCAGCCGGGGCATCACCATGTCCAGAATGACCAGATCAAACCGACCGGATTCCCGCTCGAAACATTCCAGCGCCTCCCGACCGTCCACGGCGAGAATCACCTCGTATCCCATTTCCCGCAACAGGTCTTCTCCCATGGCCCGAACGATGGGCTCGTCGTCCACCAGCAGAATGCGCCCCTGGCCTCTGTGAACTTCGGATTCATCGGGCACGGACGCCGGCTCGACGTCCGGGACGTGCCGAAAATAGAGGGAAAAGGCGGCTCCCTTTCCTGGTTTCGATTCCAGCCGGATTCCGCCCCGGTGTTCCTGCAGAGTTCCAAACACCGCCGCAAGCCCCAGCCCGGTGCCCCGACCAGTTTCCTTGGTGGTAAAAAAGGGTTCGAACACCCGGCTTCGGATCGCTTCGGGAATGCCGTCGCCGGTATCGGCCACGGTTACTTCCACATAATCTCCCGCCGGAACGGAAAGCCCTTCCGACCATTCGGGAGGCGCGTCGAAATGCGCGATCCGAGAGGCGATGGTGATGTGGCCGCCCTCCGGCATGGCGTCCCGGGCGTTGATTCCCAGATTGAGCAGCGCATTTTGCAACTGGGCCGGGTCGCCGGTGGTCACCGGATCGGGCGCGGCCAAGTCCAGACAAATGATAATCCGCCGATCAATGCTGCGCTCCAGCAGATGGACGGCGTCTCGGATCACCTCGTGCAGGTCCACCGGCGTGGATTGAACCTTCCCTTTGCGACCGAAAGCGAGCAGCTTCTGGGTGAGGTCCGAGGCCTTTCGGGCGCCTTCGAAGATGATATGGATGAGACGGCGGAGCTTGGGATCTTCTCCGGCGCGGATTTCCATCATCTCGGCCGCGCCCAGAATGCCCCCCAGCATATTGTTGAAATCATGGGCCACCCCGCCGGCGAGCTGGCCGATGGCCTCCATTTTCTGTGCCTGGTGCAGCCGGTCTTCCAGCCGAATCCGTTCGGTGATGTCCCGGAACACGAACACCCGGCCCTGGCTTTCTCCACGTTCGTCCGCGAGGGGGGCCACCGTCTCCGCCACCAGCCGTTCCGTTGAATCTCGGCCGATCAGCACAAGGCGGGCGTCGGCCTTGGTCCGTCGATCCGGCGGCGGGGGACGCCGCGTGTCCTCGTCCACGATCCGGTAGACTTCGGAAAGGGGCCGGCCATGGGCCTCCTCGCCGATCCAGCCGGTCAGCCGTTCGGCCGCCGGATTCATTCGACCGACCCGATGGCCGGCATCCACCGCGATGACCGCGTCGCCGATGGAATTTAAAATGGTCCGCAGATCGGCCTCGCGATTCCGCAACTCTCGTTCGGCCTTTTCCCGACCGGTGACGTCCTGGATCAGACCCAGCACGTGAACGGTTTCCCCCTCTCCCGCGAGAACGGACGTGGAAATGGTCACGGGCCGCCGCTCTCCCGATCGCGTGGCAATCTCCCACCGCTCGCTCCGGAGATTTTCTCCTTCCCGCATTCGGGCCATGCGGGCCCGGGCCGCTTCCCGAACCTCCGGATCGGGATAGAGGCTCTGATACCAGCCTTTTCGGTTGATTTCCGAAAGCGTGTAGCCGGTGATTTCGCGCATCCGCCCGTTCCACACGGTGAAGTGGACAAAGGGAAATTCCGGGATTTCATGGCAGACGCAAATGCCCTCGGCGGCGCACTCGATGATGCCAGCGCGAAAGGCGTTTTCGGAACGAAGCGCCCGCTCCATCCGCTTCTGGGACGACAGGTCCTGCACCACTTCGATAAAGCCGGCGGGCGGATCATCGCCATTGGGAATGGGAAATGCGCGAATGGCCAGATCCAGCGTGTCTCCGTTTTCCATTCGCGTCCGGGTTTCCACGTAGACGGGCCGCCCGGTTTCCATGGCGCGCGCGCCTGGACAGCTTTCGCAAGGGGTGTCGCTCTTTTCGAACCCCTGAAAGCAGTGGCGACCTCTCAATTCCTTGGAACCCGCGGCGAAAAAACGATTCATGGCCGGGTTGGTCATGACCAGTCGGTAGTTGCGGTCGACGAGGGCAATGCCCAGGTCGATATGGTCCACCAGCGTGCGGTACAGCGTTTCCGTTTCCGCCAGCGCAGCCTGGGCCTCCCGACGTTTTCGATTGCCGACCCTCAAAAGAAAGAGGAGCCCGCCGAAAACGCCAAGCCCAAACAGCCCCACCCATCCCGGACTCCAAGGCCGATCCCAAAAACCGCCGGATGGGTGCGCCTCCCGTTCCGGAGCGCCCAAAAGCGAGCCGGTCGATTCATCCGCATGGTCCGGGGGATTCGGGGTTTGCGCGGAAACCGGCGGGCGGGAATCCGAATAAACCGCATCGGCGGTTTTGGTCTCCCGATTTAGGGTCGGGATCCAACCGCCGATCGGCGGTCCGTGCAAAGCCGATCCGGCGGCCACGATGGGAACTTCCCGGGCCGCCGG
>JBKHDD010000278.1:0-4180 GCA_046541515.1 Desulfococcaceae bacterium
CGCGCCGACCGAGGGTTGGACGGCCTCGGAAACTCAAATCCAGTTCGGGAGAAGAAGCATGGTCCAACAAATCAAAAAATTCATATTTATCGCCCTGATCGGATACATCATCTATTGGCTGTTGGCGCATCACATTATTTTATTCGGCCGGGAGCCCAATATCCTGAAAAAAGAAGAGCTGACCTTCACGCACACCTTTTACAACATCAAAAACGAGAAAGAACTCAAATATATCGGACTCGAAGCGGTGCTTGTCAATGAAGACCTTTACTACGCCGGAATCGGCGACCTACTGGTGGATCAAGGCTGGGTGACCCGGGAAGAGCTCCGAAAAGTGGAACGAGAACTCTACTGACCGAACCGCGGCTTTCCGCCCATGAAGATTCGTCGAATTTTCCGCCGCGTTCTTCTGCCGCTGTTTCTGATCGGCATCGGGATCGCGGCGGTTTTTTTCTGGGCGCTTCCCCGATTTTTGGAAAGCGACACGCTCCAGGCAAAACTGCCGATCGGCCCCGCGACCTGGGAAATCCGACGCGCCGGGTCCAACGGACTGGACGCGGCCGATCTCCGGCTGGGTCCCAAAAACCGTCCCACCCTCACCGCCGACGCCCTCCGGGCCGATTACGCCCCCTCCTCGCTGCTGGGCGGCCGGATCGCGGCGGTTCGGCTTTCGGGCGTCCGACTTTTCCTGGAGTGGCGGGACGGCCGTCTCGTCCTTCGGAGTCTCGACGAACTCCGTCTCCCCGGGCCGGAATCCAACTCGGCCGCGGAGGCCGAATCCGCCCCGCCGGTCAGCGTGGGGCGCGTCCGGATCGACAGCGGCCTCCTGCACATTGACGGCCCCGAAGGTCCGTTCCTTCTGCCTTTCGAGGGCGCCCTTGCGACCGAAACCGACGATCTTTCCCGCCTTTCCGCCGAACTCACCCTCCACCCGCGCGGCCAGACGATTTCCCTAAAGATGCAACTCGATCGCGACGCCCAAACGCTGAACGCGGAAATGGAAACCGACGGACTCCAACTTGCCCGGTTCGCCGATCTGGCCCGGACAATTCCCGGCCTGATTCCCGCCGGACGGCTGGACCTTTCCGCCCGCCTGGGCTTGAACCTGGAAACATTTCGGCCCACCGGCGGTCGGCTGCGCCTGGCCCTGCGCGGGGAGGGTCCGTCCTGGCGCCAATGGACGTCGGATTCGGATTTTCGGCTGGAATTGGAAAGCGACGACGGGGAAACCTGGCACGTTCCGGAGCTGGCCGCCGCGCTGACGGCGCCGGTCCCGCTGACCCTGACGGGGGAAAAACTCCGCATTCAGTGGTCCGACGACCGGGTCGCGGTGGACGGGACGCTCGCGCTTCGGATGGCCCCCGCCGAAAACCCGATTGAAGACCCGTCTTCCGTCCTTCAGGTGGAAACGCCGTTCCAATGGCCGCTGGCCGTTTCCGGCGCCCTTGCGGATGGGAAATGGACGGCGAGGGCGGAACTCTCCGCGCCCGGAGACGACGGCGGGGAATCGACGTCCTGGGCGTTTCGAATCGGGACCTCCCGCCTCGCCGGCCGAAGACCTGATTTCCAGCTGACGGGCGGCGGCAAACTCGGCGCCGGGAATCTGGCGACGAAATGGACCATCCCCGCCCTGGCGCTGGACTTCGACGGAACGCCCCTCCGTTTCGACCGGTTCGCGGGGGACGCCGACATCCGTTTTGGACCGGAGGAATTTTCCGCGAAGGGAACCCTCTCCGGAACATCCGCCAGCCTAACTGCGGGGAATACCCGAATCGATATACCCGACCTCTCCGTTGACGTTTCCGGCGGAACCGACGGCGGCACGGGAACCCTTTCCCTCTCCGGGGGATCGCTTGGGGCCGGAGGCTTTCGGATGGAGGGCGTGGCGGGGCGGCTGCCGCTGACCTGGCCGTGGAACGCGACCGACTCGGCCGGACAAATTTCCGCCGATACCCTCCACTTCGATGAACGGGCCTTGGGCGCCATCTCCGGTTCCATCCGCCAAACGGACGCCGGAATCGGCTACCGGCTCCGCCACGCCAGCCGCCTGATTCCCGGGGCGGCGGTGGCGCTGGACGGGGAAACTCGCTTTTTCGGAACGCCCCACGAGACCGCCGTCTCCTTCGAAACCCGGCACGCCATCGACCCGCCGCTGGACATGGGCCGCTTTCATCCGGCCGCGAAGGGAATGACGCTGTCCGGGAATCTGGGCGTCGCGGGCCGGGCCGTGGTGGACGCCGCCGGATTCCGCTGCCCGGCGGACATCTCTCTTGCCGAAGGCCATTGGGAGCTGGCGGAACCGCCCGCCGAGGCCCGAGGCATCAACCTTTCCCTGCCCATGGCCGACTTGGCCGCGCCCCGGGGCCGGCCGGGGGGACGACTTCGGGTGGAATCGCTCTCCTTTGGGGCCTTTCGATTCGAGGCCATGGACGTTCACCTTCAGGTGGAATCATCGCCCGCCCTGCTGGTGGAACGGGCCGGGTTCAGCTGGTGCGGCGGAAACGTGGAGACCCGCGCCTTTCGGATTGAACCCGGCCAGACCGAATTTGAGCTGCTGCTCTACGCCGACCGAATTCACCTGGCCCGCTTTCTGGACCAGCTCGGGACCGGCCGGGCGGAGGGAGAAGGCACCGTCAGCGGACGGATTCCCGTGCGTTTCGAAGATGGGACTTTCCGCTTCACCGACGGCGTCTTATTTTCCATGCCGGGCCGGGGCGGAACCCTCCACGTCACCGGCGCCGAGGGGCTGGCCTCCGCCGTGGGCGCGAACACGCCACAGGGCGCCCAGCTCGATCTGGCCTTGGCGGCGCTGGAGTCCTTCGCCTACGACTGGGCGAGGCTCCGAATGAACAGCAGCGGGGAAACCCTCTCCCTTTCCCTGGAATTTAACGGCCGCCCCACGGAGCCGCTGCCCTTCGTCTACAAGGAATCGGTGGGCGGATTCGTTCGCACCGCCCCCGAGGGCCAGATAAAATCCCGGTTTCAGGGCATTCAGCTCAACCTCAATCTGGACCTGCCCCTGGACGATCTTTTGCGGTACCGGGGAATTTTTGATATGATCCAATAAAGCGTTTAAGCGTTTCAACCCTTACCGTGGAGTCCGCAATGTCCTTGCGCGTTTTCGCCCTCTGCTTCGCGGCCCTGGCCTTCGTCTCGGCGGCGGGCTGCACCCGGCATCAGGTTCAGGTGGACCCCATCAAGACCGAGCATGTGGTGGAGGTCAGGCCGATGGAGATGACGATCAACGTCAACATCCGGCTGGTGGACAAGGCGCTGAACAACTTCTTCGAGGACATCGACCAGGAGCGGATGGAAATGGTCCCCTCGGCCGGCGTTTCCTCCGAGAACAACGACGCCGGGAAAGAATAGCCGGCCGGTTTCCGACTTTTTCAGGGAGAATCAACCATGAAATATCGTCTTTGGATCCCCCTCGCGCTGCTGCTGACCCTTCTCGCCGGCGCCGCCGCCGCCCAGTCCCTTTCCGACATCAAGGAGCGGATGAAAAACCGGCTGCCGGAGATATCCGACCTGAAAGCCCGGGGAATCGTGGGGGAAAACAACACCGGATTTTTGGAATTCGTGGGCGACAAAAAGGAGAAGGAGGGCGTGGTCGAGGGGGAAAACGCGGACCGCGCCGCCGTGTATCAACACATCGCCCAGGAGCAGGGGGCGTCGGCCGCTCTGGTGGGCAAGCGCCGCGCCGCGCAGATTCGCCAGACGGACCCCTCGGGCGCGTGGCTCCAGGACGAAAGCGGGAACTGGTACCAAAAGTAGTTTTGGAAGCGGAAATTATCGTGCCCTCCGGCAGCAAGGCCCTTTCCAACAGCGATCAGAGCGGGTTCGACTTCGCGCGGGAAATGCTGGCCGGGGACCCGACGGCGGGGATCAACTTCGACCGGTTGCAGCGCCATCCCCGCTACGGATACGTCATTTTCGAGTACCTGCTTTGCGAAGCCGCCCAGCGGGTGACGCCCCACACCAGCCATCCCCGCCGCTACTGGCACAAAAACCGGCGGAAGTTTCTTTCCCTGTGGCGGGTGGCCCGGGACCTGAACGCCGCCCTGTTTCTGGTCAACTACGCCAAAAAAGGCACCCCGCACGAGGATGAAATCCTGGTGATCCGCGTGAAAGCCATGGACGAAACCGGCATCCAGTCCGAGGAAATCCGCCAATACACCCG
>JBKHDD010000279.1:0-4086 GCA_046541515.1 Desulfococcaceae bacterium
GATGGGGCGGACGATTGGGCCGACGAGGGGCCGGTGGATCCCAATGCCGCCACGGTCTTCATGCCCGGCGGCCCGGCTTCGGAAGCGGACGCCGCCGATTCTCCGGCACGTTCGGGCCAGGGCGACCCGTCGGATCGGGACGCGGCCACCATTTTCATGCCGGCCGGGCTTGATGACGAAACCGAAGTGCCAGAGCTTGGTCCAAGCTCGGAAACCGACGAAGAGCTGGAAGACGTCCAGACGCTGTTGCTCGCGCCGCGCCCGGAGAACGAGGAGAAATCGTCCTCCGCCCAAGGGGATGGGGAACCGGCGGAAATTTCCGGCGACTGGGAAACCGCAGGGAGCGAGGAAATTCCGGCAGGCGGCTTTTTCGATCTGGATCGGCCGGCGACCGAGGAAGAGGAGGCGGTGGACCCCAGCGCCGAGACGATGTTCTTTTCCGACTGGGCGGACGACGACGAGGAAACCGGCGACGGCAATCTGACGGCCTTGGAGTTGCTGGACAGCATCAGCGGCCTTCCCGACCATGGGGAAGACGCAGATTCGGACAACGACCTTCAGCCCCTGGAAGAGGACGGCGTCATTCCCGACGCCATGGAAGAGCTGTATGGGCTGATGGAAACCAGCCGGTTGGCCGATCCGGATTTGGGGTCCGATGTGAAATCGGGTTCGAAATCCGATTCGCAAGCCGAATCAGAGCCGGATTCGGAAACGCCCGAGGCGGAGAGGCGGGAGTCCGAGACCAAGGCCGGAACGGCAACCGAAGGCAAGGCCTCTGGAAAAAGCGCTTCCGACGAATCGAAATCCACGGAAGCTGCGGGAGTCGCCGCCGATTCCGGCTCTGCCGAAAAGACCGACGACCAAAACGCCGTGGCTCTTCCCGAAGCCCGGCGGCGGGGCGATTCCGGCGAGGAGCGCTGTTTTTCCATCACGCCGGACCAGATGCAGACCATCCTGGAGCGGGTGGTGGACAAGATTTTTTCCGAGAAGATCGAAAAGATTCTCACCGACGTGATCGAGCGGGCGGTGGCCGACGAAATGCGGAAGCTCGAAAGTTATTTTTTTGAAGAGCTGGACGACCGGGGCGACCAGTGAGTCCGGTCAACGGGATGCGTCGCGAACACGGGGTGGCCCCGCGCGGATGATAAACGCATAAAAATGACGAATGGATACCGGGGACGCCGCCTCCCTTGCCGGGGGAACGGCGGTCCCCGTTTTCTTTGGACGGAAAACGGCCGGAGCGCTTCCGAATCGCCCGTTGAATCAACGGCGGGCGGCGCGGAGCGAATTCCGCAACCGGGGAGTGCGACATGAGCATCGCCAGAAACAAAACGGAAGGGTTGGCCAAGGGCTACGAGCCCGGCGACGTGGAAACGCGCTGGTACGACTTCTGGATCGAAAAGGGCCTGTTTCACGCCGACGAAAGCGGAGACAAACCCGCCTACAGCATCGTGATTCCGCCGCCCAACGTCACGGGCGTTCTCCACATGGGCCATGCCCTGAACAACACCCTCCAGGACGCCCTCTGCCGCTACAAGCGGCTGCGGGGTTTCCGGGTGCTCTGGATGCCCGGCACCGACCACGCCGGCATCGCCACCCAGAACGTGGTGGAGCGGCAGTTGGCGAAGGAGGGGACGGACCGTCACGCCCTGGGGCGCGAGAAGTTCATCGAACGGGTCTGGGAATGGCGCAAGGAATACGGCGGCGCCATCATCAACCAGCTCAAGCATCTGGGCGCCTCCTGCGACTGGGACCGGGAGCGGTTCACCATGGACGAAGGCCTGTCCCGGGCCGTCCGCAAGGTGTTCGTCCAGCTCTACGAAGAGGGGCTCATCTACCGGGGCCAGCGCATCATCAACTGGTGCCCCCGCTGCAACACCGCCCTGGCCGACCTGGAAGTGGAACACGAGGAGCTGGACGGCCATCTCTACCAGATTCGCTATCCCTTCGCCGAGGGCGATGGCGGCATCGTGGTGGCCACCACCCGGCCGGAAACCATGCTGGGCGACACCGCCGTGGCCGTCCATCCCGAAGACGAACGCTACGAAAATCTGCCCTCGGACGCCGTCATCCTGCCGTTGATGGAGCGGCGGATTCCGGTCATCCGCGATCCCTACGTGGACAAGAAATTCGGCACCGGCGGCCTGAAGGTGACGCCGGCCCACGATCCCAACGACTTCGAGATCGGGCAGCGGCATAATTTGCCGTCGGTCAAAGCCATCGACGACGAAGGCCGCATGACGGCGGAGACGGGACGTTTCGCGGGCATGGATCGGTTCGAATGCCGCAAGGCGGTGCTGGCCGAGCTGGAGGAACGGGGCCTGCTGGTGAAAGTCGATGATCTGCGCCACAGCGTGGGCCATTGCTACCGATGCAGCACGGTGGTGGAGCCCAACCTCTCCCTCCAATGGTTCGTGAAGGCCAAACCGCTGGCGGACAAGGCCATCGCCGCCGTCAAGGACGGCCGTACTCGGATCATCCCCGACATGTGGGAGCGGACCTATTTCGACTGGCTGGAAAACATCCGCGACTGGTGCATTTCCCGCCAAATCTGGTGGGGGCATCAGATTCCGGCCTGGACCTGCGAGGACTGCGAGAAGGTGACCGTGACCCTGGAGGATCCGGACCGCTGCCCCGAGTGCGGAAGCCAAAAGCTGGTCCGGGAAACCGACGTGCTGGACACCTGGTTCAGCTCCGCCCTCTGGCCCTTCTCCACCATGGGCTGGCCGGACAAGACGCCGTTGCTGGAATCCTATTACCCCACTTCGACCCTGGTGACCGCCTTCGACATCCTCTTCTTCTGGGTGGCCCGGATGATGATGATGGGCATCCACTTCATGGAGGAGGTTCCCTTCCACGACGTGTACGTCCACGCCCTGGTCCGGGACGAGGACGGCCAGAAGATGAGCAAGTCCAAGGGCAACGTCATCGATCCGCTCACCGTGGTGGAAAAGCACGGCGCCGACGCCTTCCGCTTCACCCTGGCCGCCTTCGCCGCCCAGGGCCGAGACGTGCGCATGTCCGTCAACCGGGTGGAGGGTTACCGCCACTTCATCAACAAGCTCTGGAACGCGGCCCGGTTCGCGCTCATGCATCTGGAGGAATTCGAGCCGGGCTTGCCGGACGCCGAAACCGCCATGGAACGGGAGGGCGGCGCGGCGGCGGCCCCGCTTTCCCTGGCCGATCGCTGGATTCTCTCTCGCCTGCGGGCCGCCGCCGACGCCGGCGCCGAAGGCATGGAAGCCTACAAGTTCAACGAGGCCGCCGGAGCGCTCTACCAGTTCCTCTGGCACGAGTTCTGCGACTGGTACCTGGAGGCCGCCAAGCCGACGCTCTACGGCAACCTCGGCGACGCGGAGCGGGACACGGCCCGCACGGTCCTCTGGCGGACCCTGCGGGAGAGCCTGATCCTGCTCCATCCCTTCATCCCCTTCGTCACCGAGGAAATCTGGCACAAGCTGCCGGGGACCTTCGGCTCCATCATGGAGGCGACCTATCCCACCGACAATCCCGACAACGCCGCGGTCCAGCGAGACGCCGCCGCGGAAGCCGAAATGGAAACGGTCATGGCGGTCATCACCGGCGTGCGCAACGTCCGGGGCGAGATGAACATCCAGCCCTCCCTCTCCCTGCCGGTGAAAGTGCAGGCGGAAGACGCCGCCGTGCGGGAATTGCTGGACCGGGAGCGGGGGGTGATCGTCGATCTGGCGCGGCTTTCCTCCTTCGACGTGGAAGCGCCGGGCGAACGGCCCCGGGCCGCCGCCACCGCCGTGACGGCCAACGCCACCGTTTTCGTGAGCCTGGAAGGCATCATCGACTTTTCCGTGGAGGCCGGCCGGCTGGAGAAGGAGCGGGGCAAGGTGGAAAAGGAATTGAGCGGCGTCTCCAAAAAGCTGAATAACGAAGACTTTTTGGACAAGGCGCCGGACGACGTGGTGGCCAAGGTCCGGGAGCGCCATGAGGCGCTGTCCGAAAAATACGAAAAGCTGACCGCCAACCTGGAGCGCATCCGAGAGCTGGCCGAGGACGGCGGATCGTGAGCGGGATTTCAACCAACGTAGGGGCAACCCCCCGTGGTTGCCCGGA
>JBKHDD010000280.1:0-4036 GCA_046541515.1 Desulfococcaceae bacterium
ACCGCCATGCCCTGGCTGTTCCGGTTGCCGTAGGTGAAAATTTCCGGCCGGGCGTCGGAGCGGCCCACGAAGGGATTGTCCGGCGGAACCGCGCCGTCTTCGGTCAGGCGCAGGGTTTTGCCGTTCAGGTCCGTCAGGTCCTGGGACCGTTCGCCTTCGCCCCGTTCTCCCAGGGTGAAATAGAGCCGCCCGTCGGTTCCGAAAACCATCCGGCAGCCGAAATGTTTGGCCCGCCGGCCGCCCCGCACGCCGGGGAAAATGACCTTCGCATCCGTCAGGCCCTCCGGCGTCTCCCGAAACCGGGAAATCCGGGTCATGGCGCCGCCCTCGGTGTTGACCGTGTAGGCCAGATAGAGCCGGCGGTTTTCCTCGAAATTGGGATGAAGGACAATGTCCAGCAGGCCGCCCTGTCCCTGATAATAGACCCGGGGAACGCCCGCCACCGGTTCCGGCCGCAATTTGCCGTTTTCAAAAATCCGCAGCCGGCCGGGCCGTTCCGTGATGAAAATCCGGCCGTCCGGGGCGGGAACCACGGCCCAGGGGCTTTCCAGCCCCTCCGTCAGCGTTTCCACCCGAAAGATGTCGCCGGAATCCAGCCGCTCCACTTTTTCCGGGATGATTCGGGCCATGAGCCAGGCCGTCAGGTCGTAGGCGTTGATTTTCGCCGGAAGGGCCGCAAGGAAAAGAAACAGCGCGGCGGCCAGGCCGATGCCGTTAAAACGGCGGGTTCTCCAGGGGTTCATGTGGCGCCTCCCGTGTCCCGGCGTTACGCGTCCCACTCCGCCAGGATGTATTCGTAGGCGGCGATGGTGGCCGCCTCGGAGATTTCCAGAATAATTCCCTTGCCGTCCCAGCCGTGGCCCTGAAGCACGTAGGCGTCCTCCAGCCGGGCCCGGACGTGGTCCATGGAAAAATCCGGGTCGTTTTGCATCTGAAACCGGACCTGCTGAAGCACCAGCTCGAACACTTCGTCATATTTTTTCTGCTGCCAGTCGCCGTCGAACATAAGACTCCTTTGCTTCCACGCGGTGAGGGGTTCTTGGATGGCGGGCCATGCCCGGAAACGGCCTTCAGTGTAACACCGGCGACCGGATGGGGCAACGGCGGCGCTTCCTCAATCGGCCGATTCGGCCCGACCGGCAAGCGCATCCACCTTCTCCACATACCCCCGAATATCGCATTTCCGCTCCAGCCCGCCGGCGGCCATGTAGCGGACCTTGCCGAAAATCGGCCGTTCCTTCCAGGCCCGGTCGTGGAGGCCGAAGATCCAGGCGACGTTGGCGAAGCTGGCCGGATCTCGGCCGTCGAGGAAATATCGGTTGTTCAGTTCCAATGCGGCGTGGAAGGCGTGGTCCGGCGTGTTCCGCCATTCCAGAATTTTTTTGCCCCAGTACATCCGCATGTAATTGTGCATGAAACCGGTGACCTTCATCTCCCGCATGGCGGCGTTCCAGTAGGGATCGTGGGTTTCGGCCTCGGCCAACTCCGCGACGGTGTAATGGTGTTCCCGGGGATCGTCCCGGTGTTCCTGGAGCGTCTTCCGCGCCCAGTTGGGCAGGGCGGTGAACCGGTCGTAGTCCGGCGTTTGCAGCGCGTAGTTGGCGGAAAGTTCCCGGCGGACGATCAATTCTTCCAGATAGCCGTCCACCGCCTCCGGCAGGTCGTTCCGGAGCGCCCGGGCCTTTCGCGCCAGCCAGACCGGGGAAATCTGGCCAAAGTGGAGATAGGGGCTCATGTGGGAGACGTCGTCGGTCTGGGGCTGGTTGCGGTTCTCCAGGTATTTGGCGAACCGGTTTTCCAGAAAATCCTTGAATCGGCGTTTGGCCTCCGCGGTCCCGCCCCGGAAAAATTGGGAAACCGGCCCGACCTTCCGGTCCACGTCGATTTCATCCAATACGGCGTCCAGATCCCAATCCGGTCCGCCGGGCAATTCCAGGTCGCTTCCGTCGATCCGCGGGGCCGCATCATCCGACCTGGTCAGAAACCGCTCCACATGGCGATTCACCCGGGGCCGGAAGGTTCGGGCGGCGTATTCGGCCTTGTCGGACGCGAGGCGGGACGGCACGATCAGGTCGGATTCCACCTCCGCCACCGGGCCGTCAAAATTTTTCGATACGACTCGCCGCCATTCCCGCTGGCGGGAAAGATAGCCCACGTCGCAGACCACCGCCGCGGCGTCGGTCGCCGCCGCCAACGCCACTTCCGGCGGATGGCCGCGGCGCAGGGCGAAACCGATTCCGCGATCGGCCAGGGCGGCGGCCACGTCCCGCAGGCCCTCCACCATGAAGGCGTAGTGGCGCAGATTGGCTTCGGGATAGTCGTCGGTGAGACCGAACACCGCGGCCAGGGGGAGTCCCCGGCGGTCGGCCTCCGAGATGGCGAATTGAAGCGCCGGATTGTCCTCGACCCGCTGGCTCTGCTGCATCCAGTGGAGCACGTATCGGCCGTTTCGCTCCGGCCCTTTTTTCCGCACCCGAATCCGAGCCTCGTCAACGCCGCCCATTGGCTTCCCTTCCAAACGGAAAGAGCGACCGAATTCGGTCGCTCTTTCCGTTCAAATCACCATTTTACCCACACGGCTTTCCGATTCAACATCCCGAAGTCGGTCATCATCCCGGAACGGAATAGGGCGCGGCCTTCCCGATTTCCTCCAGGGTTTCGTTGTACTTGTCCCGCATGTTTACGTGGGCGTCTTCGATGTCCTTTTTCATGGGACTCCAGTCCGAGGGGCATTCGGCCTTGAGCTGTTCCACCCGTTCTTCCATCTCGGCCAGCGCGATTTTGAGATCGCCAACGGCGCCAAGCATATGCTCCTTTTCCTTGGAACCCATTTTGTCGATCCGTTCGTTCATGTCGTACAGCTTGGCCTTCCACGCGGTCATTTCCTGTTCCATGCCCTTGCAGAAATCCTTGACGTCCATGGGATTCTCCTTTCGGAAACGGGATCGAAGCATCTTCCAGCGCCCCCGTGAACCAACGGTTGGAAACGGGAGCCGGAAGAATGAAATTCAGTGATTGAATACCAGAACAAATTGAGAATTCGTCGGCAAAAACTGGAAGGTAAAGTAGCCATGGATCGCCACCTGTCAAGCGGAGTTTGCTTGTCCTCGAACGGGCGGAAACGCCCCTTGGCAACAACCACGGCGAAAACGACATCCGGGATTTCGCGAAAAAGCGGAAATTCAGCGGATGGGTCCGAGCCCGACCGGGCGAAAATGCGGCGCCACGTTAGCAATCCTGAAAAAAAACCTGCCGAAAGCACGGGGTCTCGTTGGGACCACCTGATGGATTCGGTTGAAGGTTCCGGGAAAGTTCGTCCCCTATTTTCCGGAACTCATCGGGAGAAGCGCGTCCCAAGCTCCCAACCAATGCAAGCTGTTCGCCCAGCATTGCCGGGTTTGTTGGGAAGTTGCGTTGGAATCGGGATATGCGGGATTTGAAAGGATGGAAGGATGTTCCGGGGGGAAGAATCCAGAACATCCGGATAATTCCATCCTGGAAATCCAGATTCGATTCTTCCCGTTTCAATCCCTTTAAAGCAGGTCAAATGCGGAAAACGATTATTGCACCCACTGTCAGAAGTGGGTGTTTATCGTCTCAATCCCCTTAAAGCGGGTCAAATGCGGAAAACTTTGAAGAAGGTGGGCGCAATTGGCGCCCTGTTGGTGTCTCAATCCCCTTAAAGCGGGTCAAATGCGGAAAACAAGCAATGGAGACCCGTGTCTCCATTGCCGAAAACGGTGTCTCAATCCTCTTAAAGCGGGTCAAATGCGGAAAACGCCAAGGATGACAAGCCCGATGCCCCGGCCAAACGATGTCTCAATCCCCTTAAAGCGGGTCAAATGCGGAAAACCCTAACCCCCACGATGACGATCCCCCCTGTCCTGGGTGTCTCAATCCCCTTAAAGCGGGTCAAATGCGGAAAACGGCCTATTTGATCCGGGAGTCTCTCAGCCGGAAGCTGTCTCAATCCCCTTAAAGCGGGTCAAATGCGGAAAACAACATGGGGCAAAAAGTGAATGGTCCAACGTCTGTC
>JBKHDD010000281.1:0-4013 GCA_046541515.1 Desulfococcaceae bacterium
GGTTCGCCTTGTTTGAACTGGGATTTTTGGGATTTCAGGGATGGGCAGGATTTTTTTCGGGGAAGCCGGAACGGTTTCCCTCCATTGCCGGTGGAACCGGGTCCGTGAAATCCTGTAAATCTTAAAAATCCTCCGTAATCCCAGTTCAGATTGGCGTCGGCAGCCATCGGTCTGCGTTGTTTGAACTGGGATTTTCGGGATTTCAGCGATGGGCGGGATTTTTTTCTCGCCCCCGATCCGTAGGGGCGCTGCTTGCCGCGCCCCGGCCCCAGCGGGCACGGTAATTCCTTTCCAGGAAAGACAGCCCTCGGGACGAATCCCGCACCGACGAATCGGGTCAAATCGACCATTTCCGTTCACGCACCCGGGGCGCGGCAAGCGGCGCCCCTACCGTTCGTGGTCGGGTTCCGCGTCATCCTGGCCATCCTTCCAATCCTGGCCATCCGGATTCGAATCCGGATGGCCAGGATATCGCCGCGTTCCATCCCGACCATCCTTTCTTCATCCGGATCAAACCGATTCCAAATGACCTGAACCTGGATGGGCCGGATTTCTCGGATGTCTCAAATTTTTCCATGAAATTTGTCCGGTTCCGCCCCGAACCCCGGAGGGGTTGAACATGCCAGACCCGGGTAACGCCCGGGTGATGGGGCTCGGTGTTCCGTTTTGATGGCATGGTGATCCATCGCCCGGGTTTTCGGCGGTTGCACCCCGGTCTCTGGTCGCGGTTGCACGGTCGCCGTCCAACGGGGCGTCGTTACCGGCCGCCGTCCCCGGGCGTTGCCCGGGTCTGGTATGTTTCGCCCTTGCAGGGCTTTTCCTGTGGCGGTAAAACTACCACGGTTCCAAAAAACACATCCCAAGGGGATCGACCGGAAAGTGCGCGGGTGGTCCGGGGCGGCGCCTTCAACAACATCGACGACAACGTGCGTTGCGCCAACCGGAACAGGAACAATCCCGACAACCGCAACAGGAACAACGGTTTTCGGTTCTGCGTCGCTCACAATCTTCCAGTTCGCCGGCAATGCCGGGCGACCACGGTTTCCCGGCCGAGGTTGAAGATTGGCCCGGACGGTTCCCGTCCGCGCCTCCGCTTTTTGAGGCCGGGCAAATAGGCCAGGCCCGCTCCCTGCTTCGGCTGGAGCGGGCAACGGCCACTTTTTCAAGGGAAGGCGTGTCATGGGTTGGCTTTCGCGGCTGATTGAAAAATTCACCGGAAACCGGAACGTGGAGATTGGCGGGGACAGCTCCGGCGACATCGTGACCGGGGATCACAGTTCCATCAAAAATATTTTTCTGGACAAAACCCCTCGCACCAAAGCCCAGGCCCTGCGCAACGCCTACCTCGACCGCCTGATGAGCCGCCTCGGCTACCTGACGTTGGAGGGGATCGACCCCAAGGCCGCGAGCGCGGAGCCGGAAGCCCGGCTTCGGCTTCGGTCGGTGTACACGGCGCTGCTGACGCGGGAGTCGGAGCGGAAAGGAGAAGACGGGCGCGAATTTTCCGAAGCCGCCCGCCCGGATCGGGACGACCGCCGCCCGGCGTTGGCCCTGCTGAACGACCACGACCGGCTGGTCCTCCTCGGCGATCCCGGTAGCGGGAAAACCACCTTCGCCCGATTCGCGGCGCTGTGCATGGCCGGGGAATTGCTGGGCAAGCCCGACGCCAACCTCGCGCTGCTCACCCATCCCCTTCCAGACGACGACGGCGACGACACCAAAGAGCCCCAACCTTGGAACCATGGTCCGCTTTTGCCCGTCTTCGTCATTCTGCGGGATTTGGCCGCCGTGAAAATCCAGGAGGAAAAACCCGGCGCGGGCCTAATCTGGCGGTTCATCGAAGCCGATCTGGCGGAATCCAAACTGTCCGAGTTTTTTCCTATTCTTGAAAAAACCCTTCGGGAAACCGGCGGGTTGGTCCTGCTGGATGGCCTGGACGAAGTGCCCGAGGCGGAATCCCGCCGGGAAAAGATCAAGGCGGCCGTCACCGATTTCATCCACACCTGCGGCAACTGCCGGGTGGTGCTCACCAGCCGGACCTACGCCTACCATCGGCAGGACTGGCGGATCGACGGGCTCCACGAAACCATCCTCGCCCCCTTCAGCGAGGGCCAAATTCGGCGTTTCGTGGACCGCTGGTACGCCCACATCGCGGAACTCCGGGGCATGATGAGCCAAGCGGACGCCCAGGCCCGGGCCGACCTGCTGAAGCGGGCCGTGTTCGGGGCGAAGCGGCTACGGGAATTGGCGGAGCGGCCCCTGCTGCTGACGCTCATGGCCAGCCTCCACGCCTGGCGGGGCGGCACGTTGCCGGAAAAACGGCAGGAACTCTACGAGGACACCGTGGACCTGCTGCTGGACTGGTGGGAGACGGCCAAGCGCAAGGCCCCGGGAACCGACGAATGGGAGCCCAGCCTCACCGAATGGCTGCGGATCGACCGGGACCAGGTCCGCGCCCTGCTCAACGAATTGGCTTTCAAGGCCCATGAATCCCAACCCGAAGCCCGGGGAACGGCCGACGTGCCGGAAGGCGAATTGGTCTGCGGATTGCTGGACCTTTCCCCGAAAAAGGACATCCGTCCCGGCCTGCTAACCGACTACCTCAGCAACCGCGCCGGGCTCCTGCTTCCCCGGGGCGTCAAGGTGTTCACGTTTCCCCACCGCACCTTCCAGGAATATTTGGCGGCCTGTCACTTGACCGACCTGGATTTCCCCATCGAAGTCGCCAAACTGGCGCGGGCAAACCCGGAACGCTGGCGGGAAGTCACCCTGCTGGCCGGGGCCAAGGCCGCCGCCGGAGCGGGCTCCACCATCTGGCAACTGGCCGAAGCCCTCTGCTGGCGAGAACCGGAGAATTCGGCCGCCGAAAAAAGGGACGCCTGGGGCGCCCAATTGGCCGGACAGGCCCTCGCCGAAAGCGCCGACCTCCGCCGGGTTGCCGAACACAATCGGGCCAAGCTGGACCGAATCCGCCGCTGGCTGGTCCGAATCCTGGAAGGAACCGATTTCCCGGCAATGGAGCGGGCCGTCGCCGGCCGAAGCCTCGGCGTGATCGGCGATCCCCGCGAAGCGGTGACGACGCTGGACAGGATGGAATTCTGTTACGTGCCGCCGGGGCCGTTCATGATGGGAGAAAAAGGAGATGACGAGGCCGAACTGCACCAGTGCGACGCATTGGTCGAAGAATACTGGATTGGTCGCTACCCGGTAACCAACGCCCAATTTTCCGCTTTTGTGGACGCCGGCGGATACGAGGACGAGGGGCTTTGGGGCGAGGCCAAAGCGGCGGGTTTTTGGTCCGCAGATGGGTTCAAGGGGCGGGGGGATGGCTCGGCCCGCAAAAGTCCGGCGGATTTTGGATCACCGTTCCATTTGCCCAATCACCCGGTGGTCGGCGTGACGTGGTATGAAGCCCTCGCCTTCACCCGCTGGCTGGATCGGCAATGGCGGAATTCGGGCCGTCTTCCGGAGGGGTTCCGGCTTCGCCTTTGCACCGAGGCGGAGTGGGAAAAAGCGTCGCGGGGCGGACTGGAAATTCCGGCGGCGTCAACCATCGTTTCGGCGGATGAATCGACCTGGGGGGTGTCCCAGACGTTGGAAATGAAACCCAACCCAAGGGTGGAACGTCGATTCCCTTGGGGCGAAACCGAAAATACGGACAAGCCTAACCCGGAAGCCGCCAATTATGACGACACCGGAATTAACACGACCTCCGCCGTGGGCGCGTTTTCCTTGGGCGAAACGCCCTTTGGTTGCCGGGACATGAGCGGCAATGTGTGGGAATGGACGGTGAGTCTTTGGGGAAAAAATGTTCTCAAGCCGGATTTCACGTATCCGTATCGGCATGACGAGAAGTGGAATAATGAGACGGCTGGTAATGAAATATTGCGGGTGGTCCGGGGCGGCGCCTTCGACCACCTCGACGACTACGTGCGTTGCGCCTTCCGGAACTGGAGCAATCCCGACTCCCGCCTCAGGGACCTCGGTTTTCGGTTCTGCGTCGCTCCCAATCC
>JBKHDD010000282.1:0-4005 GCA_046541515.1 Desulfococcaceae bacterium
AGGATGAGCGGACGTGCACGGGCACGTTGTATTTTTTGGCGAATTCCACCGACCGAATCTGGAGCACCTTGGCCCCCAGGCTGGCCATCTCCAGCATCTCGTCGTAGGAGATGGTCTTCATCTTGCGCGCCCGGGCGCAGATGTTGGGGTCGGTGGTGTAGACGCCGTCCACGTCGGTGTAGATTTCGCAAACGTCGGCGTTCAGGGCCGCCGCGATGGCCACGGCCGAGGTGTCGGAGCCGCCCCGGCCCAGGGTGGTGATGTTGCCCTGCTTGTCGCAGCCCTGGAAGCCTGCCACCACCACGATGTTGCGGCCGTCCAGCAGGGCGCGGAGGCGTTCGGCCCCCACGCCCAGAATCCGGGCGTTGCCGAAGGCGCAGTCGGTGCGGACCTCGGCCTGAAAGCCCAGCAGGGAATGGGCGGACAGCCCCATGGCGTGCAGGGTCATGGCCAGCAGGGCGGCGGAGGTCTGCTCGCCGGTGGCCAGCAGCACGTCCAGCTCCCGTTTGGGGGGGCGACGGCTGATCTGGTTGGCCATCTCGATCAGCTGGTCGGTGACGCCCGCCATGGCCGACAGAATGACCACCACGTCGTTGCCTTCTTCGTGGGTTTTGGCCACGCGGCGGGCCACGTCGCGAATCCGGTCCAGATTCGCGACGGAGGTCCCGCCGAACTTTTGAACAATCAAAGCCATGCCAACTCCTTTAGCGCGGATGCGATCCGGTCCATCCATTCGCCGGCGCCTCCCCCTACGGCGCCCAGCGCGATTTCACGAACCGGGTCTTCGGTCATCTTCAGGCGGACGGACAGATGCGCCCCGAGGTCCGCGGGGTCGAGCCGTTCGGCCCACTCCACCGCCACCAGGGCGTCGCCGTCCATCAGTTCGTACAGGCCGATCTCTTCCAGGTCGGCGCCCCCGGCCAGCCGGTAGAGATCGACGTGAATCAACGTGCGTTGGCCGGGGTATTCGTGAATCAGGGTGTAGGTCGGGCTCACCACCGGGATCTCCGGCGGCACGCCGGCGGCCCGGGCCATGCCCTGGACGAAGACGGTTTTCCCCGCGCCCAGATCGCCGAACAGCGCCACCAGGGCGCCGTCGGGCAGGGCCCGGGCCACCGCCTCGCCCAGGGCCCGGGTCTGCTCCGGGGACGCGGTGTTCGCAATCCGTTCCGCCGGGCCCTTCACCACTCGGCCTCCGCCGCCCGGATGGCGTCCACCAGCTCCCGGGCGCGCCGAAACATCGCCTCGGCCTCTTCCTCGCCCCGTTCGTGGTCCATGCCGAAGAGGTGCAGCACCCCGTGGACCAGCAGCTCGTCCAGCCGGTATTCCAGTTCGGTTCCCGCGGCCTCGGCCTCCCGGCGGGCGGTTTCGGCGGAAATCACCACGTCGCCCAGGAGGTGGGGCGTCAGTTCCGGAAAATCGCCGTCCCGCATGGCGAAGGCCAGCACGTTGGTGGAACCTTCCTTGCCGCGAAACTCCCGATTATATACGGCCATTTCGTCGTCGTCCACCAGCAGCAGCGAAAGCTCGGCGTCAGGAGACTCCAAGGCGTTTAAGAGGGTCCGACCCGCCCGTTGCATTCGTTCCAGGTTCAGCTTTTCCGTTTGCTGGCGGTTTTGGATCAGGACGGCCATGTTTCTCCTTTTTGGCGGCGTCTTTTTTGGCGGTATCCCGGGCCGCCGCCTTTTCCGGATATTCGATGCGGTGGTGGTGGATACCGTTGAGGATTTTGTTGAAGCTTTTGGCGATTTTGTGCAGATCCCGCAGGGTCAGGGTGCAGTTGTCCAGTTGCCCGTCGGAAAAGACCTTGTTGATCAGTTTCTGCACCAGCCCCTGGATGCGCGAGGGGGTCGGGTTTTCCAGGGTCCGGGAGGCGGCCTCCACGATGTCGGCCAGCATCACCAGGCCCACCTCCCGGGTCTGGGGCTTGGGGCCGGGGTATCGGTAATCGTCCACGTTGACCGACCCTTCGCCCTTGAGCTTCTTGGCCCGTTCGTAAAAAAAGGTTATGGTGCTGGTGCCGTGGTGCTGGCGGATGGCCTCGATGATCTCCTCCCCCAGCTTATGCTTCCGGGCGATTTCCACCCCGTCCTTGACGTGGGAAATCAGAATCAGTCCGGACATGGACGGCGCCAGCTTGTCGTGGCGGTTTCGCCCGTCGGTCTGGTTTTCGATGAAATAAAGCGGCTTTTTGATCTTGCCGATGTCGTGGTAGTAGCCGCAAACTTTGGCCAGCAACGGATTGGCGCCGATTTCCGTCGCGGCGGCCTCCACCATGGAGCCCACGATTACCGAATGGTGGTAGGTGCCCGGCGCCTCGATCATGAGCTGGCGGAGAATGGGCCGCTCCATGTTGGCCAGCTCCAGCAGGGTAATGTCGGTGGTGTAGCCGAAGGCCAGCTCCAACAGCGGCACGATGCCCGCGCTGAGAATGCCGGTCGCGATCCCGGCGAGGAAGGCCAGCAGCCAGCCCCAGAGAAAGGGGAGGCCGAACGGAATGCCCATGTGGACCGCGGCCGCAGTGGCCAGCGGAATGTTGAGCAGCCCGATTTTGAGCCCCGCGTTGATGAAGACCCGGCGCTCCCGGCAGTGCTGGGTCCAGTAGGCGGCCATCAGCGCGCTGAGAAAAAAATAGAGGAAAACCTCCACCCGGCCGTGAAAGAGCACCGCCGCGCAGGCGGAAAGGACCACCGCGAACAGGGCGGCCATTTCGAAGCCCATGAACAGGCAGACCGTCATGGGCCCGGCGGCCAGCGGGACGCCGATGAACAGAGAAGCCTCCGGAATGTCAAGGGGCGTGTTCTCCGCCAGGGCGGTGAACAGAATCCCCGACGCCCCCGGCAGCAGAAAAAACAGGGCCAGCAGGGACGAGAGAAAGAGAACGTCCTTGTTGGAGGCGAAGACCCGCTTGCCCCGTTGCCGCACGTGAAGGTAAAAGAGGATCACCATCAGGCACAGCAACATGGCCACCGCCCCCAGATTGCGGACGTAAAACCGCTCCTGCCGCTTTTGGGAGCGCAGGGCGTTGAGCTTGAGGAGCTGGACGCCGGTGACCCGTTCGCCCTCCCGCAACAGCATTTCCCCGGCCTTGATCTGATACAGGATCGGCTTGACCGCCTCGGCGGCGGCCCGTTTGCGATTTTCGGTTTCGTTGCGGTTCAGGGTGATGTTGGGCTGAATCAGCCGCTGGGCCAGATCCACCACCAGGTTCACCCGGGAATAGCTGAGGTCGCGGACCAGCGGCTCGGCCACCACCCGCACCATGGTTTTGGCCTGGTCCAGTCCGTAAAAGCGGCGCAGGTTCCGGACCACCCGTTCCTCGGCCCCGCACACCGGACGCAAAACGATGCCCCGCTCCGACTCCCGCAGCAACAGCTCCTTGTTGGCCGCCACGCCGTTGTCCAGAATTTCTTCCAAAATCTGGATGATTCGGTCCGCGATGTGGGCGGAAAAGCCTTCCTCCGCCAGAATCCGAAACGCGCCCGGATTCAGATGAATGGCCAGGGTCTTTTCCACCGATTCCTTGAGGCGGGCCATGTCCGGCGGGGCGACGTGGGGCGCGGGGACTTCGGAGGGCGGGGGGCGCAGGGCGTCCCGGGCTTGGGCGAAGGCGGCCTGGATATTTTCGCCAATGGCCGCCAAAAGGGTCCGGTTGTGGTCGTAGACGGTCAGCACCGCGTCGGCCGCGGCCTGCCGCCGGGCGGCGGTGGCCTCCCGGTCCTCCACGAGAAAATCAACCGGCGCCTTGATGTCCCGCTCGGCCACGTCGCCGGATTCGTACCGGGGCCGGGTGCCGATGAGCCCGGGGAAAAGCAGGGTGCCGAAAACCAGCAGCACAAGGCCCAGCAGGGCCCAGCGAATGACGGGGCTGGTTCGGAAAAAGGTGGCGACGGCGCCTTTGGGCGTTCCGATCTTCATGGCGGCGGGGAACCGGTTCAGGCGGTTTCCTGGTTCCGATCCGAGTTCCGGGCGGCGTCCCTCTCCTCGTAGGCCCGGATGATCTCC
>JBKHDD010000283.1:0-3907 GCA_046541515.1 Desulfococcaceae bacterium
CTCCAAAAGCGCTCTCCCGGTTGATCCCGGACCTTCGGATCGCCTGGGAATCCAATCCGGGAATCCCCGTGGACGACGAACTGCTGGATGGGCTTAAATTTTCGCGCTGCCTGGGGCCCACCATCGGCCGTCGGGTGGTCGAACGCCGCTTGTGCGATCCGGAAGAAATTCGTTTTTGTTTACGGGAACAGCCCGCAACCGTGATGAACCGGGCGGATTCCGTCACCGCTGGCTCTCCACTTCGTTTCAAGGGATAAAAAACGAAATCCAAGCTCCCCTCAAAACGCCCACGACCAGGACGCCGAAATGTTCCCGTCCAAAAACCCGCCGTCGCCGCCCCCGCCGAACAGCCGGTTTCCCCCGAAATTGTTGTATTGCAACGACAGCGTTCCCGGCCGCCAGTCCATGAAGCCGAACTGGTAGGTAAAGTCGGGGTCCCAGGGCTGGCGCTGGTCTCGGTCGGGATACCAATAGACGGCCCAGGTAAAGTGAATCCATTTGTAGATGGTGTACTTCACGTTCAGGCTCAGCCGGTGCTTCCATTTCCGGGTCTCTCCGCTGTCCTGGTCGAAGTATCGCGGCGTCAGCAGATAGTTGACCGATCCCCGGACGCCGCCTTCGGGATGGACGATGAACAGCTCCTCCATCCAGCGGGGCAGGGTCCATTTCATTCCGGCCCGGATGGTTCCCTCTTCGAAACGGGTGAACCGCTCCCCGGCGGATCGGTCCGGATTCAGCCGGTTGCCGCCGAAGTTGGAATAGACCAGGCTCAGAGTCCAGGGATGCCAATCGTCGTAGCCGAACTGGTAGGTGAAGTCGGGGTCCCAAGGGGCTTGCAGATCCTCGTCCACGTATTGGTTGAAGGTGACGTTGAAAAACCAGTAGCTGAGGGGATTGTAGCGGAAAGCGGCGGTGGCCCGTTGGTTTCGGCCGCTGTCCCCCTGGGTGTCGCCGCCCTCCCGGTCCACCGGCGGCTCTTCGTCCAGCGGGAAATTGTAGGCGATGTTTCCGCCGAGGCCATGGAACAGGTTTTTCCACTCCTCGGGATATTCCTTTTCCAACAAGTCCTCCAGCGGCAGGGAAAAGGAACTGAGCACGCCCTTCATGATGTCGTCGGCGGTCGCTTCCTCGCCCCAGGCCCCCGCCGGCGCGAAGGCCAGAAGCGCCAGCCAGGGCATCAGCAGCAGCAGCTTCGGGAAGCGAAGGGTCCGGTCAGGCCGGATCATCGGCGTACAGATAGCAGGGGTCGCGGTCCGACGGCAGGCAGCGGTTGCGGCTCCGGAATTCCTCCTGGTCGGTTGCCCGGAACAGACCGGGGTGGGGGTTTCCGGGGTAGAGCTTGCCCTGGACCTTGTAAAGCAAGGCTTCCAGCACCGCCGCGTTGGTGGGGAGGGTGCAAATTTTGACGTAGCCGCCGGTCCGTTCCCGCCGGCCCTCGTACCAGCCCCGTTCCGGATCGTACAGGCAGGAGACGATTTTCATGAGTTCGTCGGTGTAGCGGGTTTTCCACAGGGCCCACATGCCGAAGGCCGCCTTGGTGGCCACCACCGCCTGGTCGGGGCGATACTGTCCCCCCGGCGTCAGCACGTTCCAGGCGAAGCCCTCCGCGAACACGGTCCCGTAGACGTAGTAGGGATCGTCCGGGAGGCGGTGGTCGGTGCGGGCGGTGAAGATATGGTCCTTCTGGTGGCGCATGGCCTGAACTTGGTAAATCCGTTCGGCGAGATCGGCCTCGTCTCCGTCGGTGTGAACGCTGTCCAGCCCGGGATAGTCGTCCGAGGGCCGGTCCCAGTTGAACTCCAGCCCGGACATGAGGTAGGCCTGACTCATCACCGGGGCGATGGTCCCGCCCCGCTGGCGGTTGCGGGCGTCGTGGGGGATGGGGATGTTGTAGATCAGGGCGGTTTCAAAGGGCTCCAGCCGGGAGGCGAGGTCGGTGTTGAATCCCCAGAGATGGAAACCCCGTGCCGCGTATTCCTCCGTGCCCAGGCGGCCTTCCTGAAAGGTGCGGAAGTCCCGCCCGCCCTCGTTTTTGGCCCCGCCGTACAGGGTTCCGCAGTCGTCGATCAGGTCGCAGAAATTCCAGCGCAACACCGCGCCGTCCACGTATTCGGCGTATTCCGGATAACGGGTTTTGAGGATGTGGAGCCAGACCAGGAGCCGGCCCAGGTCGGTGGCGGACCAGCCGATGCTTTCGGGATTTCCGCCGTAATTGACCATCTGGCCCGTGCCGGTGCCGTAGCGCAGGTTCGGCAGGCGGCCGTAAAAAAGCCCCATGCGGTTGAGGAACTGGAGCAGGGCGCTCAGCCGGGCGTCGAAATCGCAGGTGTCGATCAGCTCCAGCTCCCGGGCGGCCACCAGGGCGGCCAGCGTGTCGGCCACGTGGCTCATGCCGGCGGAATTGTTCCCGTCCACGCTGTTCACCAGGCCGGTGCCGGGATTGTAGTTCCGCTCGAAATATTTCCAGGCGATCCGAGCCCAGTTTTTCTCGGTGTCGGTCAACGGACCGTGCCGCCCCTGGCGAAGGAGCTGGGAGCGCCAGATTTCCCGCGCGCCGGTATTGACCCCCCGAACCACCACGCCGCATCCGGAACAACACGCGAGAATCAAAAGAAGAACGAACGCCAAGGCGGCCCGGCGGTGGGCGAGGGGCAACATGTTTCGGTC
Source organism: Desulfococcaceae bacterium (assembly GCA_046541515.1). GTDB lineage: Bacteria > Desulfobacterota > Desulfobacteria > Desulfobacterales > Desulfococcaceae > CAYFVR01. The sequence goes on from JBKHDD010000283.1 coordinate 2,668, forward strand.
GATTGGCTCAATCAGCGGTCGTCGCGATGGCCCGGATAGCCTTTCAGAGCGCCGCCGGAGAAGGGATCGTCGATGGTTTTTTCCCACAGCCCGGTGCGTCCGGAGTGGCGGAGCAGTTTGCCCTGAACCTTGTACAGCAGCGTTTCCAGAATAATGCCGTTGTTGTTGGAGGTAAACGTGTTGATCGGCGCGCCCGATCGCTCGTAGCGGCCTTCGTAAAAGCCCTTTTCGGGATTGTACAGGCCGGAAATCAGGTCGTAGAGCAGATCGGTGTATTCCGTGTCCCACAGGGTCCACAGCCCGAACGCCCCCTTCAGGGCCACGGCGGCGAACTGGGGAACGTAATCCCCTTTTTCGGTGATGGTGTTCCAGGGATAGCCGTCGGTGTAGATGGTGTCGTAGACGAAATAGGGCTTCTGGTCCAACTGGTGCTCCGTCCGGGCGGTGAAGATGCCGGTTTGCTGGTACCGCGCCTCCTGAACCCGGTAGATGCGCTGGGCGAAATCGTAGGAGACGGCGTCGGTATGGGTCCGGTTGTCGGAGGTGGCGTCGTCGGCCAGATCCCAGCCCAGCTCGATGCCGTCCAGCACGTAGCTTTCGCAGACCACGTAGTTGTGGGCCACCAGCTCCCGGGGGTCGCGGGTGTCGTAGGGGACCCGCACTCCGTAAATCAAAATTTCATCGTAGGGCTCCGCCTTGGATGCCAAGGTGGTGTCGAATCCCCAGAGCTGAAATCCCTTGGCCGCGTATTCCTCGTAGCCCAGCCGGCCTTCCTGGACGTACTGGGTTTTTCCGTTGTTGATCAGCGCGCCGTACATCATGCCGTCCCGGTTCAGAATGCGGCGGAAATCCCACCGCAACACGAAGCGGTCGATGGCGTCGGCGTGCTGGGGATAGCGTTCCTTGATGATCTTGAGCCAGATCAGCTTCCGGCCCAGGTCCAGGGCGGAAAAGCCAATCTCCCCGGGCTTGTTGGCGTAGTCGACCTTCTGGGCCGTTTTGGTGTGATACACTTTGTTGGGCAGCTCGCCCCGGAAGAAATCCAGCCGGTTGAACGTGCCCAGGATGGTGGACATTCGAACGTCGAAGGTGTTTTTGTCGATGATGCCCAGCTCGTAGGCCGCCGTCAGCCCGCCAAAATAGGAGGAGGAATCCCACAGGGTAAAAGAGGGATACTGGTCCACGGCGTTCACCAGACCGGTTTCCGGCTGGTAGTTGTTTTCGAAATACTTCCAGGCCA
>JBKHDD010000284.1:0-3808 GCA_046541515.1 Desulfococcaceae bacterium
TTGATGGAACATGTGGAAGCCCGCTTCCGCGAAGACAACGAGGTTGCGCTTCTGGAAGACCCCGCCGCAGCCAACCGTCTCTGGGCGGCCGTGGAAACGGCCAAGCGCGCGCTGTCCGACGAACCGTTCGCCCGAATTCGAGAGGAATACATTTCCGGGGATCTCCATCTGGACCTGGAAATCTCCCGGGCCGAATACGAAGCGATGATCCGCCCCCTCCTCCGGAAAACTCTGGATTCGGTCCACCGCTGCCTGACCGACGCGGAGATTCTGCCCGGAGACGTGGACAAGGTTATCCTCGTGGGCGGGGCCTCCCGAACGCCTTTGGTGGCCGAAATGCTCAAACGGGAGATACCAGCGGAACCCCGGCACGAAATCGATCCCGACCTGATCGTCGCCATGGGCGCGGCCATTCAGGCCGGGGCCCTGCGCGGGGAGAAAATCTCGAGCATTCTGGTGGACATCACCCCCTACACTTTCGGCACTCGGGCCCTGGGAGGCCCCTCCGGCCCATTCCGCGAAGAAGTTTTCATCCCGATCATTCGCCGGGGAACCGCACTGCCCGCCCGAAAAGGCGAAGCCTTTGGCACGGTTATCGACGGACAGGATATGGTGGACGTGCGAATCTACCAGGGGGAGGAACCCCGTCCCGAAGACAATATCTTCATCGGAAATTTCCTCATCGAGGGGTTGAGCGACGTGCCCGCCGGCAACGAAATCGTGATGACGCTGGCCCTGGACATCAACGGCATTCTGGAAGTCACCGCCATGGAAAAGCGGACGGGCCTCAGCAAAACCGTCACCATGGAAACCACCGAAGGCGTCGCGGCCTTCGACATGGAAGAGGCCCGCGAGCGGCTGGCGGGCGCGATGGGCGCCGAGCCGCCGGGACCCCCGGGGAGCGGTTCGTCCGGCGGCAACGCCCCGGCGGTCATTGTGGCGCGGGAACTCCGGAAACGGGCCGAACCGCTCCTGGAGGAAATTGATCCCACCGACGCGGAGGAGGTGCGGGGCCTGCTGGCGGACAGCGAACGGGCCATTGCCGACGAAGACATGGACAAGCTGGCCGAACTCAACGAATCCCTGACCGACATGCTGTTTTATCTGGAGGACTGATCCGTGCCGGAAATCCCCTGCCCCGCCTGCCGAAAACGAATTCCGGAAGAGCCCGAATGCCCCCGGTGCGGGGCGGACGTGCGGGCGCTTCGCGAAATCCTGGAGGCGGCCGCCCGATATTTGGAGTTCGGGCGGGACCGGCTGAAACGGAAAGCGGGCAACGATGCCTTGAGCGCCGCCGAGGCCGCCTGGGATTTGCGGCACACGCCGGAGGCCGCCAGGCTTGCCTTTATGGCCTGCCTCCAACTTCGCCAATGGGACGGCGCGGCCCAATGGTACGGGCGCGCCAGGAGAAACGGTACGGGACTCCGCCCATGAACTCCCGCCCCGCCGCTTCCCACGAAAAAATCTCCACCCCCCACGCCTCGGAAACCCCTTGCCGCCGCTGCGGGACCTGCTGCCAAAAAGGCGGCCCGGCATTTCATCTGGCGGATCGGGAGCTAATCGAATCGGCCCGGATTCCGCCTCGGCTGCTGTTCACCATCCGCGCCGGGGAGCCGGTGCGGGACAACGTGGCCGACCGGGTTCAAATTGCCGATTCGGACATCATCAAGCTGCGCGGGACCGATGGAACGCCGACCTGCGTCTGCCACGATCCCGTCGCGGGCTGCACAATTTACGCCCACCGGCCGGTGGAATGTCGAGCCCTGGATTGCCAAGACACCGTCGCCATCGCGGAAATGTACCAACGCGATCGTCTGACCCGAAAAGCGCTGTTCCAGTCGGTTCCGGATTTGTGGCGATTGATCCGCGACCATCAGGAACACTGCGGCCATGATTCCATTCGGGAAATCCTTCAAGGGCTGGAAAACCCGAACGCCGAAACGGCGCTTCGTCGCCTGGGGGAAATTCTCGAAATGGACCGAATGGTTCGCGAGGAACCGGTCCGCCGAGGTCTGGTTCCCGCAAACTGGGGCGATCTGCTTTTCGGCCGTCCGCTGCCCCGCACGCTGACCGGATTCGGCCTCCAGGTGACCCGATCCGAAGGCGGCTTTCGGGTTCGGCCCGCGCCCCGATCCTCGCTCCGCTTTCCCGATCCATTGCCCATGCAAGGAGACGCCCCGTGTTGAACGTTCACCAACTCCTGATCGACCCGTTTCTTGACGCCTTGGCCGAATCCTACGAACGGGCCTACGGCATGGCGGAGCCCCATTATTCCAGCATCATTCGGTGGTCGGGCCAGTTCGCCCTGGAGAACATCGCCAACTGCGACGCGCTTTATCACGACGTGGAGCACACCATCATGGTCACCCTGGCCGGCCAGGAAATTTTGCGCGGCAAACATCTGATCGAAGGCGGAATCCGGCCCATCGACTGGCTTCATTTCATCCTGGCGTTGCTCTGCCACGACATCGGCTACGTGCGGGGCATCCTCCGCTTGGACGGAGACGGTTTCTACGCCACCGGCATCGGCGAAGAGGTGGTCCAGATCGGGGAACAAGGTTCCAGCGCGAGCCTCGCGCCCTACCACGTGGATCGGAGCAAACGCTTCGTCCGCGAACGGTTCGGCGGAAACACGCTGGTGGACGTGGACGCGGAAGTGGTGGTTTCCTACATCGAACGCTCCCGCTTTCCCGTTCCGGAGGAGTCGGGCTACCAGTCCACGGACGATTTCCCCGGCCTGTTGCGGGCCGCGGATTTCATCGGCCAGCTGGGCGATCCCAACTATCTGCGCAAAATCCCCGCCTTGTTTTACGAATTCGAGGAAACCGGCGCGAACCAGCAAATCGGCTATCACTCTCCGGGCGACATGCGAAACAGCTACGCCAAGTTTTACTGGAACGTCGTGCGGCCGTACATCGGAAAGGCCCTGAAATTCCTGGCCGTGACCCAGGAAGGCAAACAGTGGATTTCCAATCTTCACTCCCACGTCTTCACCGTGGAGCACGCCCAAAACTTTTAGGATCGCCTTCCAGAAAAACGCCCCTCTCGACAATCCGAAACAAGACGGGTATAGTGAGACAAATCCGGAAGCGTTCCATCTTCGCGGCGGAAAAGGCACGGTTTCTCGTTCCGTTTGCGGGAAGATGGCGGGACTCCGGAATTCCCCGTTTCGATGGAAACCCAAAGGGAGGATTCGATGGCGTACGAAACGATTCTGATGGACGTTCAGGACGGCGTGGGCGCCCTCACCCTGAACCGGCCCGACCAGTTCAACACCTTTAGCAGCCAACTGGCCGAGGAACTCAACGCCGGATTGATGGAAATGGACAAGGACGAAAACGTCCGCGCGGTGGTGGTGGCCGGCGCGGGCAAGGTCTTTTCCACCGGCATCGACATCACCGAGTTTCCGGGCAAGCGGCCGACGGAATATCAGGAATGGATCGCCGGGATGGACCGGATGCACCTGACCATCGCGGAGATGGGCACGCCGGTGATCGCCATGGCGAAAAAATACGCCGTGGCCAACGGCGCCGGCCTGCTGCTGGCCGCCGATTTCGCCTTCGTGGCGGAAGGCGCCCAGATCGGCACCACGGCGATCAACGTGGGGCTGCTGTGCACCGGGCCCATCATTCCGGTGACCTACGGCGTGGGAAAGAAAAAATCCCTGGAAATGCTGTTGAGCGGCGACATGATCGACGCCGAGGAGGCGCTGGCGCTGGGGCTGGTGAACCGGGTCGTCCCCGAGGCGAAGCTGGAAGACGAAACCTACGCCTTCGCCCGGAAGCTGGCGGAAAAAAGCCCGGTGGCC
>JBKHDD010000285.1:0-3780 GCA_046541515.1 Desulfococcaceae bacterium
GCCTAAAACGGCCAGCCTGTCGCAGATGGCCCACGCTTTTTTCCGATTCGATATTCCCCGGTCGCGATGACCGTTTGAATGGAAAGAAATCAACCATGTCCAGCACGTTCGGTACCCTCTTTCGAATTACGACCTTTGGCGAATCCCATTGCCCGGCCGTGGGCGTGGTGGTGGACGGCTGTCCGCCGCGCATGGAACTTTCCGAGGCGGACATTCAGCGGCAACTGGACCGCCGTCGCCCCGGCCAAAGCAAACTGACTACGGAACGGGACGAGGCCGACCGGGTCCACATCCTTTCCGGGGTGGAAAACGGCCGGACCCTGGGAACGCCCGTCGGTCTGATGGTGCGCAACAAGGATCAACGGCCGGGAGATTATGTCGCGACGCGGACCGCGCCCCGACCCTCTCACGCCGACTACACCTATCATGCCAAGTACGGCATTCACGCCGCCAGCGGGGGCGGGCGCTCCTCCGCGCGGGAGACCATCGGGCGCGTTGCCGCCGGGGCCGTTGCGGAGCGGGTTCTCCACCGAGCGTGCGGCGCCGAGATTGTCGCTTGGGTCAGCCAGGTGGGGCCGGTGGATTCCACCCCGCCGGACCTGGCCTCCATTTCGAGAGCCGACGTGGACGCAAATCTGGTTCGCTGCCCCGATTCTTCCGCCGCCCAGCGGATGGAAGCCGAAATTTCGGCGGCCAAGGAGGAGGGGGATTCCCTGGGCGGCGTCCTCTCCTGCGTGATTCGGGGATTGCCGCCGGGGTTGGGGGAGCCGGTGTTCGAAAAAATGGAGGCCCTGCTGGCCCAGGCCATGCTGTCCATCCCGGCCACCAAGGGATTCGAAATCGGTTCGGGCTTCGGCGGAACCCGGCTTCGGGGTTCCCAACACAACGATCCCTTCGTGACCAAAGGGGACCGGCTGGGCACGATCACCAATCACAGCGGCGGTGTTCAGGGCGGGATTTCCAACGGGGAGCCGGTGGTGTTTCGGGTGGCCTTCAAGCCGGTGGCCACCATCGGAAAGGCCCAGGAGACGGTGGATTTCGATGGAAATCCCGTGACGCTGGAGGCCAAGGGGCGACACGATCCCTGCGTGGCGCCGAGGGCCGTGCCCATCGTGGAGGCCATGGCGGCGCTGGTGGCCGCCGATTTGTTGCTGAGACAGCGGATGCGCGGGGAGGTTTAATGAGATTCGCGAAGCGGATGGGCCGGGTGGCCGCCTCTCGCACCGTCCGGCTAACGGAGCGGATTCACCAGCTTCGGAGCGAAGGGCGGGAAATTCTCGACTTGGCGGTGGGGGAGCCCCATTTTCCGCCGCCGCCGGAAGTGATTCGGGCCACCGCCGATGCGTTGTCCGCCGGCCACACCCGATACGGGCCGGTGGCCGGATTGCCGGAACTTCGGTCCGCCATCGCCGAGCAGTTCGAGGGCTGCGGTCCCGAAAACATCCTGGTGACCAACGGCGCGAAGCAGGCCCTCTTCGCCCTTTTCCAGGTGATCTGCCAACCCGGGGACGAGGTGATTCTTTCCGCGCCCTGCTGGGTCAGCTTCGCGGAGCAGATTCGGCTGGCCGGGGGAGAGCCGGTGCTCGTGTCCAGCCAAGCCGGCGGGATGGACCCTTCGGCCGTATCCGCCGCCGTTTCGGACCGGACCGTCGCGCTGCTGGTCAATTCGCCCAGCAATCCCACCGGGGCCGTGGCGGATCGAAAGGCCTGGGAAACGCTGGCCGGTCTGGCGCGGGAGCGGGACCTCCTGCTGATTTCCGACGAGGCCTACGCCGATTTCGTCTTCACCGATCCCGGGTTGGATGGCGCTTGGGATCTCGCCGAGATTCGAGACCGACTGATCGTGATCCGTAGTTTTTCCAAAAGCTTCGGCATGACCGGCTTCCGGGTGGGATACGCGGTGGCCCCGCCGGAACTGATCCGGGAGTTGGCCAAGCACCAGAGCCACGCCACCGGCAACGTCTGCACCTTCGCGCAATACGGGGCCTTGGCCGCCCTCTCTCTGCCCTCGGATGTGGTCACGGCGCGTCGGGACGCGCTTCGGAAGCTGGGCCAGGAGGCCCATGCCCGTCTTTCCCGATGGTTCGCGGTCTCTCCGCCGGAGGGCGCTTTTTATCTCTTCCCGGACATCTCCGAGCGGCTTCGCCCCGGAGAGACGGCGGAGGATTTCGCCGGTGACCTGCTGGAACAGACCGGCGTGGCGCTGACGCCGGGAGAGGCTTTCGGCGGTCCTGGCCATCTACGAATCTCCTTCGCCGCGACCCGGAAGGTGCTGGAACGGGGCCTGTCCCGGCTGGAAGAATTTTTGGAGGCGCGCACATGATCGGGATCATCGGCTTTGGACGTTTTGGGTCGCTCATGGCCCGCTATCTGGCCGCCGATCTGCCGGTCACCGTTTACAACCGGAGCGACAAGGCCGAAGCCATCCGCGCGGTCGGGGCGGCGCCCGGTTCCCTGGCGGAAGTCTGCGCCCGCCGGATCGTGATTCTGAGCGTTCCCATCTCCAACATGCGGGAAAATCTGGAACGGATCGCGCCGCTGCTTCGGCCCGACGCCCTGGTCTGCGACGTGGCCTCGGTCAAGGTTTATCCCGTGCAATGGATGCGGGAGCTGCTGCCCGAAACCGTCTCCCTCCTTCCGACCCATCCCATGTTCGGTCCCGACAGCGCGGCCGAGTCGTTGTTGGATCGGAAAATCGTCCTCTGCCGCGAGCGGATTTCCGACGAACGGTTCCGGCGGGTTCGGAAATACTTGGCGGGGAAGGGGCTGATTGCCATCGAAACCACTCCCGAGGACCACGACCGGCAGATCGCCGTCAGCCTTTCCCTGACCCATTTCATCGGTCGCGGCTTGGCGGAATACGGCGCCAAGGAGCTGATCATCGACACCGAAGGGTACAAGCGGCTGCTGCACATTCTGGGCGTGGTCACCCACGACACCTGGCAGCTCTTTGTGGACATGAACCGGTACAATCCCTACGCCGCCGAAAATCGTCGGGAATTCCTCGCGGCCCTTGGCGAGCTGGAAGAGCGGCTGGGCGCGGAAGCCGGCGTCTTGGGGAACGGGCCGGCGATTGGGGGATAAGTTTGGAAGGAGTTATTTTTCTTGAAAAAAGTTTCATGGTCCGAAAAAGGTTGACAGACGCGAGCCCCCCCCCTATGATGCCCAACCATCAGGATATAATCGTAATTATTGCCGATTTTCCACCGGCCCACAAGGGGGGAACTCACCCATGGCGGAATGCAACGCCCTCAGCTCCAGCATGGAGGATTACCTGGAGGCCATTTTCCACATCGTTTCGGAAAAGCAGGCGGCCCGCGCAAAGGACATCGCCAAACGGCTCAACGTGAACAATTCATCGGTGACCGGCGCCCTGCGCTCACTTTCCGAAAAAGGTTTCATCAACTACGCGCCCTATGACCTGATCACCCTGACCAAAAAAGGGAAGGAACACGCCAAAAACGTGGTCCGGCGTCACAAGGCGCTCAATTCCTTCTTCGTGGACGTGCTGGGGGCGGATTCCGAGGAGGCCGAAGAAACGGCCTGTCGAATGGAGCACGCCATTTCGCCCGACATACTGGAACGGCTGATTCGGTTCGTGGCCTTTTTCCAAACCTTCCCCCAGGGCGGGCAAGAGTGGAAGGAGATGTTCGACAAACTCTGCACCGGCAAACGTCCTCCGGCGGAGGTGGCCGGTTGTTTTTCCAAATGCCTGGAGATCGCGGCCGCGGCCGCGCCCCAGGATTGCGAGGAGGACGAGGGCCCCGACGAATAAACGAA
>JBKHDD010000286.1:0-3735 GCA_046541515.1 Desulfococcaceae bacterium
CGGGGAGGCGGAGGCGAAAAATTTGCCTTGCAGGGCGTCGTCCTCTTTCTCCCGGTGGGTTTCGTCCACCCAATGCACCCGGGCCATGCGGTACACCGGCCAGGAATTGATGCGGAACGGACCGGGGTCCAATCGCTGGGTGACGGCCCCGCCAAGCTGGGCGCGGCTTCGCCAGTGGGTGCCCGACACGCTGTTGGAAAAGTCGGATTCCAGAAACCCCTTGAAGCGGCCCCCGCCGGATCGTTTCCGGGAGGCCCGTTTCGCGGCCGCCGTCGAACCCGCCTCGGCCCGGGCCTTGGCCTGGGCCTCTTCGAATTCCATGTTGCGGATCACCCGCCGTTGAAAGGACATGTCGGTCCACATGGATTCGCCGTCCTGCCATCGAATTTCCATCTGATCGCCGTTGATGGTGAGGACCTCGAACTGTCCCTTCCGGTTTTCGTACCGTTCCCCGACTTTGAAATTGATTTCTCTCATGAAAAATTCTTCCTCCCGGTTAATGCCAGGCGGCGGTCCGCGTTGGGAAAAGTTGTGGAAAGGGTTTCCGGGCCCACTGCCCGGATGCGATGCGGCCGGTTCAGAATGAACGGATCGGGCCGGTTTGCGGAATCGTCCCTTCCCCGGCCTCGGGGCGGAGGCGGGGAAAAAATGTGAGCGTTCGCGGGGGCTCCCGGTCTCGGACCAGAATTGGCGCTTCCGTTGCGCCGGCGGCCCGATGCCGGAAAGGCGAACGCTCCGCGGCGTCGCGATTGCCTGGTTGGGTTCCGAACAGTCTTTCATGGGCGGGACCGCCTGTCAACCTGTGAAGCGATTGGGGGCGAAAACCGGCGAAAACGCGGTTTGAAAACGGCGCTTTTGGACGCCACCGGGCCGGAGTTCCCCGGAAAGGCGAAAAAAGCGGTCGGCAACCTCCGGAACCCGGAAGGGCGTTGTTCGAATGGCTCCTGCGGGCCGGTTGGTTTTCCCGCCGCGTCCCATGCTTCGCGCACGCGGCGCGGCAGTTCCGACTGGGCAAAGGGTTTGCGGACGAGCCGGAGCCCGGCGTCCAGCGCGAAATTGGCCTGGACGGCGTCCTCGCTGCAGCCGCTGGCGAAAAGGGCGGGAATGTCCGGAAGGACGGCCCGGACGCCTTCGTAAACCTCCCGCCCGCCCGGGGCAGGGCCACGTCCAGGAGCGGGAGATCGAAACGGTCGGGGTCGGAGCGGAATCGGTCCAACGCCTCGATTCCGTCCCGGGCGGCGAAAACGCCGCGGCCGGCTTTTTCCAACAGGGCGATCGACAGGTCGCGCACCATCTCGTTGCCCCCGGCCAGGAGGGCGGCTTCGTTCCCCCGGCGGTTTCCGCCGGAGCCGGGGCGACCTCCGGGGGATCTCGTCGTCCACGCGGGGAAAAAAGAGAGAGAATGTGCTGCCCCGACCCGGTTCGCTGTAGACCTGGATCATGCCTTCGTGCCGCTTGACGATGCCGTGCACGGTGGCGAGTCCCAGACCCGTGCCCTTGCCGATTTCCTTGGCGGTGAAAAAGGTCTCGAAGATTCGTTCCAGGACATCCGGCGTCATGCCCGGCCGGTGTCGGCCGCCTCCAGCCGGAAGGGTCTCTTCGCCGGCGGAAAAGCCCGCCGCCCGGACCTCCGCGGCGAAGGTCGCGCCGTCTCGGCGGGGGTGGCCGCCCTCCGGGGATAGCATGGCGCCCGGGGAGAGGGTCGCCCGCGGGGGGATCAGCTCGGAAGCCGTCGCCCGGACCTCCAATTCCTGAACCCGCGTTCCCAGCGGCGTTTCCCGGCCGATCCCCCGGGCCAGGCGGCGGGACAGGAACGGCGCGGCGGCCATGGAAAGAGGCAGGAAGAGGGCCGCCACCGGCAGCATTTGGAAAAGGGCTTTTCGCCAATCCCGTTTTTCCCGCGCCGCCTCGGCATCGATTTCGTCCATGTGGACGCCCGCCCCGACGCGCCATTCCCATTCGGGCACGCCCCGGACGTCGCTCATTTTCCGGGCCTGTCGCCGATCGTCCAGCGGGGCCATCCGGCAGGTCGGCCACCCGCCATCGTCCCTGGACAGCCGGATCAGCTCCTGGACCGCTTTCACGCCGTCCGCGTCGGTCACATCCAGAACATTTCGCCCCTTGGCGGGGCCGGAGAGGCTCGCGGCCGTCCAATCGCCGGCAAAAACGTGCCCATCCTCGCCGAAACGGATCGATTCGATTCGGCGGAGGGTTTCCCGACGGACCGCCGTTTCCATGCTGGAAAGGTATTCGCCGGTGCCGATAAATCCGTTCAACGGCTCGAAGGCCATGACGAAGGATGGAAGGCCAAAGGCGGGCGGCGTCGAGGGGACGGCGCCGAGGAGCGGAGGGGTCCCATTTCGGCGACAGGGCATAAAAAAAGCCCGACTCCGGGAGCCGGGCTCTTTCCTCAAATGGCGGAGAGAGAGGGATTCGAACCCTCGGTGGAAGTTTCCCCCCACACTCGCTTAGCAGGCGAGCGCCTTCAGCCGACTCGGCCATCTCTCCGAAACGTTCCATGGCGGAGGGAGTAGGATTCGAACCCACGGAGCCTTTCGACTCAACGGTTTTCAAGACCGCCGCCTTCAACCACTCGGCCATCCCTCCTCGGACAACGAGACGGACTGCTTACCATTTCCCCCGGTTCGGGTCAATGGTTTTTTGTTCGGCGTCTCCAATGGCCGCTTGACATTACCCAGCGTTTATGATTTGCACAATTTCGCCCCATCCACGGCCGGAACACGACCCGTCGCCGCTGGTTGGGGTCTTGTTTTGAATCCAGGAAAATCATCCACCGGGGGAATGACGACGTTCCCCGGTTTTCGCGGCGGGGAGACCGGCATGAAACAAAAATACGTGGTGTTGAAGGACGAAGAGAAGCGGGAATACATCCTCCGGGAATTCGCGGAACTGGACAAGGAGGCCCTCTCTCTGCTGTGCGAGGAGCATTATCCCGCGGAGACGGTGGACGCCGCCGCGGAGCGGGGAATGGGAACGCTGATCCAGGCCATGCGGACCCCCAACATGTACCCGCCGGCATCCTACATCGAGCGGATTGCCGAGCTGGTGGCCGCCTTGCGCGACGGCACGGCCGAATCGCCGGCGGAGGTGATTTTGGACGACGTGGAAAACATCATCCGAGATCGGAAAGAGGCCGAAGCCGAGGCCGAGGCCGCCGAGGCGGAAGACGAGTCTTCGGACATCGACGATCTGCTGGAGGACGACGACAATCTGGAAGACGATTTCGAAGACGACGACATTCCCAGCATCGATTCCAATTCCTCCCTGAAAATCGCCGACGACGACTCGTTGGACGTCGACGACGAAAGCTGATCCTTCCGCCGGTCCTCGCCGGCGAATGGAAACGGTCTATCCGAAAGCCCGTTCCATTCCCGGCGAATGTTTCCGGCGTCCGCCTCCGGCGAGTTCTTTGCCGCCGCCCACGTCCCATCGAAAACGCTTTCCATGGGACATCCGCCGGGCCTTACCGATAGTCCTCCCGGACGGGATGAAACACATCCATCAGGCGGCAGTCGGTCGCCGCGCGCCCGCCATGGGGTACATCCGGCGGAATGATCGCCACCTCGCCCGGCCCCAACGTCCGGGTTTCCTCCCCCATCGTCAATTCAAAGCGGCCCTCCATCACCTGGGCCATCTGTTCGTGGGGATGCCGATGGACCGGCAGTTCCGCCCCCGCGTCGGCGGACCAGAAGGCCGCCGTCATCCCCTCTCCAT
>JBKHDD010000287.1:0-3667 GCA_046541515.1 Desulfococcaceae bacterium
GGGGCAACCCCCCGTGGTTGCCCGGATTCCGATTTCCATGGATGCGAAGGCCGGAACAGCGGCCAGGGCAGGCACGGGGGCCTGCCCCTACCTCCCGGTCCCCCGGACCATCCGCCCGATCCCCTTTCGCCCCATCTGGACCGGCTGATCCAACTGGCGCTGGACGAGGACCTGGGGCCGGGGGACATCACCACGGAAAGCCTGGTCCCGGCGGACGCGGTGGGCATGGGAACCATCCTCGCCAAGGAATCGTTGCTGCTGGCGGGATTGCCGGTGGCCCGGCGGGTTTTCTCCCGGGTCGATCCGGAGATAGTGTGGGAACCGGTTCGCGCCGACGGCGACCGGCTGGAACCGGGGGAAACGGCGATGACCGTGCGGGGCCGCCTTCGGAGCCTGCTGATCGGCGAGCGGACGGCGCTCAATTTCCTCCAGCGGCTGTCGGGGATCGCCACCCACGTCCGCAAGCATGTGGACGCCGCGGCTTCGGCCGGAAAAAATGTCCGGCTGGTGGATACGCGCAAGACGACGCCCGGCTGGCGGAGCCTGGAAAAATACGCCGTCCGGATCGGCGGGGCCGCCAACCATCGCTTCGGCCTGTTCGACGGCGTGCTCATCAAGGACAACCACCTCGCCGTCTGCGGCGGGGTGGAACGGGCCGTGGCGCTGGCCCGGGAGCGGGTTCACCATCTGGTCCGGATCGAGGTGGAGGTGGAGGACATGGCCGGGGTCCGGCAGGCCCTGAACGCCGGCGCGGACGCCATCCTGCTGGACAACATGTCCATCGACCAGATCCGCGAAGCCGTCGGCACGATCCAGGACCGGGCGTTGATCGAAGTCTCCGGCGGCGTCACCCTGGAAACCCTCCCCGCCCTCGCCCAAACCGGCGTCGATCTCATCTCCTGCGGCGCGCTCACCCACGGGGCGCGAAGCGTGGATTTGAGCATGGATATTGTGGCGGAGGATTGAGGCGATTTACGGGAAACTCCGTAACCTGCGCTACCCGGGAGCGACGAGTTGTACTCGTCGAATCGCGGGGCGGGGGGAAAGCCAATCACCTGAATTCCAACCGCTCCGGGAGGGAAGGGGGACCGATTGGCCGGCCGAGATACACAGAACGCCATTTCCCAGTTTCCGGAACTTCACAACCGCTGGTCCACCCTCTGCCGCCGAACCTTTGGTCCCGCTTCCGAAGCGGAGCGGGACCGCGTCTTCGCCGCCCTGACCCGCGCCTATTCCCAGTTGCACCGGGCGTATCACACGCTGGACCACGTCGCCCATTGCCTCTCTCTGCTGGATGAATTTTTGGACCGCGCCGAACATCCGGACGCGCTCGCCTTCGCCCTCTGGTTCCACGACGCGGTGTACGATCTCTGGTCGGCCAAAAACGAGGTGCGGAGCGCCGCCTGGGCGGCCGAGGCGCTTTCCGGGGCGGGGGCTTCCCCGGAATTCGCGGAACGGGTTCGGGCGCTGGTCCTGGACACCCGCCACGACGCCGCGCCGGACACCCCCGACGGACGCCTGATTGCCGACATCGATCTCGCCATCCTGGGCGCCGCTCCCGAACGCTATCGGAAATACGAAGACCGGATCGCCCGGGAGTATCAGGTCGTTCCCCGGTTCATCTTCCGGAGGAAGCGGGCCTCGCTGCTCGAAGCCTTCCTTCGGCAATCCGCCCTCTACCACACCGATTCGTTCCGGGAGCGATTCGAAGCCCGCGCCCGGAAAAACCTCAGCGAAGCCGTTTCCCGGCTCCGGGACGGTTGATCCGCCGCCGTTTTTCCCGCCTTTCCCGCTTTTTCGGAAAAATCCTTCCCTCATTCCGGTCATTTCCGCTACAATCCCACCGCGCCAAAAAACGGAAATCCAACAACCTGAATGAGGCCGGTCTTGGGTCCGGCACTCCAGGGATGCAGGGCTTTTTGGGCGAATGGCCTGCGGGTCGAACCGCCCGGTCCCGGCTTCTCTCAATTTCCGGGGCGACTTGGAATTCCGGCTCCCGAATTCTGCCAACTGGCTTCTGGCGACCATATAATCCCCACCCTCCTCCACGAAAGGAGACGTCCATGACGGTTCCCGTTCTCGGCGAAGCCATCGTCCGCGCCCGGCAGGAGCGGGCCGCCGATCTGGAACGCACGGTTTCCGCCTGCCGCTTGTTGCGGGAGCGGCTGGCGACGGTTTCGGCCGCGCTGAACACCCTGGACGGACTGGAATCCCCCGCGCTGCGGGACGGGGCCGACGAGCTGTCCCGGCTGCAAACCGAGGCGTCGGCCCTGGAAGAGCGGACCCGGCTCCGGCGGGATCGGTTCGCCAAAGGGCTCGTCACCGTTTCCATCGCCGGGCTGGAAAAGGCGGGGAAGACCACCTTTCTGAAATCCCTCACCGGAATCGAGGCCCTGCCCGCCTTCGACGAGCGGGCCACGGCGGTCTGCTGCGAAATCCACTACGCCGAGGACCGCTCCGACTTCGATCTGGATTTCCACACCGAGTCGGAATTCCTGGAGCAGGTGCTCCGCCCCGCCCTGGAGACCGTGGCCGAGGCGTTGCCGGAAGCGGAGCGCGAAACCCTGCTTCCCCCGAAATCCGCCAACGAATTCCCGCCCCTCCTGCTGCCGCCGCTGGAAAAAGTTCCCGCCGGGACCACCGCCTACACCGTCCTCCGGGACCTGCGGATTCTCCAGGACCGGTTCGACGAATGCCGCCAGTATCTCGACGGACCGCCCATGACCCGGCGTCCCCTTTCCGAGTTGGGGGACTGGGTGGCCCACGGGCGCGCCTTGGCCGGAGACGCCGAGGATCGCGGGAAGCGGCTGGCGCGAGCGGCGGCGGCCAAGGTCTGCCGGGTCCACGCGCCCTTTTCCGGCGGATCGCCCCATCTGCGCTGGATCGACACGCCGGGGGTGGACGATCCCAACCGCCGGGCCCGGGAGCGGACGCTGAAAACCGTCGCCGACGAAACCGATCTCCTGGTCGTCGCCAGCCGCCCGGCCGCGACGCCCTCGCCGGGGGAAAGCTTCCACCGGTTCTGGGATTCGGTTTCCCGGCAGCCCGACGAGATCGACCTGCTCAACCGAATGCTCTTCGCCCTGAACTGGGACCGGCGGGTGGACCCGGAAGGCGAAAACGTCAAAATCCACCAGCAATACCTCATGGACGCCGGGGTGCCCCGCCATCTTTTCGTGGGCCCGTTCGAGGCGATCCAGCCCGAGGACGCCGCCGCGCTGATGGACCGGGTCAACGATCATCTGGCCGCCCATCTGACGGAGCAGGACGACGCGGCGGTGCGGGCCTTCGCCTCCCGCCTCAAGGCGCTTCAGGCCCGGGCCCGGCTGCTCCACGAAACCCTGAGCCGTTCCCGGCCGTCGGACGAGGGGCTCCACGACCGGGAGACCGAGGCGTTTCACCGCTGGTTCCATTGGTTCGACGAGGGCGGCGAGACCGGCTTTTGGACCGAAATGGTGGCCGCCATGGACCGGGCCGCCCGGGAGGTGGCCGCCGACGAGCGGAGCCGGGAGGCCGAGGCCAAGTTGAACACCATTTTCGCGGAGGAGGCCCGCGCCATTCCCGAGGCCATTCCGTCCCCCGAGGCGCTGGAGGAGCGGCTGGTTCGGGGCCGGGGCGAAAACCCGATTCCCGGCGCCATGCGAACGGTCAGCGTCCACCTGTCCCG
>JBKHDD010000288.1:0-3654 GCA_046541515.1 Desulfococcaceae bacterium
TTTTTTCTGGCGGCCCTGCTGGCGCTGTCCCCCGTTTTCTGGGGCTGTTCCGACGGGTCTTCGGACCCCGTCGGCGCCATGGAGGACCACGGCGACGACCACGACCACGACCATGGCGGCGAAGTTTCCGCCGCGGCGCCGGCCTGGATTTGGGGATACCAGACCGCCGACCGGCTGTTGACCGCCTACCACTCGGACGAGGGGATGCGGCGGGCGACCTTCGCGGCCCACATTCACCCCATGATCAAAATCGCCTACGCGCCGTCCGACAGCCGCCCCACCATCTGGATGGCCGAGGGCCGCAAAGTCCAGTCGTTTACGGCCGGCTTTTATCCCCACGGCGACCATGGCCACATGGAAACGCCGGAGAAGCATTTGTCTCTCCCGGAAGTTCACCGGCCGGCCCATATGACCATTTCCCACGACGGAAGCACGGCGGTCATCGCCAACGACGAAACCGAAACCTTTACGCTGGTGGACGTGGAATCCGGCGCGGCGACCCTCGTTGACCACGGCTCGCCCCACTCCTCGGCCCTGATGACCGGGCAGGGCCATCTGCTGGCCACCCATCCCAGCGAAAACTGGGCCCGGATCATCGATCCTCTTACGAATACGGTGCTTGCCGAAATGGCCATCGGCGGCCACGCCCACGGGGACGCCTACAACGCGGCCACGGGCCGGGCCTTCGTCGCCTGCGTCGAGGGGATCGACGTGATCGACACCGTCTCCATGATGAAGACCGCCCGGCTGCCCTACCCGGCGGCGGGGCGGTCCAGCTTTCTGTACCATTCCGGCGAAACGCCCACGGCCGTTGGGCTCCACAACCTTTCCGCGGACGGCGAGCGGCAGGAAACCGACAGCTTTCTGCTGATTGACATGGCCAACGAAACGGTGGAGGCGATCTCGATTCCCGGCGCTTCTTTGGACTGGTCCAGCCGGGACGGCCATTTCGCCCTTTCCAAAGACGGGCGGACGGCGGTTTTTTCCGATTTGAACGCCTCGCGTCTCTACGTGGTGGACGTCGACCCCGCCTCGGCCTCTTTCCGGTCCGTTCGCACCATCCAGGCCCCCGCGCCGGGCGTGGCGGTGGGTGTCGGAGAGCGGGGAGAGAATCTGTTCGTTCTGGCGGGAACCATGGTCTATCCCGTCGATCTGGACCGCGGCGAGGTGGACATGGCCGGCGCCTTCGCGGTGAAGGAGGGGACCGACTGGATTTACGTCACCTCCTTCTCCGGCGAGATTCTCGACGACAGCGTGGACCGGGGCGACGCGATTTTGAACCCCGAGGACGTGGAAAACGCGCCCTCCGCCGATGACGGACACGACGAGGAGAGCGATCACGATCACGGCGAAGACCACGACCACGACGAAGCTGGAATGCCGACCTGACCGCCCCGGCAACCCCTCTCTCCTATCGGGTTGAGGGATAGCAAGTCGCCCACAAAGGCGCGTTTTTCCATCGGGAAAACGCGCCTTCGCCATCCCTTTCCGGAAGGCGGGAAGGTACCAGGTTTCGGTTCCGGAATCCGATCCTCTCCCGCCCTCCGTCGAAAAAAATGGAGAACGCCCACCTCATGCAACGCATTCCATTTCGAATTCTGCTCGCGGCCGTCGCCGCTTGGCTTGCGATGGCCGCCGCCGCGCACGCGGCCGCCTTCGACGAAGACCCGGTGCTCGGCCCCATCGATCGGGCGCTGGGCGCCTGGCAAAACCCCAACCTCGGCTTTGTCTTCGACATGATCGCCGACATTTCCGATATCGAGGGAGACGAATGGACCTCCCGGGGCTTCGACATTCGTTCCGCGGAGCTGGACGTCAACGCCAACATCGATCCCTTCGGCGAACTTCGGGGAAACTTCATGTTCACCGAAGACGGCGCGGAGCTGCACGAAGGCCATTTCCTGCTGCCGGCCCTGCCGGGCAATCTAAAACTCAAGGGCGGGAAGATGCTGGCCAACTTCGGCCGGTGGAACCAGTTTCACACCCACGCCATGCCCTTTACGTCGGAGCCCCGGATTTATCAGGAGTATTTCGGGGGACATTTCAATCCCACGGGACTGGAGCTGTCCTGGCTGGTCCCCATTCCCCATTTTCTGGAGCTGACATTTTCGGTCTACGACCGGATCGAAGGCCACACCCACGACCAGGATCCGGTGCGGGAAGGCTTTGAATCGGAGGCGGACCGGCTCGCGGCCGAGCTGGGCTACACGCGCCACGGCAACCATTACCACGCCCCGGATGGCGGCATCGTGCAGCCGGAGGACCTGCTGGATACCGACGAGCCGCGTACGAACGCCAAAAACAACAAGGGCGCGGAAGATTTCGCCTACGGGGCGCGGGCGGCCACGAGTTTCGAATTCGGGCCGGACTGGAGCCTCGATTTGGGGGCCAGCCTGGTCCATCAGCCCAATTACAAATATTCCCAGCGCGTCTCGGGCGAGTCTTACGCCAAAACGGTGTACGGCTTCGACGCCACCTTTTTCTGGCACCCGCTCGCCCAAAATCGGGAGCGGAACGTCGATTTTGGGATCGAATTTTTGGGGAACGTGGAGGAGTTTGAAACGACGGCGGACGACACGGTCTTCCGGGAAGAGCGGGGACGGGAGGGGTTGTTCGCCTACATCCACTATCAGCACAACCCCACCTGGCACTATGGCGCGTTCGGCGAGTTTTTCGAAAACGACGAATTTTCCGACGATTTCGAAAGGAACCGGTACGGCGGTTTCGTCACCTTCCATCTCACCCATTTCCAGTTCCTGCGGCTGGAATACAGCCGGTACGAATATTCGGACAATCTGGACGCGGCCAACCGCGTCATCCTTCAGTACGACGCGGTGATCGGCCATCATACCCACGGGAGACAGCGATGAGCCTCCTTTCGTTTCGTTTTTTGTTTCCGTTTGCCCTGAGCGTCCTTTTCGCGGTCGCCTCCCCGGCCGCCGCCGCGGTCAATATCGTCGCCTCCATTCCCGATTTGGCCGACATGGCCCGAATCATCGGCGGGGACCAGGTTCGGGTGACTTCCCTGGCCACGGGGCGGGAGGATCTGCACGCGGTCCCGGTGCGGCCCAGCTTCATCCCCAAGATCAACCGGGCCGATCTGCTGCTGAACCTGGGCTACGACGCCGAGCACGCCTGGCTGCCGGCCCTGGCCAAGGACGCCCGCAACCGTCGCGTCATGGAGGGCGGCGCGGGCTGGATCGAAGTCGGCGAGGGCGTCCCCATTTTGGAGCGGCCGGAAAAATGGGACCGCTCCGAAGGTCACCAGCATCCCCTGGGCAACCCCCACTTCAACGTCGGCCCCCACGCGGGTCGCATCATGGCCCAAAACATCGCCCAAGCGCTCATCCAATTCGACCCCGAAAACGAATCGGCCTATCGGGACCGTCTGAACCGGTACCTGGAGACGCTTTCCGGCCTGGAAGCGGAACTTCGGGAAAAGGGGGCGCCGCTTCGGGGCCAAAAGATCGTCGCCTTCCATCCGGACGTGGCCTATCTCTGCCAATTCTACGGCATGGAAAAGGTCGGCTCCATCGAACCCAAGCCCGGCATCCAGCCCACTGCCCGCCATTTGGAATCCCTTGCGGGGCGAATGAACGAGGAAAATGTCCGGATGATTTTGTACAACCAGGCCCAAAACGCCCGGCTGCCGGA
>JBKHDD010000289.1:0-3641 GCA_046541515.1 Desulfococcaceae bacterium
CGAAGCAGGTCGTTTCGGGGCAAACCGCCGGATTTTGGAACCGGGGTGGAAGCGCCGAGTGTGGCGGAACGGCCTTCGGCCAAGGAAGCGGCGTGGATTTCCAGAGGAGATTTGCGTTCCACAAGGTATTCGTTGCCGTGGGTGGTGATGAGGACCGCGCCGGGGGTTTGGGGGCCTGTTTTTTCTGTGGCTTGGGGGTTGGGGTTTTGGGGGTGCCTTGGGACGGGCCCGGACGAGGCACGGAGGCGCTGCACGGAAGTTGGAGGGACGGGCATTTTTTCGGTTTGGCTTTGGGCTTCCATTTTATGTTCGTGTCGTCCGTGGCGGTTCGCCGGGTCAATTCCATGGCGCTGGAAAATGGCTTGAAGTTGGGCCGGGTCGGGTTCGATGGGGGCGATTTGTTTTTTGGCCGCAGTTACGCCTTCACTAGACTTCGCCGTTCCTTCGGCTTCTTCGCCAGCCTCCGCTCCAAAAGATTTTCCTTGGCCCGACCGCTTCGGAGGACTTGGAAATCCCTTGTCCATCCTGGGAAAACCGCTGGAAGGCGCATTGCCCGCCCCGCCACCTTGGGGCGCAACCCGGTTCAGAGTTCCCGCAAGGCGATTTCCAAAGGAATCCACGGCCCGCCGTCCTGGATCGCCTGGGATTTCGGCCCGCAGCGAGGCAATCTCCGGCGGAGCTTCCAGCAAACCGAAGCGGGATCGACCCGACGCGTCGAGCCGGGCGACGAGCTTCCGCAGGGCTTCGGCGGCGGCCGAACCGCTCGCCGGCGGGGGCGTCCCGGTGAATTTCCATTCCGCGCTCATTCGACGCCCTCTCCGGCCCGGTTGCGGCCGAGCATTTCCAGGTAGAGCAGGACCTGGCCGACGGTGAGGCCGGCGCACTGCTCCGGGGTCCAGCCGAATTCCCGGGAGAGGACGAAGCAGGCCCGGGCCAGGGGGGCCTGGACGGCGGTTTCCAGCTCGTCGGCGCTCATGGCCAGGCCGCTGATCCGGTTGACTTCCCGCAGCAAAAATTCCACCAGACCGGCGTGCATGCGGTTGACCTGGTCGATGGACAGCTTGGGCTCCACCAGGGCCTGCTGCACCATCAGCACGCTGGTCAAATGGCCGGCGTCCCGGGCGGCCCGTTCCACCTTCTGGAGGTCCAGCAGCCGGAGGGGGCGCAGCACGACCTCCCGGGGGCCGCCGGTCTCCGGCGAGGCGGAATTCCCGTCGCCCGGATGGAGCAGATGGGCCGGAATTTCCACCGGGAAGGTCGTCTCCGCTCCGGCCAGGAGCATGTCGGCGCTCAGGACCGCCATCAGCCCTCCGCATCCTCGGAGCTGATCCACAGCGCCTTGAAGCCGACCTCTTCCAGCACGAAATCGTCCTCGGGCATGTCGAAATGCCACCTGTCCAGCTTGATTCCGTGGACGGTCAGGGTGGAGCTGTTGCCGGGCAGGGCGTTGTTTTCCAGGCGCAGGCTCAGGTTGAAGCTGGGACTGATGAAGCCGCCGGCGGGACGGCTGGCGCCCGCGCCTTCGCCCAGCATGAGCTTGAGCAGCGCGCCGTTGATGTGG
Source organism: Desulfococcaceae bacterium (assembly GCA_046541515.1). GTDB lineage: Bacteria > Desulfobacterota > Desulfobacteria > Desulfobacterales > Desulfococcaceae > CAYFVR01. The sequence goes on from JBKHDD010000289.1 coordinate 1,562, forward strand.
GCCCGCTTGATGGTGCCGGTGATGTTGACGTTGCCGGGGCGCAGCTCGGTGGCGTAGCGCTGGCCGATTTCATGGAACGGCCGCATTTCCGAGTGGACCCGAATGGCGACGCCGGTGGCCCGGCCGACGGGCGCCAGGGCGAAGGTGTCGGCGATTTCCTTGGCCAGATCGCCCTCCGGCCCGGATTGCACGGCCACGGACATCGCGCCGTCGAGACCGGTATAGACGTTGGTGTTCGGCATGACGATTCCTCCGGTTGATCGATAAAAGCGGACGGCGAACGGGCCGCCGGGCTATTGCAGGTTCATGGTCACGCGGATGAAGTCGATGGAGAAGGTCGGCTTCAGGGTCATGGTCACCGCCGCGATTCCCGCGATTTCCTGCCGGCGGGTGGCGGAGACTTCCAGCTGGTATTCCACCAGCATTTCATCCAGCACCATCTGGGACAGAAAACCGTCCAAAGTGGCCTTGAGGGCGGCCCGGACCCGGGCGTTGTTGAGCCGCCCGATGTAGGGATCGGAGCCCGACCGGACGCCGGCCTTGGCGTAGTCCACGATCCGGCGAATGCTGATCTGCTTGAAGGCGCCGGTGTCGGTGGTGATGCCCTTGACCACCTGGAAGCCGAACTTCCGCCGCACCAGCAGCACCCGCTTTTGCAGCAGCTTCTTGTACACGGTGGAGGAATAGTGCGCGCTCAGGTCGTCCACCGGGAGCGTCTTGTTGGTGAGGCTGACCTGGGGCGCGAGGGTGGAGAGCTTTCCGGCGACCAATGCGGCGGTGTAGGGCGGGGGAAGGTCCACGGCGGCGTCGGCGGCGGCGTCCACGGTCTTGAGGCCGGGGGCCACCAGGACGATCCGCTTGTCGGCCAGGGCGTCGGCCTCGGCCTCCACCGTGGCGCTGTCGTCGGCGCCGGCCCCGAGGATGGCGATCCGCTCCTTGCCTTCGTTTTCGGTGGCTTCGACGTGGGCGCCCACCGCGCCCCGGGCCACGTCGGAGCCGAAGCCGCCGACGATAAGGATGTTGACCGGCTCGTCTTCCAGGACGGTCAGCCCGTCGGCCAGATCGCTTGCGGAGACGTCGGGGTGGTCCTCGCCGCCGGTGAGGTTGGCGGCCGGATCGACGATGGCCATGGCCTTGGCCGGATCCACCGGATCGCCGGCGTCCACCAGGGTCGAGGCGGCGGCGACCTGGGCCTGGATTTCGCCGATGGTCTCGCCGGTGTAGGTCTCGGTCGTCTGCTTGTAGGTCAGCTTCAGCTTGAAAACCGGGTCGGCGACGGTGCCTTCGTTGACCACGGAATAGGCGATGGCATTGCCGTAGCTTCCCGGGTCCTTGGCGGTGATGGCGAAACCGGCGTCGTCCACGCTGGCCACGTCGGCATCGGCCTTGACCGGGTCGCCGTTGGCGATTCGCACGGCGAATACGTTCTTTCCGCCGCCCCGGAACGCCTGTTCCAGGGTGCGGACCAAGGTCAGGGGGTGGTCCGCGGTGTTCGGCGAGGTCCAGGAATCGTAGTCGCCGAAGGTGTCGATGGCCTCGGTGTAGCTCCCGAGCGCCTGGACGGTGTTTCTCGGCCCCCGCGCGGCGGTCCCCACCACCCCGATGTTGCCGGTGGCGATGGCGCCGACGGAAATGAGGCCCTCCGCCCGCACCTCGATGTAGGTCCCGGGCAGAATCATTTCGCTGATGGATTCACTCATGGCCTGCGGCCCTCCTTGGGTGGATGGCGGGGTTGGCGATGGGCCGGTTCCGCCGTGGGTTGGGGGTTAGGGGTTGGGGTGGCCGGGCGGCCCCCCACACGGACCGTCATGGACCGTGACGGACGTTCACGGTGGTTGGGATGGAAACGTCAGTTTTGCCCCGGGGGCAGGGTTTCCTGTTCTTCTCCTTCTCCGCCGTCGAGGCGGGAGGTGGCGTCGATGGTGCTGATGATGCCGCCGCCGGTGGGAATGCGCGGTTCGGTGTGTTCATAGGCGAAGACGAAGCCGAGGCGGCGCGACCGGCTGTTGCCGCCGGGGCGCTCCGGGAAGTCGATGGGGCCCATGGCCGTGGCGGCCAGCCGCCGCAGTCCCGGAATGGC
>JBKHDD010000290.1:0-3637 GCA_046541515.1 Desulfococcaceae bacterium
CGCCGCGAGGAATCCAACGACCGTTTCCGCAGGGCCATGGAGGGGAAATCTCAGGGGGCGCTCATCACGTTCGAGACGCCCGCGCTTCTTTTTCAGGTGCTTTCCGGGGAACGGTGGAGATTGCTGGAAGAAATGTTGGGCGCAGGCGCTTTGTTCGTCGAAGATTTGGGGGCGCGGCTGGGCCGGGAGTCGGAACCAGTCCAGCGGGATGTGGACGCCCTTGTGAGGGTCGGGATTCTGCGGAATCATTCCGACGGCCGGGTGGAGTTTCCCTACGAAGCGTTGCATGTGGATTTCATGGTGGCGGCGGCCTGAATCGCTTGGCTTTTCGCAAAAGACAGCTCAGGTTCATCCCTCGTTCAAGACCTAAATTCTCGGCTCCACTCCCTTAAGCAAGCGCCCGATGTTCTCCCGATGCCGCCAGGCAATCCAAACGGCCATGATCCCCGCCGCCCAGGCGTTGGCGGAAGCGCCGGCCGCCTCCCACACCGCCAGCGGCAGGGCCGCCGATCCAGCCAGGGAGCCGGCGGAAACCCGGCTGGTCATGCAGACCACGAGGATGAAGACCAGCAGGGCCGCCAACACCGCCATGGGCGCGATGGGCAGCAAGGCCCCCGCCGCCGTGGCCACGCCTTTTCCGCCGCCCCGAAATCCCAGGTAAATCGGATGGAGATGGCCCGCGAACGCCGCAAGGGCGGTCAGGGCCACCCAAAATTCTCCGTTGGACGGCAGCAACCAGACCGCCATCCCGACGGGAATCGCCCCTTTCAGCACGTCCCCGGCCAACGTGGCCAGTCCCAGTTTGTTGCCCGCCAGCCGCCGCACGTTGGTGGCGCCGATGTTTCCGCTGCCGGCGTTTTGAATGTCGATGTCGGTAAACCGCCGCGTCAGCACCAGGCCGAAGGGGACCGAGCCGAGGGCGTAGGCGGCTGCGACGAGAACGGGAGCGAGAATGGAGTGGAGCAGGTCCATGGGAAAATGGTCTTTCTGGTGGAAGCGGATGATGGACGCCTTTTGGGCGGCGACGGAGCCGGTGGATCCGATGGAACTGGAGGCGGACGGCGACGCGCCTTTTCCGCCGGAGGAACCGATTCGCGTTCCCATCGGCGACGAGCTGGATTTGCACAATTTTCATCCCGGCGAGGTGGCGGAATTGCTGGACGACTATTTCCAGGAATGCGCCGCCGCCGGGATTTTGGAAGTCCGAGTGATCCACGGAAAGGGCAAGGGAATCCTCAAAAAACGGGTCCAGGCCGTTCTCCAACGCCATCCGCTTGTGTTGGAATTTTCCGACGCTGGTTTGGGCAGCGGGGGATGGGGGGCGACGCGGGTGCGGTTGCGTGGGCGTTCCGATTCATGATGGGTAGCCGGCTGGTGGAAGTATCCATCTGGTTTTGGCCGTGAAGAATTGCACTCTTTGCCGTGTTTCGATCCCGGCGACAATGTCCCCGGCAGTGGGCGCTCATGCGGCGATCCGCATCCGTCGCAATTCGGACTCGCAGAGGCGAGCAGCCACGGAGGACGCCAATTGGCGGGCAAGCGCCACCGGAACGGCATTGCCCAATTGCCGCATGGTTTCCGTCCAGGAACCATGGAACACGTAGCCGTCGGGAAAGGTTTGCAACCGAGCGGACTCTCTTGCGCTGAAATAGCGGACATCCCCATTTTCCAACACCATCATGTTTTCGCCGCCGGGAACGCCATGATCGCCCGCTTTCAGCGTCTTCGCGGGAAGGTCCAGCGGGCTGCCGGTATGGCCGGGGTACACTTTGGCCCCATCCTGAAAAACGTGGTTGAAAAACTGTTGCGCGTCCCGATGCCGGGGGTCTGGCAATTCCAACAAGGCGTCCCGGACGGTTCTCCAAGGTTTTTCCGTAAAAAGCCCCAAGCTGGAGGCCAATTTGCGAATCTTTGTCTCGAATCGGGTGGGGATCGGTGGCCGCCGGCGCTTCACTACGCCGTGGCGCTCCCAATATTCGCCCGTCACCCACTGGGAATGGAGCAAAGCATCCAAGCTGTGCGCCGGCCGGGGAAAGCTCCATTTAATCCCCAGATCGGACCGGAAACCCACGATAAAAACGCGCTCCCGTTTCTGCGGAACGCCGTAATCGGCCGCGCTCGCCAAGGTGGGGACAACGTTGTAGGCGAGGCCCGATGTATGAAGGGCCCCGGATGTTTTTTCGGCTTGGAGACGCTTGAGATGGTCGAACCAGCTTTCCCGATTTTGGCGAGTGATTTCGGGGAATTCCAGTTGCAGCAAGATGTATTGGTAGTAATTGGAAAAGCTGGAGCGAGTGAGGCCTTTTACGTTTTCGATGATGAAGGATTTGGGCCGCAAGGTTCGGACGACCTCGACGGTTGCGGGGAACATGTCGCGTTTGTCGCCATGCGCCTTGTGCTTTCCGCCCATGGAGAACGGCTGGCAGGGCGGCCCGCCGGCCAAAAGGTCAATGTCCTTCGGTATGGCGGACCAGTCGAAATCGCGCACGTCGCCCTCCCAGAGCGGCCAATCCGCAACCACCGGATAACCGCGTTTCTGGTTTTCCCGGATGGTGTCGCAAGCCCAGCGGTCCCGCTCGATTACCGCGAGGGATTCAAATCCCGCAAGGGACACCCCCATGGCGAGTCCGCCGGCGCCCGCGAAAAGTTCGACCGATTTCATCATGTTCGTTTCCCGCTTGGTTACACGGATTCCCGGAATTCAAGGGATGGCCCCCAAGAATATAGGGTACCGAAAAACAGACAACTCCACAACTCCCAAGGGTTTCCGCCTTTTCTACTCCAACTTTTTGGCAACATACACCCCATAACTGTAGTAGTTTTTATATTTCTCGAACAGCTCAATTTCCCTTTTCTCCGCCTCGACGATGGAACGCGCCTCATCGCTGTTCCCGTTCCGGTTCAGAAAATCCGGAAACCGATTCTGCATGGGCCGATAATAATTTTCCAGCCAGCAATGTTCCGGCAAAACGAAATAGCCCATGGGCGAATAGCCGTTTTTCTCCAGAATTTTTATCTTTGAAGAGGCCACATCGATTTCGGGGTATTCTTCATCCCAATGGTTTTGAATTTCCGGCGGGCGGGAATCGGTAATCCAGCTGATTTCGGAAACAACCAGCCGTCCCCCCGGTTTTAGGTATCGATTCCAATTTTTTACGCCCGTTTCAAAGCCGATGTTGTAGATTGCCCCTTCGGACCAGATCAGATCGAATTCCGCCTCTTCAAAAGGAAGGTTGTCCATTGAGCAGGCAAGAGGGGTGATTTTTTCCGAAAGCCCCATTTTTTTCGCTTTTTCTTCCAGCACATCAAGAAATTCCGGAAGAAAGTCAACTGCTGTAATTTGAGCATTCAGGAGTCGGGCGAGCAACAGAGTGGACGCCCCGGTGCCGCACCCGATATCGGCAACTTTTACGGGCGCGGATCGGTCGATCATGGCCAGGTCGAGCGCCTTTTCCGTCTCCGCGTCGCCGCCCGGCCCCTGCCGGTCCCCATCTTTATGCAGGTCAATCAAAAGTTGGAAATCTTCCACTCGTCTCTCCCATGCGGGCAGCCCTACCCACTGAAACCAACTGGACTGGTTTGCCGCAATTATTCGTTTTCAAACTTTTCATCAAACCAGGATTTCAAACCCGGGTTA
>JBKHDD010000291.1:0-3613 GCA_046541515.1 Desulfococcaceae bacterium
CCCATTCCCCGCTTGAAATCGATTCGGAATCGCGTTATGGGCGAGACCATTCTTCGGGCCGGGTGATTCGGCCCGGAATTTTCCCGGTTCCCGGACCTTTCTCCGGACACTCTCCCGGATAGCCCAATGGATCGAAAAGCTTTCAGCCATCTTCTAAAAACTCGGCACGGCTACCAAAGCCCCCCGCGCCCTTTTCGTCCGCCGTGGTGGCTGGCGACTCCCGCCTATTACGCGGCCGTGATCGAGGTGGTGTTCCGGCATGGGCGGTTGGCCCGCCGGGGGGACTACAACCGCTTTTTATGGGCCTCCGGCGCGTTGGAAATCATTCGGGTCGTGGAATCGGTGGGCGGCCGGGTGGAGATCGGGGGGCTGTCCGGCCTGGCCCGCCATTCGGAACCGGTGGTCATCGTGGCCAACCACATGAGCATGATCGACGCGTTTTTTCTGCCGGGCGTTCTGCTCCCCTTTCGGGACATTACCTTCGTGGTCAAGCGCTCGCTGTTGAACTATCCCTACTTCGGGTCGGTGATGCGCGCGGTCCGGCCGGTGGCCGTGGACCGGGAAAACCCCCGGGACGATTTGCGAAAGGTGCTCGGCGAGGGAGAGGGACACTTGGCGGAAGGCCGATCGGTGGTCGTTTTTCCCCAGGCCACCCGGAATCCGGTGTTCGACCGGACCCTTTTCAATTCCCTGGGCGTCAAGCTCGCCCGGCGCGCCGGGGTCATGGTGGTTCCCGTGGCGCTGAAAACCGATTTCCAGGACCACGGCCGAATTTTCAAGGATGTCGGCCGGATTGACCCCCGAAAAACCATCCACATTCAATTTGGCGATCCCATGCCCGTGGAAGGCGGAGGACAAGTCACCCACGAACGGGTGGCCAACTTCATCGCCGACCACCTCCGCCGCTGGGGCGGCCAGGTTCGGGCCTGACCGATCGCCGTGAATTCGCCTCCCGTCCTTCCCTGGCCGCCGCTCATTCCGGGCGTCCTGATTCGCCGGTACAAACGCTTTCTCGCCGACGTTCGGCTGGAGGACGGGGCGGAAGTGACCGCCCACTGCCCCAATTCCGGCAAGATGACCGCCTGTTGCCAGCCGGGCCGCCCGGTTTGGATTTCCCGCCACGACAATCCCCGCCGAAAACTGAAATACACCTGGGAGCTGATCGAAATGGCCGACTCCCTGGCGGGGGTGAACACCAACGTGCCCAACCGGCTGGTGGCCGACGCCGTCGCCGCCGGCGCGGTGCCGGAATTGTCCGGATACGACGCCGTCCGGCGGGAGGTGAAGGTGGGGGAACATTCCCGCATCGACATTCGGCTGGACGGACCGGAGCGGCCGCCCTGCTTCGTGGAGGTGAAAAACTGCACCCTGGTGGAAAACGGCGTGGCCGCCTTTCCCGACGCCGTGACCGCCCGGGGACTCAAACATCTGCACGAACTCCGCACCCTGGCCGCGACCGGCACGCGGAGCGTGATTTTCTTTTTGATCCAGCGGATGGACGCCGAAGTGTTCCGCCCGGCGGACGAGGTGGATGCCGCCTACGGCGCGGGGCTCCGGGACGTCCTCGAAGCGGGCGTGGAAGCCCTTGCCTACGACGTCCACATCGACCTGTCCGGCATTCGGCTGAGACGCCGGTTGCCGGTTTCCCTGGATTTTGACGGGATATCTCCTTGACGCTGTCAGACCAGATTTCCCCTCTCGCCCGACCCTCCTCCCCTGAATCCGAGCGATTCATCCGCTCTTGCCCCAATGCCGTTCACTTTGGATTCAAAATGGGCAACCGTGCTCGATTTGCCAAGGACGTATGCGATACGCCCCTCGTATGGACGCTATTGGCTCTTGACCGGAGAAGCACTTCCTTTCTATTTCACCCGATTTAACTTGTGCTAACGATTGGGGCGTGTTATTAAATGAATTGAAATCATTGCCACGACGCCTTCCCACTCTCTGGATCTTGTTTTCGAGCTTTCGGCGGCCTTCTCCGATCGCCTTTCTTCGCCGCCCTTATCCCCTCCACCGCGATTTGATCTCTTCTGAAATTCCCGGAGCGCCTCGAATGGGCAGCCGCGAACGGGCTTCTTTCCTTTTCCAAACAACGCGGAATGTGAACCGGTTTCGAAACGCGCGGGGTTCCGGTCTCCAAGGTTAAATCTGCGCTTCTCCGGGCCGGATTGCCGGCGTTCCGGATCGAGATGGGTTTATCCTCAAACGCGGAGACGCGTTTGAGGAGGCGGCCGCGGGGCCGCCGCGCATTTCCTCATTGCCGAAAGGAGGCGGGAGATGGAAACGAAGGAGACCGCGTATCTCAAGTTGTTCAAGGATGTGGCCGCCAAGATCAATTCGTCCCTGGACATCGCGGACGTGTTGGCGTCCATGGCGGAAGGCGCCGTCAAGACCATGAAAGTCAAAGGATGCGCCATTTTTCTGCTGGACTGGAAGGAAAAAACGTTGCGGCTTTCCGCCGCTTCGGGCCTCAGCGACGCTTTTTTGAACAAAGGACCCGTGGACGCGGAGAAGAGCATCGTGGAAACCCTTCGCGGCCGGCGGGTTCTGGTGGCCGAAGCGGCCCGGGACGACCGGGTGCAGTATCCCGAAGCGCTCCGCAAGGAGGGGATCGCCTCCATTTTGTCGGTGCCCGTTTCCACTCGGCAGAAGATCATCGGCGTTTTGCGGATTTACGCGGCCGAGGCCCGGGAGTTTACGGACGTGGAATGCCAGTTCATCGAGGGGTTGGCGGAAATAGGCGGTCTGGGCATTGAAAACGCCCGGCTGTATCAGCATTTGAAGAGCGATTATGAACGGCTGATGACCGACGTGCATCAATGGTTCGATTATGGACGGGTGCGTTGAGCTTGGGCTGAGGTGTTTATGGCCTTCGGATCGAACCCGTCCTCCCTTTGGAAAGTGGCCGGAAGGGGAAAAGAAACGCCTTGCCGGGAATTCCGGCGGGGCGTTGTTTTTTGGCGCGAGGCGGTGTAAGCTGATTTCCGGCTGGCGGCGATCCTTCCTGCTTATTTCGGGGAGTTGCGGGCGGTAGCCGGCAGGGCCGAAGAGGGAAAGTGTAATCGAGCGGATTGCCGGAACCCAAATTTTCAACCGCCGGAGGGACCTCATGGAACTGAAGCCGAAAGTGACGCTGAAGCAGAAGGGCGACAGCGCGGGACTGCAACTGAAGCAGAAGGGCGCCACCTCGGTCCATGCCAAATTGACCTGGACGAAGGCGGTGGATCTGGACCTGCACTGCTTTTATCGCACCAAGGACGGCGCGTTCGGCCATGTCTATTTTGGAAACAAAGGCAAGCCCGGCGAACCGCCCTTCATCGTGCTGGACGAGGACGCCGGGGTCGGCAACACGGCCGGCGACAACGAGGAAAACATCCGCATCGAGCAGGTGGACCACCTCGATTCTCTCATCATCGCCACGAACATCTTCAAGTTTTTCGGATTCCTCTCCAAGGGCGAAAATTTCGCCAAATACGACGGCCGGGTGGAGGTGACCACCAACGCGGGCGACGTGATCGAGGTGCCGCTGACCTCCGAGGAGCTGGGGAAGTGGTGCGTGATCGCCAAGATCGACAACACCGGCTCGGCGCCGAAGGTGATCAACGTCAAT
>JBKHDD010000292.1:0-3594 GCA_046541515.1 Desulfococcaceae bacterium
TGCCGGAAACGGCGATCCATGGCCCGGCTTTTTTCAAACCCGCGATTTTTCCTTTCCTTTTCCTTGGAGGCGTTCATGAACAAACGAGAACGGGTCGAGGCGGTGCTGACGGGCAAGCCAGTGGATTTTCCGCCCATTTCGCTTTGGTACCATTTCGGGCTTCAGCATCTCCCCGGGGAGCGGCACGCCCGGGCCAGCCTGGATTTTTTTCGTCATTACGACCTGGATTTCCTGAAGGTGATGAACGACTATTGCTACCCGCCGCCCCAAGGGCTGGACGCCGTGAAGTCCCGGGCCGATCTGGAGACGATTCACATCTTCGACGTGGAGGATTCCCCCTGGCGAGAACAGTTCAAGGCGCTGGACGTGATCGCCCGGGAGCTGGACGGCGAGGCGCTCTTTTTGGATACCGTCTTTGATCCGTTCCAGACCCTTCGAAGGAATATGGCGGGCGAGTACATGGAAATGTTGATGGAAACGGAACCCCAGGCCATGCTGGACGCGCTGGAGATCATTTCCGACAACCTGATCGCCTACTGCAAGCGTTCCCTGGCCATCGGAACGGCAGGGATTTTCATGTCCATTCCTGCGGGGGCGGAGTTGATCACCCGGGAGCGTTTTCGGACGTTCGTGAAGCCGTTCGCCCTTCGGGTGTTTGAGGCGATTCGGGCGGATGGACCGATGAATACTCTTCACATCCACGGAAGTTGCGACCTGTGCATGGAAGATTGCTACGATTTCCCGGTTCCGGTGTTCAACTGGTGGGACCGTGGTCCGACCGGACCTTCCCTGGCGGAGGTGAAGGAACGAACCGACGCCTGCGTGATGGGCGGCATCGACCATGAGCGGGTGGCCGGGAATACGATCGCCCACATGAAAACCCACGTCGGTGAAGCCCTGGAAATGGGCGGCGACACCCGCTTTTTCCTGGCCAACGGCTGTTCCATCGACACCTGGACCCGCCCCGAAACCATCCACGCCATGGTGCGTGCGGCGCGGGAACCTCGGTAGTGCGTCGGTGTGGTTTCAGCGGGATGGCCATCGCGCTTTACGCCGTCGCCGAACCCCGTGCCATCGCCCAGCCCCGGGCCAATCTCCCCTGGAACCAGAGCAGGTAGTCGATTCCGATCCAGATCACGAGCAGGGCGACGAAGAAAACGGCGAGACGGAGCGCCTTGCCCAGGATGGCGAGGGCGCGGATGGCGTCGTCCCGGATGTTTTCGTACTCCGCGATCACGGCGTCCAGATAGGCTTCCAGCCCCCGCAAATTGGCCACCTCGGCGGCGATGGCGGCGATTTCATCCTGGATTGCGCCAATTTCGGCGGTCATGGAGGCGAACTGATCGCCCAGGGTCCGGAAGGGCTTGGTTGCCGGTGAGACCACGTTTCTCGGCGCCCTCCGCGTGTCCCGTCTCAGATTTCCCAAGTTGGGGTTGGGTTGAATTATCACCTCCACGGCGCCGTTGAGGGTTCGCCTCACGTTATCGACCTCTTCCTTAAAATTGTTGGCCATTCCGCCGATTCCGGCCACGATTGCTTCTCCCCTTTCCCGGGCCGTTTCCGTTGCCTCCATGGCCCGGCCGGCGGCGAGCACCACGGATTCCTTGGCCTCCCGGGCGCTCCGGATGATTTGCTCGGCCGAATTCCGGGTTTCCACCAGCATTTCCTTGGTTTTGACCGCCGCCGCATATCCGCCCCAGAGGAAAAGCAGCGCCAGCATGACGGGGAGAAAGGTGTTCACCAGAACGACAATGCCGCGTAGCCGGGTCATGGGAGAAACAGAGTCGCTCATGGGAGGCTCCTTTTGGGCGGGCGGGAGACCGTGAAGATCCGGTTGGGAAAAATACGGAGGGGCACGTTTCCCCGTTTGGGGTCCGGTGGATTGGATCCGTCTCGGAAGGGCGAACGCAAACTCCGGGGAACGTAAACACCAAATTTTCGTTTGAAAAACGGGAAATGCCTTCATTTCCAAACCGACGCCCGCTTGGCCCTTCCCGGCGAATTCCTCCGCAACGAACGCAATCGCGCCGCCACCAGGGCCCGCCGTCCTTCCGGATTCCGGGTAAAAACCAGTTCCACCGGGCAGAGATGTTTTCGCCACATCCGCCGAAAAAATTCGGCGGATTCCTTCCGTTTTCCGATGGCGTCGGGGACGGCGTGGAATTCCGTCCGCCCGCCGCCCCATCGTTTCGCCTTCCGCCGCAGCAGATACCGGGGATTTTCCACCGGCTCCACGACTTCCTGGAGCGCGTCCAGGAAGCGGGATTTCTCGAAGGTGCTCCCGCCGTTCAGCGAGCAGGAAACGGTTCCGTCCCGCCCCGTTTCGACGGCGATCTCCAGCCCTGCCGCTCCCGGCCGAAGCTGGCCGAGATGGATCAGCGCGTCCCGCACGGCCAAGGCGATCTGGCGCAGGCTGCCGCCGTCGGCTCCGAATCGGGACCATAGGCGGATCGTCCGGATGGTCCGAGGCAGACGGAAGAGCCCGTAGCCTCCAAACCCCGCCGCCACGGTCCAAAACAGGGGCGGGATTTTTATTCCCCGCGCCGCCGCGATCCAGCACAACCCCGCCGGCAGCCAGGCGATAAATTCCCGGAACAACAATCCCCGAACCGCCCGGACCAGGACCCGTCCGGGGATCGCCTCGGCCGGGGCGGCGATCTCCTCCACGATCCGGCCGCCCGTCGGTCCCCGGTCCAACGCCGATTCCCAGGCCGCCCGCAGGCGGTCCCGGTCGACGGCCCGGCGGAGCGTCTCCGCGTTGGTTTCCGCCAGGGTTGTTGGACTCCACGGCGGTTCGGGCAAGGCCAGCCGTTCGGCCCCGTTTTCGATTCGCTTCCCGTCCGCCGAGACGCCCACGAAGGATTGGAAGCGTCGGCGCAGCAGTGCCAGGTCGTCCGCGTCGTCGTCCAGCTCCGGCGCGGCGCAGACCAGGTGCCAGATATTGGCCGCCTTGTCCGGATTGCCCGCCTCGGTCCGGATGGCCCGGCCCCGCATCTGGTTGGACAAGACCCAGGAGCCGACCCAGGAGGCCAGCACCAGCGTGTTGATAAAGGGAGCGTCCCAGCCTTCGCCCAGCAGGGAGGCGGTGCCGACCAGCACGTTGACCCCGCCCATCCGCAACAGCTCGGTCATCAGGGGAACCATGGCGTCGCCCGCAGGTCCCCCGGCGTGGACGACGCAGTAGCCGGGATCATGGCCCAGCGGCTCGAATCGAAGAAGATCGAGGTTTGCGCCCGCCTCCGCCGCGACGATCCGGAAATCCCAGACCGCCGCTTCGGGGATCACCACCAGCGACCCGCAGAGGATGCCCGGCCGAATTTCCCAGAGACATTCCCGCCGAAGCCGCTCGAAAATGGGAACCACGCCGATCCGGCGGAGGGGCCGAAGGTCGTCGATGAACGTGGGCATGTCCCCGGCGTAGATGAAATCCGCAAGCACCGCCATCCGGAGGCCGTTCCCCATGGCTTCGCCCTCGGCCCGGACGATCTCCACGATGCTCTCCAGCTTGCCGATGCTCCGGGTCAGCCGCTTCCGGATGGTCGTGGTGCTCCGCAGCGAGACTTTCCGGCGTTCCAACGCGCCCATCCGGCGCAA
>JBKHDD010000293.1:0-3593 GCA_046541515.1 Desulfococcaceae bacterium
GGCAAATCGAGCACGGTTGCCCATTTTGAATCCAAAGTGAACGGCATCGCTTCTAAACCGCCCTAGACCGTCTGACCGCCGCAACCCTTCTTTGTTCTCCTCCTGAAATTTTCCGCAATTGCACTTGACACCGTCGCCGGGAGCGTGGTAGCTCATGATTGAGCGCTCGTTCAGAAGATGGCCCGATTCGGGTTGCCGCGGGCGAGGCCAATCTTTTCAAACCCGATGCCCGCCCCGTTTTCGACCTCGTTTCTTTCGGATGCAACCAGGCGACGGAGGCGGATGGAACTTGGGCGCATGGAGCCCGTCCTCAAGGATTTTTCGCCGAAATGAAGCGGAAGGGGCACTGAGGCCCAGTGTTCGAACATTCCGATTCCATACGACCTTTTTTGGGACTTCGCCATCGTTTCCCCGGCGGGCCGATCGAAATCGGCGAGGGAACGGAAACCGGCGTCCCAGATACCCCACTACGGAGCAAGACGGCATGAAACAACGCGGGTCCGGCGTCAAAGACATTCCCACCCAGATCAAAAATCCCGAGCTGGTGAGGCGGCGCCGCTGGCAGATCGTGGACGCCGCGGTGCAGCTTTTCATCGAGAAGGGGTTCCACAAAACCACCACCCGGGAGATCGCAAAGGCGGCCGGCTTTTCCATCGGCTCGCTGTACGAATACGTGGCCTCCAAGGAGGACGTGCTCTACCTGGTCTGCGACGCCATCCACGCCGAGGTGGAGCGGGGCGTGGCCGAGGCGCTGAAGCGGGCCACCAAAGGGCGGGAAGCCCTGGCCGAGGTGATCCGGGAGTATTTTCTGGTCTGCCACCGGATGTGCGACCATATCCTGCTGATTTACCAGGAAACCCAGTCCCTGCCGCCCCAGTGGCGGAAAAAGGTGCTGGAAAACGAGATCAACATCACCGGTATTTTTATCAAGGTGCTGACCCGACTGGTGGAGTCTGGCAATTTTCCCCGAATGGACGACCGATCCATCGAGCTGGCGGCCCACAACATTTCGGTGCTGGGCCACATGTGGACGTTTCGGCGCTGGTTTTTGGCGCGCCATTACAGCATCGACGACTACATCGAACTCCAGACCGATTTCATTCTGGGGATTTCCACCGGCAAGTCCGACGCATAACGGTTGGCCTCCGGACGGACCGCCCGACGGCGACCCCGCGGGAACCGTCCGCCCGGGGCGACCCCAAAAACCGCGCAAATTTAGAGGGAAGGAGAGAGTCTCATGACGATGGAAACCGAACCCTATGTCCCGCGACACCATGTCCGGGCGGTGACGGCGACGTCGCTTTTCGACGGGCACGACGCCTCCATCAACATTTTCCGCCGCATTTTGCAGGCCACCGGCGTGGAGGTGATCCACCTGGGTCACAACCGGTCGGTGCGGGAGATCGTGGACGCCGCCATCGAGGAGGACGTTCAGGGCATCGCCGTCTCCAGCTACCAGGGCGGTCACGTGGAATTTTTTAAATACATGGTCGATCTGCTCCGGGAGCGCGGCGCGGACCACATCCAGGTTTTCGGCGGCGGCGGCGGCGTGATCGTGCCCGAGGAAATCCGTGAGCTGGAGGCCTACGGCGTGGCCAAAATTTACGCGCCCGAGGACGGCGCCCGCCGGGGGCTTCAGGGCATCATCAACCACATGGTCCAGCGGATGGATTTCTCCCTGGTGGAGGATGTCTCCTTCGACCTGAACGCCCTGGCCCCGGAAAACAAGCTGATGGTGGCCCGGATGATCTCCGCCGCGGAGGAGGCCAAGGCCAAGGAAAACGGCCATCTGAGCCGGCTTCGAAAGCAGCTCGCCGAGCGGATGGCCGACCGGCGGGTTCCGGTCATCGGCATCACCGGCACCGGCGGCGCGGGCAAGTCCTCCCTCACCGACGAGCTGGTGCTGCGTGCGCTGCACGACCTGGAGGACGTCCACATCGCCATCATCAGCAGCGACCCGTCCCGGCGGAAGACCGGCGGCGCGTTGCTGGGCGACCGCATCCGGATGAACGCCATCAACAGCGAGCGGGTCTACATGCGCTCCCTGGCCACCCGCCGCTCCCAGATCGAGGTGCCCGAATTTCTGCCCGACGCCATCAACGTGGCCAAGGCGGCCGGCTTCGACCTGATCATCGTGGAAACCGCCGGCATCGGCCAGGGCGACAGCCAGATCGCGGATCTGGTGGACGCCTCCCTTTACGTGATGACCGCCGAATTCGGCGCGGCCTCCCAGCTCGAAAAAATCGACATGCTGGACTACGCCGACCTGGTCGTCGTGAACAAATTTGAAAAGCGGGGCAGCGAGGACGCGGTGCGGGACGTGCGCAAGCAGGTGCAGCGCAACCGCAACGCCTGGAGCCAACCGGCCGAGGAGATGCCGGTTTTCGGCACCATCGCCTCCAAGTTCAACGACGAAGGCGTCACGGCGCTGTACCACGCCATCCTGGACACGCTGAACGAGCGTGTCGGGGCCAATTTCCAGAGCAAGCTGCCGCGTCCGGAAGGGCGGACCTCCGGCTCCAAAACCATCATCATTCCGCCGGAACGGACCCGGTATCTGGCCGAAATCGCCGACACGGTTCGCGGCTACCACGCCCGCACCGAAGACCAGGCCGAAAAGGTTCGCCGGGTCTGGCATCTGGAAGAGACCGCCGGCGCCCTGGAGAGCGACGGACTGGCGGGAGATCAGACCGCGCTGCTGGATCGCTTGAAGGAGGCGGTGAACGAGGCCCGCAAGGCGGTGGACCGGGAGACCGAGGAGCTGCTGGAAGGCTGGGAATCGATCCGGGAAGCCTATTCCGGCGACGAGCTGGTCTATCAGGTTCGGGACAAGGAAATCCGGGTTCCGCTGTACACCGAATCGCTGTCCCACCAGAAAATTCCCAAGGTCTGCCTGCCCCGTTTCACCGACCCGGGCGAGACCTACCGGTGGCTGCGGCGGGAAAACCTGCCCGGCTATTTTCCCTTCACCGCCGGCGTTTTTCCGCTGAAACGGGTGGGCGAGGACCCGACCCGGATGTTTGCCGGCGAGGGCGATCCGGCCCGGACCAACCGGCGCTTCAAGTTGCTGTCCGCCGATTCCGAGGCCAAGCGGCTTTCCACCGCCTTCGATTCCGTGACGCTCTACGGCTACGATCCCGACGAGCGGCCGGACATCTACGGCAAGGTGGGCACCTCCGGCGTGTCGGTCTGCACCCTGGACGACGTGAAGGTGCTCTACGACGGCTTCGAACTGTGCGCGCCGACCACCTCCGTCTCCATGACCATCAACGGTCCGGCGCCCATCGTCCTGGCCATGTTCCTGAACACCGCCATCGACCAGCAGATCGACAAATTCAAAGAGGAAAACGGGCGGGAACCTTCCGTCGACGAGCGCAAAGAAATCCGAGCCATGGTGTTGCAAAACGTCCGAGGCACCGTCCAGGCCGACATCCTCAAGGAGGATCAGGGCCAAAATACCTGCATATTCTCCATCGAGTTCGCCCTGAAAATGATGGGCGACATCCAGCAGTTTTTCATCGAAAACAACGTGCGGAATTTCTACTCGGTCTCCATCTCCGGCTACCACATCGCCGAGGCCGGGGCCAACCCGA
>JBKHDD010000294.1:0-3580 GCA_046541515.1 Desulfococcaceae bacterium
CCGGTAAAGTTCTGGTTGGTGAAGAACCGCGTACGCCAGTACCCGCGGAACTCGGTCTCCAGGGCGTAAGCCGGGAGGGTAAACGCAACGACCAGCAGCGCAGCCAGCGCCATCATGCCCAATTTTTTCATCTTTTTTCCTCCTTAACGGAAATCGATTGACGCAACCTAATAATTTTCATCGGGTGTAACCCTCGGATTTGCTAAGAAATTCTTTGTCTCACCTCCCTTTGCCGTTGTGATTGACCTCACAAATCCGTTTTGCCTTGCTAACAGCAAGCCCGAAACATGTCAAGCATTTTCTATCCCCCCTCTTTCGGCCATACATCCCCGTCATTCGGGGGTTGAGGGCGGAAGCGGAGGGGAAAAAACCGTGTTGGAGGCGCCCGGTAATCACGGCAAGGGTAAGGGCAAATCCTGCCCGCGCAAGGGCGGTTTTCACGGATTCCCCTCCATCCGGATGTTTGGGGGAAAATCCGGACCGTCGGTCCGGGGGATACCTATTTATATAGTCGGTAGACCGTTTCGGAGCCCTTGAAAGCCGCGCTCCCTCCGGACCAAGTTTTTCCGCTTCCCTTCCTCCTCCGAAACTGGGATAGCCGGGCCATCTCCACGCACCGGCGAAACGGCGCCTCCGCTTCGGCCTCCTGGATTTTTCGCTGAACGGGCCGACCCGCCGCGGACAGGAGAAAACGGGAAAACCGCCGGGTGATCCGGTCGAGATGGTCCGGGGCGAAGGGAACGGGCGGTTCGGGGCATGGGAACCTCGATGGTTGGGAAATTGGCGGGGATCGGGGGTTCCCGGGGAACCGGGAAAAGACTACCGGCGAAGGTAGGCTTTCCGCCGGGGTTCCGGGAATTTTTCGATGGCGTAGCGCAACATGGTGCGGGGCATGTCCGAAAGGCGACGGTCCAAAAACGCTTCTAGCGCCGCAAGGTCCCGCTTGCCCACTTCCCGCAACATCCAGCCCGTCGCCTTGTGGAGCAGGTCTTCGGGATCGGGCAGCAACGCTTCGGCGATCCGGAAGGTGTGGTCGAAACGGTCCCGCCGGATGAAGTGGAAGGTGGAGACGATGGCGATTCGCCGGTCCCACATCCATTCGGATTGGGCGAGGCGGTCCAGAACGGAGCGGTCCGTCCGCGTCCAGAGAAAACCGCCCACGATGGGCGCCGCCGAGACGTCCACCAGGTCCCAGTTGTTGATTCGGTCCGAGCGGGCAAGGTAGCGGTCGAAAATTTGTCGCCGGTCTTCGGCTTCGGCCCGTCGGAAGCGTTCCACCATCAAAATTGCCGCCAGCATTCGGTCTTCGTGGAATTCCGATTCCAGCAGCGTTTCCATTTCGGGAAGCGGCATTTCCCGGAATTCCTTGGCGATCTTCCGGATGGCCGGAACCCGAATGCCCCGGAACCGGTCGCGCTCGGCGTATTCTCCCGGCCCGGTTTTGAAAAACGTTTGGAGGATGTCCGCCGTCTCCGGGTCGGCCAGGGATTCCAGATGGTTTCGCGCCTCGGCGGCGGTGGGGGATTGGGCCTTCGGGTTCATCGCGTCGCCCCCGCCGGCACAAGCGCCGCATCCAGCGCCATCCATTTCCCATCCGAAAAAACAACGGGATTCAGGTCGAGTTGACCGAGACGGTCCCCGAGCGCGAGGGCAAGTTGGGAAACCCGGACCAGGAGATCGGCCAGTCCGTCGGCGTCCAGGGTCGCGCCGCGATAGCCGGAAAAGAGGGGCGCGGTCCGGAGTTCGCCCAACATGCGAAGCGCTTCGGCCTTGCGCAACGGGGCCAGCCGGAAGGCCACGTCTTCGTACAGCTCCGTGAGCACCCCGCCCGCGCCGACCATGACCGCCGGTCCGAAGGCGGGATCTTGAAGCGTCCCGATGATGAATTCCGGCCCGTCGAAATCGGCCATTTCTTCCACCAGCACCGCCGAGCCGGGAAAACGCGCCCGGATCTTGTGGACCGCTTCGGGAAGGCCCTCGCCGCCCAGCCCGAGGATCACCCCCCCGCCTTCGCTTTTGTGGATCACCGCCGGATCGCAGACTTTGGCGACCAGCGGCGGGCGCAAATCGCCGGTGCCCGGTTCTTCTCCGGATTGGAAACGGCGGCCTTGCGGAATCGGGATGCCGAATTCGGCCAGAAGCGCTTTGGCCTCGAATTCGTCGGGACGGCCGGGGATGGTGAGCGTTTCGAGCCAACCGGCGATGTCGGGGGATACGCACCGGTTTTTTTCCGCCGACCTCCGATCCATTTGGGGGGACTCGGATGGAATGGATTCGGGGCATTCCGCTCCGGATGGTTTTTCGGTTTTCCGTTTCCGGAGGATTTCCGCCCGCTCCGCCAGAAATCGGGCCGCGCGAATCGCCCGGGCGATGGAGGGAAATCCGACCACGCCCTTTTCGTGGAAACGGCCGAGATGGTCGTCGGTGTACGGGCCGTATTGGGTAAAGACGATCACCGGTTTGGAGGAACCGGCGACCCGGTCGGCGATTTCGTCGATCATGTGGTCGGTGATGGCCGGGGGCGCGAAAAAGGCGGTGCAGATGACGATGTCCACGCCGGGATCGGCCAGCAGGGCGTCCAAGGCCGCGCCCACCATCCGGTCGTTGGCGCTGGCGGTCAAATCCACCGGATTGTGGGGCGAGGCGAAGGCCGGCGTCACGGCACGGATGCGTTCCTCCGTCTCCGGGGACAGCCGGGCCATGCGGAGGCGGGCGGGACCGGGAGACAGCTCCACATGGTCCGCGCCCATCACGCCGTATCCGCCGGCGGGCGTGAGAATGGCGACCCGATCCCCGGCGGGAATGGGCAGGCCGGAAAGGGCCTTGGCCGCGTCGCAAAGGGCCTCGTCGTCGTAAACCCGCTGGACGCCGAACTGGCGGAAGACCCCGGCCACCACGCGATCCGAACCGGCCAGCCGACCCGTGTGGGAGCCCACCGCCTCGGCCCCGGCGGCGGAACGGCCCGCCTTCAGGACCACCACCGGCTTTTTTTCCGATGCGGCCCGGGCCGCTTCCAAAAAGGCGCGTCCGTCCGCGAAGCTCTCCACGTAGAGCGCCAGACAGAGGGCGCCGGGATCGTCCGCGAAGGCGCTCAGGAAATCGACCTCGTCCAGGTCGCATTTGTTGCCCAGTCCCACGAAGGCCCGCATTCCGAAGCCGGTGTTGCTGGCCAGCCCCAGCGCCTCCACGCCCACCGAGCCGCTCTGGGAGATGAAGGCCACGCCCCCGCCGCCGGCAAGGGCCCGGTCCCCGTGTTCCACGAAGAGCGTGTCGATGCCGATATGGGGGATGAAAAGGCCCAGGGTGTTGGGGCCTAGAACGCGGGTTCCATATTTTTCAGGGAGGGCGGCCAGCCGGTCTTCCAGAGCCCGGCCTTCCTCGCCGGTTTCCCCGAATCCACCGGCCACCACCACGACGGCGGGAACACCGGCCTTGGCGCAGGCTTCGGCCGCTTCCACGGACTGGCGGGCGTTCACGGCGATCACCGCCAAGTCCACCTCCGGAGACAGGCAGCCCACGTCCGGACAGGCGACAATGCCGAGCACGTCCGGCTCCCGGTTGGTCACCGGATACAGCGGCA
>JBKHDD010000295.1:0-3575 GCA_046541515.1 Desulfococcaceae bacterium
ATAAAAATGGAAGCCATCTTTTTTTGGGCGAAATCTAAATTATCGGTTTGCACCCATCTGCAATTCCATTTTCGGCGTGAAAAAGAGCGGAATTATCATAAATTATAATAAAATAAATAATATAATTTAAATAGATACGCACCCATCAAAATTATTGTTTTGCACCCGCTCCCCGGCGACTCCGGACTCGGTCAGCAACGCTTCCTGTTCCGCCCGGGCCTCGCAGAGGGCGGTTTCGTCAAGGGTTTCCAATCGAATGCGCATGGGAAAATCCTTCTTTCGATTCCAATCCGCCCGCCGGTTGTGGGCGGGCATGGGGAAAAATCCCGGCAATCCGAAAAATCCCGCGAATCCCAGTTCAGAAAACGGAAGGTGGATTCCTTCGGGTGCCCCGTTAAATCCACCGCCGATTCCGCCTAAAGGCGGTACTCCAAACTTGGGGGACCGTTTTTCCGCAGGCGAGACGGCGGCTTGGAAAATCCTGAAAATCCAAAAAAATCCCCCGAATCCCAGTTCAGAAAACGGAGGATGGATTCCTTGGGGCGTCCCAGGGAATCCACCGCCGCTTCCGCCTAAATGCGGCACTCCAAACTTGGGCTACGCCACCCCCTCCGTGGCCCGATCCACCAAATACAAAATCGACCGGTAATTCACGCCGGAGTGGTGGGAAAGCCCAATCTCGCACGTTCGGCTGGTGGAATAGCCCCCGGCGCAGTCGTCGGGAATCTGTTCGGCCAAATTCCGCAGGCCGAATTCGTTCAGCTCCGGATGGGTGAAGCCCCGGTCTCCGGCAAAGCCGCAACAGACCACTTCCGGCGCGACCACGTTTTCCGCGCACATCTCCGCAAGCCTCCGCAACGGCGCTTCCAGCCCCATTTTCTTGGCGCTGCACACGGTGTGGATGGCCACCGTCTCCGGCAGCTTGCGGAAAGTCAGGCTCGGCGCGAGCAGGTCCAAGGTGAACTGGATCGGTTCGTAGAGCTTCAGCCGCCGGTCCAGCGTTTCCCGCATGTGGTGGAGGCAGGGGCTCATGTCGCAGACCACGGGCAGGCGGCCGTCGTCCGTGGCGTCCAGCAGTGCCCGTTCCAGCTCCTTGGCCCGGGTTTCCGCCACGTCCTCGACGCCCTTGCTGGAAAACGGCATCCCGCAACACAACGATTCCATGTTTTCCGGATAGACGATCTCGTACCCCGCCTTTCGGATCAGCCGGGCCGTCACCGCCGGCACGTCGCCGTCTTTTTCGCCCCGGGCCGGCCCCATGGAGCGGGTGATGCAGGACGGAAAATAGACCACTTTCTTCGGATTTTCCGCCCGCACCGGCATGCGGGAAATGCCGGCCGCGTTGGCCGGCATGTAGGGCGTCCACAGCGGCAGCAGGCCCCGGCTCCAGCGGCGGAGCGTCTGGCTCAAATGCCACATTCTTTTCGTCCCGATGGCGCCGTGGACCCGATCCACCACCCCCAGCCCCAGCCGGGTCAGACCGGTGACCGCGCACATGTGGTCCCCGATCCATTCCGCCAGCTTGTGGGCGGGCGGGGAAAGGTGGGCGTGGCGCAGGTGTTTGATGAGTGTCCCGGTGTCGATGTCCACCGGACAGGAGATGGCGCAGAGGCCGTCCGCCGCGCAGGTTTCGTCGCCCAGGTAGGCGTAGGCTCGGGACAACTCCCGCAGGCGGGCCGGGTCCTCGCCGGTGCGCCGCAGCCGCGCCATCTCCCGATAGGCCACGATCCGCTGGCGGGCCGAAAGCGTGAACTCGTGGGACATGCAGTTGCGCTCGCAAAAGCCGCACTCGATGCAGGTGTCCACCACCGGATCGGCCACCGGCATGGCCTTGAAATGGCGGACGTGCCCCTCTGGATCGTCGTTGATGATGGTGCCGGGATTGAGCAGGCCGTCCGGATCGAACAACTCCTTGATCTCCCGCATGACCGCGTACAGCTCCGGCCCCCACTCCCGTGCCACGAAGGGCGCCATGTTCCGGCCGGTGCCGTGCTCGGCCTTCAGCGAGCCGTTGTACCGGCCCACCACCAGCTCCACCACCTCGTCCATGAAGCGCTTGTATTTTTTCAACTCCGCCGGATCGGTGAAATCCGGCGTCAGCACAAAGTGGACGTTGCCGTCGAAAACGTGGCCCCAAATGACCGGGTTTTCGTATTCGTATTCCACGAACATCTTCTGGAGTTCGTCCAGGCAGTTTTCCAGGTGGGGGATGGGGACGGCGATGTCTTCGATGATGACCGCCGTGCCGGGCCGCCGGGCCACGCAGGCGCTGGGGAAGATGCCCTTGCGGATTTCCCAGAGCTGGGCCATTTCCGCCGGATCGGTGGTGAAGGCGAAGTCGTGGGCCATGGGGAAATCGGCGAAGGCGTCGCGGATCTCGGCGGCCTGCTTTTCCAGGGTTTCCGCGTCGTTCGCCGCCGTCTCCACCAGCAGGGCGGTGGCATCTTCGTTCAATTGGCGAATCCAGGGCGGCATTCCCGGCTTGGTTTCCACGGAATGGAGGGCCACCCGGTCCATCAGCTCGGCGGCGCTCACCGCGCAGTCCTTCAGCTTGAGCACCGCCTCGCAGGCCCGTTTTGTGTCCGGAAAGACCATCAGCGCCGCGGCCTTTTTGGACGCCTCCGGCAGGGTGTCGAAAACCACCTCGGAAATGAAGCCCAAGGTGCCTTCCGACCCGATCATCAGATGGGCGATCATCTCGATGGGGTCGTCGTGGTCGGTCAGGGCGTTGAGGCTGTAGCCGCAGGTGTTTTTGATCTGGTATTTTTCGCGGATTTTTTCCGTCGAGGCGGAGTCCGCCCGGATTCGCTCCGAAAGGGCTCGGACGCCCTCCACCAGGGCCGGTTTGGCCGCCAGAAAGGTTTCCCGGCTTTCGGGATCGCCGGTGTCCAGCACCGTGCCGTCGGCCAGGATGACCCGCATGGATTTGAGCGTCCCCATGGAATTGTAATCCACGCCGGAGGTCATCCCGCAGGCGTTGTTGGAGACGATGCCGCCGATTTTGGCGGAGTTGACCGAGGCGGGATCGGGACCGATTTTTTTGCCCAGCGGAGCCAGCGCCGCGTTGGCCTGGGCGCCCAGCACCGCCGCGCCCAGTCGGATCCATTCCGCGTCGGGGCCGATTTCGATGTCCCGAAAGCCCTCCACCCCCAGCAGCAACAGAACGGAGTCGGACAGGGCCTGGCCGGAAAGGGAGGTGCCGGCGGCCCGGAAGGTGAGCGGAAGGTTCAGGCCCCGGCAGGCGGCCAGGGTCTCCAGCACCTCGCTTTCGTTCTCCACGCGGACGACGACCTTCGGCGTCAGCCGATAGACGCTGGCGTCGGTGGCGTAGGCAAAGGTGCGAAGGGGGTCGGTGATGAGCCGGTCCTGGGGCAGCGCTTCGGACAGGCGGCGGATGAGTTCCCGGTACGCGGGATTCGTCATGAAAACCTCCCGGCGAAAAAGGTGGGCGCGGAACGTCGTCGAAAAGCCCGGAGGGTCTTTCGAACGGCCGCTTCCCGGGCCGCTCCGTTCCCGCGCGCCCTTTCCGCCAAGCGGCAAGGGAGGGGCGTCGGATCTGGCGGGCGGGGGCGGCG
>JBKHDD010000296.1:0-3524 GCA_046541515.1 Desulfococcaceae bacterium
TTTCCTGGTTTCCCATGATCGTGCTCATCGGCGTCTGGATTTTCTTCATGCGCCAGATGCAGTCGGGCGGCGGCAAGGCCATGTCCTTCGGCAAAAGCCGGGCGCGGCTGATGTCCGACCAGTCCGAGAAGGTCACCTTCGAGGACGTGGCCGGCATCGACGAGGCCAAGGAAGAGTTGTGGGAGATCGTCGAGTTTCTCAAAGACCCGAAAAAATTCACCCGCCTGGGCGGACGCATTCCCAAGGGCGTGTTGCTGATGGGTCCTCCGGGGACCGGAAAGACCCTGCTGGGCCGGGCCATCGCCGGGGAGGCCGGGGTGCCTTTTTTCAGCATCAGCGGCTCCGACTTCGTGGAAATGTTCGTGGGCGTGGGCGCCTCCCGCGTGCGAGATTTGTTTCTCCAGGGCAAGAAAAACGCCCCCTGCATCATCTTCATCGACGAGATCGACGCCGTGGGGCGGCACCGGGGCGCGGGCCTCGGGGGCGGCCACGACGAGCGGGAGCAGACCCTGAACCAGCTGCTGGTGGAGATGGACGGCTTCGAATCCAACGAGGGCGTAATTTTGGTGGCGGCCACCAACCGGCCCGACGTGCTGGACCCGGCGTTGATGCGGCCCGGACGTTTCGATCGACAGGTGGTGGTGTCGTTGCCCGACGTGGTCGGCCGCGAGAAGATTCTGCGGGTGCACATGAAGCAGACGCCGGTGGGTCCGGACGTGGACCCGCTGTTGCTGGCCAAGGGGACCCCGGGCTTTTCCGGCGCGGATCTCGAAAACCTGGTCAACGAGGCGGCCCTGTACGCGGCCAAGCGAAACAAGGACCGGATCGAGATGATCGACTTCGAGGACGCCAAGGACAAGGTCTACATGGGCCTGGAGCGCAAGTCCAAGGTGATCAAGGAGGAGGACAAAAAGGTCACCGCCTACCACGAGGGCGGTCACGCGCTGGTGGCCCGCTTTCTGCCGGAAACCTATTCCGTCAACAAAATCACCATTATCCCCCGGGGCCGGGCCGCCGGTTTGACCTGGTTTCTGCCGGAGGAGCGGGATTTCAAGTACAAGGATCAGCTGGAAAGCGAGCTTTCCGTGGCCTTTGGCGGACGGGCGGCCGAGGAGCTGGTCTTCCAGCGGATCAGCACCGGCGCCTCCAACGACATCAAGCAGGCCACGGAAATCGCCCAGAGCATGGTGCGGTCCTGGGGCATGAGCGAAAAGCTGGGGCCGCTCTCCTACGCCAAAAACGACGAGCACGTCTTCCTTGGCCGGGAAATCGCCCAGCCTCGGGAGTACTCCGACCATACCGCCCGCCTGATCGATCAGGAAATCGCCGATCTGATTCAGGGCGCCTACGCGCGGGCCCGGGGCGTGCTGGAAGAAAACATGGACATCCTGCACAAGCTGGCCGACCTTCTTCTGGAGAAGGAGACGGTGATGGG
Source organism: Desulfococcaceae bacterium (assembly GCA_046541515.1). Lineage (GTDB taxonomy): Bacteria > Desulfobacterota > Desulfobacteria > Desulfobacterales > Desulfococcaceae > CAYFVR01. The sequence goes on from JBKHDD010000296.1 coordinate 1,436, forward strand.
GCCCGAGCTGGATCAGTTGATCCTCTCCATGCGCCCCGGCATTCGCCTGCCCTCCCACCATCCGGAAGAGCCCGAGGAATCCGAGGATGCCCTCAAAGCCAAGCCCGCCCGGCCAACCGAGCGGGACGCGCTGAAAACCAAGGAAACCGCCGCCGCCCAGGATGAATCGGACGCCGACGCGACCCCCGAGGCCGCAACGGTTGATTCGGGCGGGGAAGACGGGGTGGAAGACTCCGAAGACGAGCCCCGGAGCTAGTCCATGCCGGTCTTTACCCTCGCCTGGGGCGACCACCGGCTGGTTTTGGGCGAACGAAGCCGGATCATGGGGATCGTCAACGTGACGCCCGACTCTTTCTCCGACGGCGGGCGGTTTTTCGATCCCGAAGCCGCCGCGGCCCAGGGGTTGCGGCTGGTCGAAGAAGGGGCGGACATCCTGGACGTGGGGGGAGAGTCCACCCGCCCTTTCTCCGATCCGGTTCCGGCCGAAGAGGAAATCCGCCGGGTGGTTCCGGTGATCCGGGCCTTGGCCGCGCAGGTTCGAGTGCCCATTTCGGTGGATACCGCCAAGGCAAAAGTGGCGGAAGCGGCCCTGGAGGCCGGGGCCGCCATCGTCAACGACGTTTCCGCCGGCCGGATGGACCCCGATCTCCTGCCGTTGGCCGGTCGGCGAGGCGTTCCCGTGATCCTTATGCACATGAAGGGGACGCCCAAAACCATGCAGAAAAACCCGGAATACGCCGATTTGATCGGCGAAATCCAGGGCTTTCTCGCCGACGCGCGCTCCCGGGCCGAGGCGGCGGGGGTGGACCCTGGCCGGGTGATCCTGGACCCGGGCGTCGGCTTCGGAAAAACCTTCGCCCACAACCTTTCCATTCTTCGGCGGCTGGACGCCTTCGCCGACCTGAATGCGCCTCTGCTGGTGGGCGCCTCTCGCAAGGCGTTTATCCGTCGCCTGGTCCGGGAGGCGGACGGCCCCGAGCCGGCTCCGGACGGCCCGTCGGTGGAAACCGGAAGCCAGGCGGCGGTTTCGGCGGCGGTTCTGGCCGGCGCCCACATCGTCCGGGTTCACGACGTGGCCCGGACCCGCGACACCCTTCGGGTCATCGATGCCATCCGAGACGCCTGACCTTTCCTCCGATCGTTGTTCCGGCCGTCCCTGCGATTCTTCCGGGAGGCCGTTTCCCGCGCCCGTCCGCCCGCGCTCGATGGACTTCCATTTCTGGAAAAATTTATGAAAAAAAACATGTTCATCCCGTTCCTGGTTCTCTTGCTGGGCCTGCTGGCGGTCGGTTGCGCCGCCGACAAAACGGCCCGCGCTCGCCAGGGCGAGGCCTCTCGCAACCTGGGAGAGGCGTTCATGCAGGAAGGGAATTATACCGCCGCCCTTAAAGAGCTTCTGCGGGCCGAGGAGCTGAACCCGGACGATCCCTACCTTCAAAACGATCTGGGGCTGACCTATCTGGCCAAGCAACGGCACGACCTGGCCATCCGCCATTTCAAAAGGGCCATCCAGGCCGACCCGGACTACGCCCCGGCGCGGAACAATCTCGGCACGGCCTATCTGGCCAAGGGCGACTGGGACGCCGCCATCTCCACCCTGTCCCAATTGACCACGGACCTTCTTTACGCCACGCCCCACTTCCCGCTGACCAATCTGGGCTACGCCTATTTTCAGAAAAAAGATTATCAAAGCGCAGAACGCTACTACAAGGAGGCCCTGGACCTTCAGCCCCGCTACATTATCGCCCTTCGGGGGCTGGGACGCACCTATCTGGCCCAGCGGCGGATTCCCCAGGCCATCCAGACCCTGGAAAAGGCGGCCGACCTGGCGCCGCGTTTTCCCGATCTCTACATGGATCTGGGCCGGGCCTACGCGGCGGCGGCCAACGACGAGGCCGCCCTGGACGCCTACCGCAAGGTGATGGCCCTCGCCCCCAACACCGACCTGGCCGAAGAGGCCCAACGTGCCGCCGGCGCGCTCACCCTGAGCCCTGGACAATAGCCGTTCCTGCCAACGCGCGCCGGTTCGACGGCCTCGCCGAATCGGTCATCCGCGAAATGACCCGCGTGGCGAACGCCCACGACGCGG
>JBKHDD010000297.1:0-3495 GCA_046541515.1 Desulfococcaceae bacterium
CGGCGCCAAACCGTCGGGTACCGATTTGCTTGCAAATCGCCCAACCGTTTCATCCCTGTCTCATGGGGGATTTGCCCGATTTCTCCGGCGGTTCGTTTTGGGTATGCTGAATCATCGGCGATCCATCCCGCGGTCCATTCTTTTGAACACCCAACCGCCGCGAACAACCGGCGGAAAGAAGAGGAACCCCATGACCACCCATCTGCTCGTCATCGACCCCCAGAACTCCTTTTGCCATCCGGAGGGCGCGCTGTACGTGCCCGGAGCGGAGGAAGACATGAAGCGGCTGGCCGGGTTTATCCGGTCCGCCGGCGACCGGATCGACCGGGCCACGGTCACCCTGGATTCCCACAACAAAATCCACATCGCCCATCCCAACTGGTGGGTGGACGCCGACGGAAACCCGCCGGCGCCGTTCAGCGGCATGACCTTCGAGGATGTCCAAGGCGGCAAATGGCGGGCCGCCGACCCCGACAACCAGGAATGGTCCATGCTCTACATGCGGCAGGTCCAATCCCAGACCGTCTGGCCGGTCCACTGCCTCATCGGCACCGAGGGGCACGAGGTTTTCGGCGACCTGCTGCCGGCCTTGAACCAATGGCGGGAGGCCCACCACAACCTGGATTTCATCTTCAAGGGATTCAACCGCTACACCGAGCACTTCTCCGCCATCCGGGCGGCGGTGGAAATCATCGACGATCCCTTCACCCATCTCAACCGGGCCCTGCTGCGGGTGCTGGAGGAGGCCGACACGATTTTGGTGACGGGCGAGGCGGCCTCCCACTGCGTGGCCGACACCCTGGACGACGTGGTGGAATACAGCGAAGACAAGGAAATCGGCGGCAAGCTGACCCTGCTCACCGACACCATGTCGGCCGTGCCGGGTTTCGAGGACACGGCGGACGCCTTTTTCGATCGCATGAAGAAGGCGGGGGCCCGGTTCGCGACCACCGAAGAAATTCTGGGAGAATAAGGCGATTTGCGAAAATTAAAGCTCCATCCGGACAACGCGCCGGAGGATAAATCCTCCGGCTGACACCGAAAAAGCCCGCTAAAGCGGGCTGCCCGTTTTTTCAATTTCGCAGAGTTGAGAACCCTTTAGGGTGCTTTTCAGGGATGAGCCAGGGGATTCATCCTCTGGCGGCGAGAACGGTATGTTCTTTCAAGCAAACCGCCTAAGCGGCTCCGGCCGCGGGGGACCATGGAACGAAGCGGGACCATGAAGCTGAAAATCGGGATTGACATCTATGGCGTGGCGGATACGGACGCGGCGGCCTTTTCGGAGCTGACCCACCTGCTGGTGGGGGGCGGCCACGAGGTCCATCTGCTGACGGGGACGGAGTGGAACGACGCCCTGGAGCGCTGGCTGCGGGACGAACTGGGCCTGGTTTGGACCCACGCCTTTTCCGTCACCAGCCACCACAAGGCCATCGGCACGGAAATCCTCTGGATCGACGGCCATCCCCACGTGGACGAGGAGACCTGGAACCGGACCAAGGCCGAATACTGCGCCCGCAACGGCGTCCATCTCCATCTGGACGACTCGCCGGTCTACGGCCGATTTTTCGAGACGCCCTACGCCAAATACTATCCCAACCGGCGGCCGGCCCGGCCGCTCCCGGTGGCGATTCTAGGCGGATCGTTCAACCCGGTCACAAACGCCCACCTGGCCGTGGCCCACGCCATCCTGCGGGAAATGCCCACCATCCGACAGGTCTGGCTCATGCCGGCCTACCAGCACCCGTTCGAAAAGCACAACGCCTACTCCCTGAACCGGGTGAAAATGCTCCGGATGGCGGAGACCCGGCGCATACGCTATTTCGGCTACGAGATCGACCACAAGCTGACCGGGGAGACCTACGTCACCTTTTCCCGGCTCTTGCAGGACCCGGACTACCAGGACAAATACGAATTCCACATGGCCGTGGGCTCCGACTGCGTGCTGGATTTCGACCGGAAATGGCGACACGCCGAGGAGCTGGCCCGGATCGTCAAGTTCATCGTGGTCCCCCGCCCCGACGCGCCGCTGGACGACTACGACGGCCTGCTCTCCCGCCCGCCCCACACCATTTTGGAAAACGTGGAAATGCCGGACATCAGCTCCACCCAGGTGCGACGGCGGCGGCGAGCGGGAAAATCCATCCGCGGACTGGTGCCCGAACGGGTGGAGCGGTTCATATTGGAGCACGGGCTGTATCGGGAGGACGCCGAGGAGGAACGGTACGGCGGCGAGGTGCCGGGGGACGTTTCCGGAGAAACGGCCGCGCGCAAAGCGGCGAGAAGCGACGAAGCCCGCGGCGAGCCGACCGGTTCCCAAGCCGAGGCGCCGGAAAGTCTGGACGCCTACCCCAAGCCGGCGGTTCGGGTGGACATCGCCATTTGCACCATCCGGGACGACGACCTGAAGGCGCTGCTGATCCGGCGGGAACATCCGCCGTTCGAGGGCCAATGGGCCATTCCCGGCGGCTTCGTGGACGTGGACCGGGACGAAAGCGTGGAGGGCACGGCGGCCCGGCAACTGGAGGCGGAGACCGGGCTGCGGGACATGTTCATGGAGCAGCTTCGAACCTACGGCGAGGTGGATCGGGACCCGCGCGGCCGGGTGATCACGGTGGGCTATTACGCGCTGGTGGCCTGGGACCGGCTGAGGCGGCAGAACATTCGCACGTCGGAGGCGGGGGCCAAGTGGTTTTCGCTGAAGGATTACCGGCGGGAGCTGTCCTTTTTGGACGCGGAGTTGGCCTTCGACCACGACCGGATTTTGCGGGACCTGCTGACGCGGCTTCGGGGAAAAATCTCCTACACGCCCATCGCCTTCGAGCTGGTGCCGGAGCGGTTCACCTGGCCGGAGCTGCGCCGGGTCTACGAAATCGTGCTGGACAAGCCGCTGGACGCGGCCAACTTCAAGCGAAAAATCCGGTCGATGTACCGCATCCGGGAATTGAAGGGCCGCGGGTCCACGACTTCGGTGGGGCGTCCGCCGAGGCGGTTGAAGTTGGAGGGGGTGAAGGAGATGTATGTGTGAGGGGCGCTTGAAATCCGCTGGAAATTCATTCGTCGGGTAACTCTAATTCGGCAATCGTCCTTCCTATGGGCCAGACAATGTGGCGGATGGAATGGGGGCCGGATAACTTTTTCAGGGGATCAATGTCCTTCTAATGGAACCCTTGAATCCATCGTTTCTCGGCCAAGGTATCCACGGCAATGCCGATTTGGCGCGGAGAGAAACGTTTTTTTCGGTTGTTCCAGGCGTGGGTGTGCCGAATGACGTCCTCCAGGTTCCGCACCGGTTCGTTTTGAACCACCCAATGGACGGAGGAAAGGAGTTCCAAGCCATAGGGCGTTTCGAAGCCTTCCACCAAGTCCGAAACCCGGTCGAACCGACCCCGGGTTTGCGAGTGGTGTTTTAAGAACGCGGCGGCGTCTTCGGAGGCGCCGGGAACGAGATTCAACTCTTTGCGCGGGTCGTCGGCGCCATCGGAGAATCCGGATATA
>JBKHDD010000298.1:0-3473 GCA_046541515.1 Desulfococcaceae bacterium
CGCCGGGGGCGCCGCGGGCGCGGCGGGAACCCAACCGGTTTGCGCGATGGGCGTGACGTCGGACATGGCTTCGGCGAACAGTCGATGTTCGTCCTGGGGATTGGGCGCCGGGCAATCCCGCGAAACGGGCTTGGGCACGGCGCAGACGGGGAGGGAAATGGACCGCCGGCGGATTTCCTCGCGAAGGTCCGCGAAGGGCTGAAATCCCCGGGACGCTTCCGCGGCCGGCTTTCGGTTCCGTTTCATGGCCCACCTCCTGTCGGTTTCCGACTAGGGCAGCGGGAAGATATCCTTCCGCGAAGCCCCGTCGCGGTATCGGAAATAATCCGCCAGAATCCGGCCATGATCGAAGGCGAGTTTCGACGGCAGATTCCCGCGGGGGAAAACGGCAAGGTTTTTCGCGTCGTCGGCCGCCCGGGGCTTTCCGTCCGCGGCGGCCAAAAACACCACCGTAACGGTGTGCTGGCGGGGGTCCCGGTCCGGCGCCGAATAGGCGTGAAATTGTTCCGATAGCGCCACGTCCAGGGAGGTTTCCTCGCGGGCCTCGCGGACGGCGGCGTTTTCCAACGTTTCCCCGTAATCGACGAACCCGCCCGGAAGGGCCCACCCGAGGGGCGGATTTTTCCGCTCGATCAAGACGATTCCTTCCCGAGTTTCGATAATGACGTCCACCGCCAACGGCGGGTTTCGATAGGTCTGTTCCATGGGGAAACCTCTTGGACTATGCCTCTTGGAACGATCCGCCGAAATCATTTCGGCTTCTTCGGGATCCTGCGAGCGAATCAGGGAAGCCAATTCGCCGATGATTTCGTTGGCCTGTTTCACGGCATAACGGATTTTTTCCACTTTGGGACGCTGGGGATGATCGGGCGGAATGCCGATGGCCAGCAGGTCCGCGTATCCGGAAATGGCTTGCATGGGTTGATTCAATTCGTGACACAGGTTTCGGGAGCGGCGGATCATCTCCTGGTGCGCCCCTCCGCCCGGGGGCGCCTCGGCGGCGTGCAGCCGGCCGTCTGATTTCATGGGTCTCTCCTTGCGGGGGCTCCGTTAATAACCATGGAAGTTTTTTTACCACGTCGAGTCCTTTCCCGCAACGGCGGATTCCGCCAGGAATCCCCAAAATCCACGCCTCCCGCCCTACCCTTCCCGCGACCGACGTGGTACACTTTTTCAAACGCGCCCCCCTGCGCCGCGAACGCTTTGCCGAAATTCCCGCTCCGGCCGGGGAGCAACGCCCCCCCCGCTCCCTTTTGGCGATCCAAAATAGATGAAAGAATTCAATGAATTGTCCTCGACCGTTACCGCTTGAGGCCCCACCTTCGCCTCCGATTCCCCGGAGGATGAAATGGATGACTCCCTGGACATCCCTGGCTCTCCCCTTGTTGGCCCTTGCGGTGTTTTTCTCCGCCGAGGCGAAGGCGGAAACTTTCGCTTTGCGGCTGGACGGCCGGGACGACCGGATCGAAATCCGGGAAAGCCGGAATCTGGACTTCCCCGGTCCGTTCACCATCGAAGCCTGGATTCGCCCAGACGGCTGGGGACCCGATCCCCAAGGCGGCTTCGCGCGAATCCTGGACAAATCCAGCTATACGCTGCTACTCAACCGGCGGGGCGCCGATTACATGGACCGCACGGTGGCGCTCTTTTTGACGCTGGCGGACGGGACCGGCATCGGCGTGAGCGGCCCGGCCGACGCCGTCACGCCCGGCCTTTGGACCCATGTGGCGGTTTCATACGACGGCGCATCCGAAGTCCGGATGGCGGTAAACGGGACGCCGGTTCCCGTATTTCAGCCCAACGGACCGCCCGCCGGACCCTTGGCGGACGCCTCGTGGAGCCCCCTGTTTCTTGGAGACTCGCCGAATCAGGAACGATTCTTCTCCGGAGACATCGGACCGGTCCGGCTCTGGTCCACCGTTCGCCCGGCCGAAGCCATCGCGCGGGATCGGTTTGACGAGGCGGTTTCCGGCGAATCCCTCGTGGCCCACTGGCCCATGGCGGAAGGAGAAGGCGCGGTGTTGCCGGATCGAAGCGGAAACGGGAACGACGGCGAGATCGTCGGCGCGACCTGGGCGGCGGGCCCCGCGCCCGATACCGACGCAGACGGCGACGGCGTCCCGGATCGACGGGACGAATGCCCGTTGGACCCCGCGAAAACGGCGCCGGGGGAATGCGGCTGCGGCGTCTCCGACTCGGACGCCGACCAGGACGGCGTGCCGGATTGCCGGGACGACAACCAGTCCCCGGACCGGCCGGAAACGGCGTGGCCGCCGGACCATTTGTTCCCGGTTCCCCCCTGGCCGCTCACCCTCCAGGCCGGCGACTTCGCCGACGCCGATTCGGACGATTTCATGAGCGCCGCCCACTGGCAAATCGCCGGAAGCGATGGATTCGAACCGCCGCTTTTTGGAACCCAAACGACCGGGGAAACCACCCGCTTGGCCCTTCCTCCGATGATCCTGGACGGCGGCGCCGCCTATCGCTGGCGGGTTCGCCTTCTGGACGGGAACGGAGACCCGTCGCCCTGGTCCCGGGAATCCCGCTTTGCCACCACCGCGGAGCTGGAGGACCTGGACGGCGACGGCGTCCCGGACGGCCAGGAACCGCCGGCGGGGCTGGATTTGGACGGAAACGGCGCGCCGGACGAGGCCCAGACCGGGCTGTTGGCGGTGGAAACGGCCGGCGGGAATGGTCCGGCCGCCGTGCGGGCCGGCGACGGGGTCACCGCGATGGAACGGCTCGCCGCGTTTTCGGCGGAAGACGTCGATGAACCGCCGCCCGCGGAAACGCCGCTCGGCCTGCTCGGCTTCCGATTCGCCGCCGCGTCTCCGGCCGCGCTGGCCCAAGTCTTTCTCCATTGGCCGGTCCCCGTCCCGGCGGACGCCGGCTGGATCGCCAGAACCGCTCGGGGCGACTGGATCGACATCCGGGACCGGCTCTCCCGCACGCCGGAAGGCCACTGGGTGATTCGAATCGTGGAAGGAGGGCCGGAAGACCTTGACGGTTCCCCGAATGGTCGGGGCGCGCTGCTGCTGGGCCCGACGGCGGTGGAACCCGCTCCCAATCCCGCCCCGGAGGCGTACGAAGAGGACGACGGCGGAGGCGGCGGCTGCTTTTTGGACGCGATCCGTCACGGAAAATCCCGGGATTGAGAAGCGTGGCGGGCGCCATCTTCCGGGGCGATTCGGCTCGGCGAGTCTCGCAAAAGTTCGGACTCGGACGGGAACCATCCGGATTCCGACTTCATGAGCGACTGGGTCCATCCTTCGGAACCATCCAGCCCCGCAAATTCCATTAAACTTTGGGTCCGGACGGGAAATCATCCGGATTTCAATTCATAAAAGGAGGTTCGCCATGGGAGAGCGCCCAAATTATACCTGCACCGACTATCGGGAGGAAATGCGGTTGATCGGCCTGCGGCGTCGGCTGCGGGAGGAAGCGTCGCTCACCGACGCGGAAAGAGAAAAACT
>JBKHDD010000299.1:0-3473 GCA_046541515.1 Desulfococcaceae bacterium
GGGCGCCCGCAAGCGGCGCCCCTGCGACTGTTATCCCCATACTTGTTATCGGAGAAAAATGAAACGCGCACAGATCATCGCGGAGGTCGGCGCCAACCATGGCGGCGACATGGCGCTGGCGGAGCGGATGATCGCGGCGGCGGCCGAGGCGGGCGCCGACTGGGTCAAATTTCAGTCTTGGCGGGCGGAGACGCTGCCGGCGGATTATCCGGCCGAGGACGTGGCCTACTACGAAAAATGCGGTCTTTCCGACGAGGACCATCACCGGCTCATTCGGGCCTGCGCCGATAACGGCGTCCGGTTTCTCACCACCTGTTTCGACCGGGGCCGGGTCGATTTTCTCTCCAATCTGGACTTGGATGCCATCAAGGTGGCCAGCCCCGATTTGGGCGGCCGAAGTTTGCTACGAGATTTGCGGTCCCGCTTTCCCCGGCTGATCGTCTCCACCGGCATGGCCCACGACGAAGAAGTCTTCCAGGCGGCGGAGACCCTGGCCGGGGCGGATTTCACCTTTCTGCACTGCGTCAGCCTTTACCCCACGCCGCCGGAGCGGGTGAATATGGCGCGGATGGATTGGCTCCGAACCTTCACGCCGTCGGTGGGCTTCAGCGATCACGCTCCGGGAACGGAAGCGGCCAAGCTGGCCATCGCCCGGGGCGCGGATTTCGTGGAGAAGCATTTCACCATCAGCCGCGATCTGCCGGGGCGGGACCAGGCCGTTAGCGCCGAGCCGGACGAAATCAAGGAAATCGCCGATTACGCAAAGGCGGTCGCCGAGCGGATGGGGACCGCCCATCCGGGGCTGACCGATACCGAGCGGGAGCTGCGCGGCCGCTACATCGGCAAGTGGGGGGACAACCGGTAATGCGGACCGTTTGCGTCGTCCTGGTCAACCGCGCCAACTACGCCCGAGTCAAATCGGTGTTGCGGGCGGTGGACGATCATCCCGATCTCCAATTGCGGATCGCGGGCGGCTCCTCCCTGCTGCTGGAACGGTTTGGGAATGCCGCGGAAGGGGTGGCGGCGGATGGCTTTCCCATCGACGCCCGGGTCAATTTCGTGGTGGAGGGGCAGACGCCGGCGACCATGGCCGTGGGCGCGGGGCTGGGGATCGTGGAGCTGGCCACGGTGTTCGAAAACATGGCCCCGGACGTGGTGCTGGTGGTGGCCGACCGGTACGACGCCCTCTCCGCCGCCGTGGCCGCCGCCTACATGAACATCCCGCTGGCCCATCTTCAGGGCGGAGAGATCACCGGTTCCATCGACGAGAGCGTGCGCCACGCCATCACCCGGCTGGCCCATCTTCATTTCCCGGCAACGGAAGAGAGCGCCGAGCGGCTGATTCGCATGGGCGAAGACCCGGAAACGGTCCATTGCGTGGGATGCCCGTCCATCGACGTGGCGGTGGAGGCGTTGCGAACCCGGGACGGCCTGGTCCGGGCGGTCAACAACGGCTTTTCGGCGCCCTTCGATCTGGAGCGGCCGTATCTGCTGGTGCTGCAACATCCGGTGACGACGCAGTGTGAATCCGCCGGAAGAGAGATGGCCGAGACGCTGGCGGCCGTGGAAACGCTGGCGATGCCGACCTTGCTGCTGACGCCCAACGTGGACGCCGGGGGCCGGGCCATGGCCGAGGCGGTGTCGGAAGAACGCCGGGCCGGTCGACTTGCCCACGTCCGGATTTTTTCCCATTTTTCGCCGGAAAACTTCGTGCGCCTCATGGCCGGCGCCGCCTGCTGCGTGGGAAATTCCAGCAGCGCCATCCGGGAGGGGGCGTTTCTCGGCACTCCGGCGGTGACCATCGGCGACCGGCAGGCGGGCCGGGAGCGAGGCGAAAACGTCCTCGCCGTGGGTTACGACCGCGAGGCCATCGCCGCCGCCGTTCGGGAGCAAATCCGTCGCGGCCGCTATCCCGGCCAAACGCTCTACGGCGATGGAAAGGCGGGAAAAAGGGTCGCGGACATTTTGGCGACGGCGGAATTCCGGTTGCGGAAGCGGTTGATGTTGTGAAAGGCGGGATGATTATCTCGGAGGCTTCCCAACAATTTCCAAGGGAAAACGTTCGGCGATGGGATCAAAGTCGCGGTCGTGGTGGAGGAGTTTCAGCTCTTCCATTATGCAGAAGGCGGCGATAAAAACGTCGATGGTTTTTCGAACGGTCACGCCGGATTTCCGCAGTTGCCGATAGATCCTGGCGCTTTCCAGCGCAACCGCATAGCCTCCGATCTGCCGGAATTCCAATTCGTCCAGGAATTGCTTGGCTTTGCGAAAATCGGAATCCGCCCGAAAACCTTGAAGGACCTCCGTCAGGATCAAGTCTCCCATGATGATTCGCGAGCGGGACAAGTGATGATCCAGCGCGTCGGTATGCCGGCCGCTTGTGCCGTTGAAATAATCAATCCAAACCGACGTATCGACCAAAATCATGCGTCCGCCCGCATGGCGTCCAGATCGCCTTCCCAATGAAGCTGGCCCCGCAAGGCTCTAATTTGCTCTTGTTTTTTGATCTGGACCAAGAGCTTTAAGGCGGCTTCGACCACGGCTTTTTGGGTCTTCAACTGGCTGAGGGATCGGGCCTCTTCCATCAAAGCGTCGTCGATTTCGAGGTTGGTTCGCATTTCTCGCTCCATTTTTTGGTGTTCGATTTTGAATGTTCGTACACATGGCGGCCGGCGTCAAGCGGGAAAAGGATTTGCTGAATTCCGTTTCCAACAACTGGTTTTGTTGGGTCAAGGAATGGTCCACGAATCCGAAGAGATGAAAACGTTCACCCAAGATCGGCGGAAATGAACCTCCTCGCCATCATTCCAGCCCGTGGCGGGTCCAAGGGAATTCCAAGGAAAAACCTTGCGTTGGTCGCCGGTCGTCCGTTGCTGGAGTGGACCTGCCGGGCCGCGCTGGAAAGCCGTTCCCTCAACCGGGTGATCCTTTCCACCGAGAATTCCGAGATCGCCGAACGGGGCCGGGAATTTGGCGTTGAGGTGCCGTTTCTCCGTCCCGCCGAACTGGCCCAAGACGAAACGCCGACGCTTCCCGTCATTCGCCATGCCCTGGAATTCGTCGCCGAGCGCGAAGGCTATCGCCCCGAGGTCATCGTCCTTTTGCAACCCACCGCGCCCCTGCGCCGGGCGGAGCACATCGACGGCGCGGTGGAGCGGATGATGAAAACCGGGGCCGAGGCGGTGATCAGCGTTTCGCCGGTTCCGGCCCATTTTCATCCCTATTGGGTCTTCGATTTGGACGGCGACGACCGGCTGAAGCCCGCCCATCCCGACGGCGGTCCGGAGCGGTATCCCAGGCGTCAGGCGCTTCCGCCGGCGTACGCCCGGAACGGCGCCGTCTACGTCGCCCGGACCCGGCTGATTCTTCAGGAAAACTCGCTCTACGGCCCCGCGCCGGCCGCCTATGTCATGCCGCCGGAGGATTCCGTCAACGTGGACGCTCCGGAGGATTTGGCCCGGGCGGAAGAAGCG
>JBKHDD010000300.1:0-3446 GCA_046541515.1 Desulfococcaceae bacterium
GGACAGGCCATGGGCGGCGGAAAGGAAGTAGTCGTACAGATACTCCGGCCCGAAGGTCGGCAGACCGCCGTCTTCCGCTTCCAGGGAGCGGCCGGCCAGAAAACCCGGCAGGGCGTTGGGTTCGCCCCCGCAGAGGAAGGCGAACAAGGTCCGGTCGTTCTGGGCGAAACGGACGCAGAGTTCCGGAAGCAGCAGCGCCGCCAGCGGATGAAGCGGATAGAATCCGGCGATGATTTCCGGTGCCAGTCCGGCCACCTCGGCCACTTCGCCTTTCCGCGCCCGGTCGTGGAAAAATCCGGCCCATGCATCCACACGTTGATTCAGCGCGGCGTCGTCCGCCCGGCGGGTCAGGGTTTCCGCGATGAACTGGAGCATTTGGCCCCGGGGCTCCACGAAGGAAATATCCTCGAATCGCCCCTGCACCTTGCCCCATTCCTGGCGCTGATAGGCCGTGAGCCCGGCGGCGTATTCTTCGAACGCCTGGTGCAAACAGACCCAGAGAAACACGTCCTCGGTTTCGGCCAGTCGCTGAAGAATGAACAGGTCGCCCCGGCCTGGATAGCGGGCCAGGTATTCCAGGTTTTTCCCCAGCTCGTCGATCACCACCGCCACGGGCGCGCCGGCCGCGCGTCCGGCCTGCTGGAAAAGATCGATCAAGCGCCCGGTGTCGGCCCCGTCTTCCGCCAGAAATTGGTTTACCGCCACCAGCAGCGCTTCCATCTTCCGCCCGCGCCGCCGAAGCGCCCCGGCCAGCCCCTTGGCCAGGGTGTGGTTGATGGGCTCGAACGACGCGGTGGCGGCCACCCGGAAAAACCCGCCTTCCAAATCCTCCCGGTCGTTCCACATTTCCTGGAATCGGAGGTGAAGCCCTTTATCCTTGCGTTCCAACAGGCCCCGGGCCACTTTTGTTTTGGGATCGCCCGACGGGCCGCAGAGGGCCAGCAGGAAATGAACGAAGGAGGACTTTCCCATGCCGTAGGGACCGGTCAACGACCAGGCCGAAACTTTTTCTCCGTTCAACCCGGCGCGGAACCGACCGAGGATTTCCAGCCCCTTTCCGGTCAACAGATAGCGGTTCAGACTGGTTTTGTCCGGGATGTCCCGTTCCAAATTGACGGATCGGGCCACTTGGCGGTCCGGGGTAATGAATTCCGAGAGGTTCATCTACAATCTCAATCCGCGGCGGTTTTCGTAGTAGGCTTCCAGGGCATGTTTCCACAGCAGGATGGGCGGCGCGTCCATCTGGAGTTGGCGATTCCCGTAGGATTCGGTAAAGCCGACGCCTTCCAGGGCGGCGGTTCCCCGCTCCAGCCGATGGCCGATGTCGCTTTCCGACAGCTTGAATACCACACCTGGGCCGTTGAAGTCATAGGCCAGTTTGTTCAGGGAGAGGGTCCGCTGCCCTTTGTGGTAATTTTCGGCGAAGTCGAAACAGGCGGCCAGAAAAATAAGATCGGGAAGCCGCGGCTTCTCTTCGAAGTTGAAGGCGAACCGTCCCTTTTCCTCGCCCGCGACCACCAGGTCCAGATGGGTGAAGGGGCAGTCGATTTCTTCGGCCCGGCGGCGACCCGGAGGGCCGTACATCCGGATGAAACAGGAAGCGTCTTTTTCAAAGGAGGAATCGGCCAGCCGCTGAAACTCGGGAATTTCGTCTTTCACCTCGATGAGCAGCCGGGAAAGGTCCTTCATGGCGAATCCGCCCATGGCGGTCTGGTTGAGCGCGATGGCCCAGGCCGGGGCCAGAATGGGCGGGGCGAAGAGTTTCCAATGAAGCAGCCACAGACTCGCCGGGTCCTCCAAATACGGGTCCCAGCCGTCATCCCCCAGCAGTTTGTCCGCGAACCGGGTGGTCCGCATGGGGCCGCCGATCTTCTTTCCGCCGGTTCGTTCCTCCGGTTTCACCAGTTTGAAGGCCAGGCACCAAAAGCGAATGGACCGGACCATGTTCTTGCCCACGCCCAGGCGTTCGATGGCGTCGTTCTGTTCAAAAATATCGGCATATTCCGAGACGCCGTCCACCCCTTTCTTCAACCACCCGTACCGGGGGCAAAAAGTTTCATGGCGGGAAAAAAAACCTGTCTTCAGCAGCTCGGCCCTAGTTTCGTCCATCATGGTGAAAGTCCAGACGCGATAGAAATTCGGAAACGGGAAAAGGCGAAAAATCTACACCAAGCGGGAGGAGGTTTCAAGGGGGTTGGATGTCGAGCGGAGACACCTTCTGGGCTGGGGGACCAATGCCGCCATTTTTCCCCATCAACAGGGGGCCAAGGTTGTCCCTCGAAAGGAAGGAAACGATCGTCAATTCCATGAAGGGCAAGGACGCCGCAACCCCGGCCACGACGCCGCCTTCTGGAACGAAGTGGACAACATCCTCCCCGACTACCCCGAACGCAAGGAATGGCTGCGGCGGAAGGGGGCTGCGGGGAGGCCGGCTTTAAAGTCGGGAGCCGGATTCCGCTTCCCAATCAAAAAAACGCCTCGCCAAAATCCCCTGAATTTTGGTAATTTATAAAGATGGCCATTCATTCATCGCCAGCCCGTCCAAGGAGGAACAAAATGTCGGTCACGGAACGAATCCTAAAAGAAGCCGCCGCCCTCGGCCCTGCCGAAAAAGCCCGGCTCATCGACCAGCTAATTTCCAGTCTGGACCGGCCCGATGCGGAAATCGACCGGCTTTGGGCCGAAGATCCGGAAAGGCCGGTCGGAGGCGCATGAACAGGGGGAGCTTAAAGCGGTTCCCCTGGAAAAAGTCTTGGAAAAGTATGCCCGGTAAAAAAATTAGGCGATGAGGCGGCAGGCGGGGCCAATCAGGGAGAAATCTGGGAAGGGTTGAATTCAATGAAGGTTCCCACGCGGCCGAAGATATACCACATCCTTCACATGGACCGGCTCCCTTCCATTATTGCGGATGGTTATCTATGGTGCGACGCCGAAATGATCCGGCGCGAACCGGCTGGAACGCCGATCGGTATGAACCACATCAAGGAACGCCGGCTTCAGCTTCCACTAAGCAGCCACCGCAAGCTTTTCGTGGGAGCTTGCGTACCTTTCTACTTCTGCCCCCGATCCATCATGCTTTACCTCATCTACCGATCAAATCCCGAACTGGAATACCGCGGGGGGCAGGAACCGATCGTCCATCTGGAAGCGGACTTCCGTGGGGCCGTGGCCTGGGCCGAAAAAAACCAAAAGCGCTGGGCATTTACTTTGTCGAACGCCGGATCCCGATTTTTCGAGGATCGTTGCGACCTTGCCCAAGTCCACGAGATCGACTGGAATGCCGTTCAGACCCACAACTGGCAACATTGCAAAGACGGCAAGCAAGCCGAATTTCTCTTGGAACACTGTTTTCCCTGGACACTGGTGGAGCGGATTGGTGTATATACCTCGGCGGTTCGCAAAATGGTGGAGCGAATGGTCAAGGCCGGCGCCCACCAGCCAGAAGT
>JBKHDD010000301.1:0-3417 GCA_046541515.1 Desulfococcaceae bacterium
AGGGTCGGGCGGGAGGAGTCGCCGATCGGCTTTTCCGGTTTCCGGGAAAACCGGCGAAGAGGGCGGAGGAATCAATCTTTCCCCTCGTCCAAGACCCGCCGCACGGTGTTGGCCAGTTCGGCGCGGGAGACGGGTTTTCGGAGAAAGCCCCGGATTCCCAGTTTGGCGGCCGCGTCGGGATCGAGCCGCGCGCTGTAACCGGTCAGCACCACGATGGGGATGTCGGGGCGAACGGCCAGCAGCTCCCGGGAGAGCCGCTCTCCGCTCATCCGGGGCATGGCCATGTCGGTGAGCGCCAGGTCGAATTGGTCGGGCGCGCGGCGGAAGGCCGCCAGCGCCTCCTGGCTTTCCTGGAACGCGGTCACCCGGTAGCCGAGCCGTTCCAACATCGTCCGCTCCAGTCGCGCGATGGCCGGTTCGTCGTCCACCAGCAGGATGCGCTCCCGCCCCCGGGCCGCCTCGCCGGAGGCGTCCTCCCCGGTCTTTTCGTCGTCGATTTCCAGGGCCGGCAGATACACCCGGAACACGGTCCCTCGGCCCGGTTCGCTTTCCACGGTGATTTCGCCCCCATGGTCCTTGACGATGCCGTAGACCATGGCCAGCCCCAGCCCCGTGCCCTTTCCCTGCGCCTTGGTGGTGAAATAGGGGTCGAAAATCCGGTGGCGGATCTCGGGCGAAATGCCCCGGCCGGTGTCGGAGACGAGCAGGCAGGCGTAGCGTCCCGGCGGGATGTCCGGCCGGTCCGGATGGTCCCCCTGAATGTGGACTTCGGACAGACGGACCCCAATTTGCCCGTCGGTTTCTTCCGCCGCGTGATAGGCGTTGGCGATCAGGTTCATGGCGATTTGATGAAGCTGGGTGGGGTCGGCCATCACCGGGTCGCAGTCCGGCCGAATGTCCCCTTCGATCTCGATGTTTGCGGGAATCGTGGAACGGGCCAGCTTCAGGGCTTCCTTGACCACCTGTTGGACCCGAATCGGCAATTTTTGGGGTTCGGTCCGCCGCCCCACGGCCAGAATCCGCTTCACCAGCTCAGCGCCCCGTTTTCCCGCTCGGAGGATTTCCTCGACGGAATCCCGGAGCCGACTTCCCTGGGGCAGGTCTTCCAGCAACAGTTCGGCCATGCCCATGATGGGAAAGAGGATGTTGTTGAAGTCGTGGGCGATGCCGCCGGCCAGATTTCCGATGGCCTCCATGCGCTGGGATTCGGCCATTCGCTTTTCCAGCAGCTCTTCTCGGGAAACGTCCCGGGAAATCCAGACGAAGTGTTGAATTTTGCCCGAGCGGTCCCGCACCGGGGAGATGGCGCATTCCGCGGTGTAGATCGTTCCGTCTTTGCGGCGGTTGGCGCGTCGGCCGGTCCACCGGCGCCCCGAAGAAACCGTGCGCCACATTTCTTCGAAACGGGCCGGGTCTTCGGGATTGTCGTTTAGCAGAAAGGCCGGATTCTGGCCCAGGATCTCTTCCCGGGCGTAGCCGCCGAGGGCTTCGAAGGCGGGGTTTGCGTACTGGATGGCGCCGTCGGCATCGGTGATGACGATGCCGTCCCCGGCCTGTTCCACCGCCGCGATGAGCCGCTCCCGTTCGGCCTGGTTTGCCAGCCGCTCCCGGATGTCGCGGGCCACGGAAATTCCGTAGATTTTTCCGCCGACCCGGAAATGGCGCAGGCCGATTTCCACGGGCACGGCCGGCCCGTCCCGGGTTTTCAGGAGGGTTTCGAAATTCGCCGGCGACTTGCCCGAGCGGCCGGGGCGATCCCATTCCGATTCTCCGAATTCGGGGATCGGAAATTCCCGGGCGAACAGATCCGAGGGGGTCCGCGCCGCCAGTTCCGCTTCGGAAAATCCGGAAAGGGCCCGGGCCGTCGCGTTGGCCTGGACGATGTTTCCCGGCGTTCCGTCCGGAGCGACGGCGTGGATGAAGATGGCGTCGTTTCCGCTGTCGAAAAGCGTCTGGTACCATTCGCGGCTTTCGGCGAGGGCCCGTTCCCTTCGTTTTCGGCGGGTGATTTCCTTGCTGATGCCGGAAATCCGGATGGCCTGGCCGGATTCGTCCCGCACCGGCCGTCCGTGGGAGGCCATCCATCGTTCCCCGTTGCCGGCGTTCCGGAGCCGAAAATCGCAGACGAAATCCTCGCCGGATTCCAGGGAGGCTTCCAGCGTCCGGCAAACCCGTTCCCGGTCCGCCTTGTGAATCTGCCGTAACGAGTTTTTCAGGTTCATGGACATGCCGGGCGGGACGTTCCACATCTCGTACATCTCCGAAGACAACCAGATCCGATCCCGGACCAGATCCCAGTCCCAAACCCCGCCGCCGGCCGCTTGCAGGGCCATCCGAAGCCGGGCCTCGCTTTTCCGGATCGCTTCCCGGGCTCGACGCTGTTCGGTGACGTCGTGGAACACCAGCACCGCGCCGATCACCCGGCCGTCGGCGTCCAGGATCGGGGCCGCGCTGTCTTCGATGGGAACGGTCCGACCGTCCTTGGTCACCAAGGCGGTGTGGTTGGCCAGGGGGATGACGCGGGCCTCCCGCAGCACTTGGGCCACGGGCGTCTCCATCGGTTCCCCGGTTTGCTCGTCCACGATGCGGAACACCTCGGCAATGGGGAGGCCCGAGGCGTCGTCCGCCGTCCAGCCGGAAAGGGCCTCGGCCACGGGATTGACGAAAGTGACCCGTTCCTCGCCGTCCGAGGTCACCACCGCGTCCCCGATGCTCCGGAGGGTGACGCGCAGCCACTCCCGCTGTTCCCGGACGCGGCGCTCGGCCCGGTGCTTGTGCAACGACAGCTCGATTTGGGCGGCCAGCTCCCGCTCTTCGAAAGGCTTCACGATATAGCCCGACGGTTCGGTGAATTTGGCCCGATCCACCGTGGGCGGGTCCGAGTGGGCGGTCAGGTAGACAATCGGCACGTCCTGTTCCCGGCGGATCGCGTTGGCCGCCTCGACGCCGTCCATGACGCCTTTCAGCCGGATGTCCATCAAAACGAGGTCCGGGCTTGATTTGCGGGCCAGGGCGATGGCCTCCTCGCCCTCGACGGCGACGCCCACGACTTCATGGCCCAGCCGCCGCAGTTGTCCAGCCAAGTCTTCCGCGACAATGATTTCGTCTTCCACGATCAAAATCTTGGTGTTTTCCATGTTCATCCTTTTCCGACTTGGAGGAAAGCGATGCCCTTCACCAGCGCACCGGCGCCCGAACCCGCCGGCCCGCCTTGTTTCGAAACAGCAAGAAGCCCTGGTCCCGGCCGAAGCGATACAGATCGCGGGTGATTTCCACGTCGGCCCGGCAGTAGTCGATGATTTCGCGGAGCCGCCCTTCCTTCCACCAGCGCAGGGCCTGGAGGCCGTCGGCGGTTTTCTTGGCGCCCAGGGTTTCCCCGGCCAGATGGTCCAGGGAAAGGCGGAATCCCAACTGGTT
>JBKHDD010000302.1:0-3380 GCA_046541515.1 Desulfococcaceae bacterium
GGGATCGAACAAGGGATCGAACAAGGGATCGAACAAGGGATCGAACAAGGGATCGAACAGGGTGAAACCCGTTTATTGCGGAGGATTATAGCAAAAAAGTTTGGACTTTCACCAGAAATTATCGATGGCTATCTACGTCGTTTGAGCCCGGCCTCCCGGCTTGAACTCAGCGACCGCATTTTGGAATGGGATTCCTTCGGGCAGGCAAAAGACTGGCTGGAAAAGAACGCGGAGAACTGAAAATTTTTCTCCAGGATCTGGAGGAAACATCGGACGAAGCCATGATTACGTTCAAGCAATATTTGACCAACAAAGGCATCCAACAAGGTATCGAGCAGGGTGAAAACCGAGTTTTGTGCCGACTATTGGCCCGAAAATTTCGGATATCCGAGGGCGTTGTCGGAGCTTATCTCAATCGATTGAATCATGCGTCCCGCATGGAATTGAGCGATCGGATATGGGAATGGGATTCCTTCGATCAAGCCAAAGATTGGTTGGAAAGTAACGCCGAGAGCTGATTTCTAATCTTTCTGCGACATCTCAACGAACCAGGATTCCGCCCGCAATCTATGGATTGCGGGGCGATGGCCGAAACGGAAACGGAACATGACCCAATCGGAAAGTGCTCCCCGGGGCATTCCTTTTTACAAGATGAGCGGGGCCGGGAACGATTTCATCCTGATCGACAATCGGGAAGGGATCGTCTCCGAAGAAAACCTCCCGCAGTGGATCGAGCAGGTTTGCACCCGTCGGCTTTCGGTAGGCGCGGACGGGCTGATTCTGATCGAAACGTCCGAATGGGCCAATTTTTCCTGGCGTTTTTTCAACCGGGACGGCGGCGAGGCGGAGATGTGCGGCAACGGCGCCCGGTGCGCGGCCCGTTTTGCGTTTCTGAACGCCATCGCCGGCCGCTACATGAGCTTCGAAACCCTCACCGGAATCGTTAACGCCGAGATCATCGGCCGGAAAGTGCGGGTCAAGCTGGCGGACCCGGAGTCGGCCGGTGCGGAACGGATGGTGGAATTGGCGGGCGGCCCGGTTTCCTGTTTCTCCATCAATACCGGCGTTCCCCACGCGGTGGTGCGGGTGGACGATCTCGAAGCGGCGGACGTGATCGCCGTCGGGCGGGAAATGCGCAATCACCCGGACTTCGCCCCGGCGGGGACCAATGTCAATTTCATTTCGAGCGGTCCGGGCGGGGAGATTCTCATGCGCACGTACGAGCGCGGCGTGGAGGACGAAACCCTGGCCTGCGGAACCGGCGCGGTGGCCGCGGCGCTGGCCGAGGCGGTGAAGGGAGCGGAATCTCCGGCAACCGTCATGACCCGGAGCGGCGCTCCGTTGCAAGTCCATTTCCGGCGGGATGGAGATCGTTTCGTCGAAATCCAGTTGGAAGGGGAAGCCCGCGTGATTTACACCGGCGTTCTTCACAAGGAGGCGGCGAGCTGACAACGGATGCTGAACATACCGCCTACGTCGGAATGGGGACCAATCTGGGCGACAAAATCGGCCAACTTCGGGCGGCCCTTTCCGCCATGGAAAGCTGGGACCAAACGGAGATTACCGGGCGTTCCGCCTTGTACCGGACCGCCCCGGTGGGCTACGCCGATCAGGACTGGTTTCTGAACATGGCCGTTCGGCTGCGGACTCGAATGGAACCGTCGGAACTGCTGGCGGCCCTTCATACCGCGGAACATTCCCAAGGTCGGGATCGTTCCGGCCCACGCTTTGGACCGCGCACGCTGGATTTGGACATTCTTTTGTTCGACGACCGGATTGTGGAAACGGAGGCGCTGACCATCCCGCACCCGCGCATGGACAAAAGGCGCTTTGTGCTCCGGCCGCTTTGTGATATAGACCCGACCGTTTGTCACCCGGGCCTGAATGCGACGGTTCGCGCATTGCTGGACCGGCTGGATCCCTCGGACCAGCCGATGGAACGGCTGGAATCGGAGACGATGTGATTCGACTGCTGGTCATCGCGGGACTGGTTTATTTCGGATACCGGAAGCTGAAAGCCATCGCCGGTCCCTCCCGTCCGGCTGGCCGCCGGGCTTCGCAACCGGTGGAGGATGTCATGGTCAAGGATCCCGAGTGCGGCACCTACATCCCCAAACGGGAGGCGGTTCGTCTCCAGTCGGGGGAAGAGGTATTTTTTTTCTGCGGACCCGAGTGTCGGGATCGGTTTTTGGAACGGAAGCGCGCCCGATAAATTGGGCGTCGTGGGCGCTCGAATGGCTCTCTCCCGTCTGGATTGGACGGGATTTCCTTTCGAGTGATTTTTTGGATGCCGAAGAAGGAAATTCAAGGGTGAACCCGAATAGGGCCCTTGACGTGGAGGAACGCGATTCATGAAGTTTTTCATCGATACCGCCAACCTGAATGAAATTCGGGAAGCCCATCGAATGGGCATGGTGGACGGCGTGACGACCAATCCCAGCCTGGTGGCCAAGGAAGGGCGGGATTACGAGGAAATTGTTCGGGAAATCTGCGAGCTGGTGGACGGCCCCATCAGCGCCGAAGTCATCGCCGTGGACTACGACGGGATGATGGAGGAGGCCCGGCGATGGGCCAAGGTTCACGACAACGTGGTGGTTAAAATTCCCATGACGGTGGACGGCCTCAAAGCGGTCAAAACCCTGCGCGAGGAAGACATCGCAACCAACGTGACGCTGATTTTTTCCCCGCTCCAGGCCCTGATGGCCGCCAAGGCCGGCGCTTCTTTCGTGAGCCCCTTTGTGGGAAGGATCGACGATCTCTCCCAGGACGGCATGATTCTGGTGGAGCAGATCATGGACATCTACGGCAATTACGATTTCGACACCGAGGTGATCGTCGCCAGCGTCCGCAATCCGCTTCACATCCTGGAGTCGGCCCTGGTGGGGGCGCATATCGCCACCGTGCCCTTCGGCGTGTTGAGCAAGCTGGCGGGCCACCCGCTGACCGACAAGGGCTTGAAGGCGTTCCTCGACGACTGGAACAACCGAAAACGGTAATTGGCTTATCAGAAAGGCGGAAGGATGGCTTTCGGGGGGAAACTTGGCGACTGGCTCAGCAATCCCAACGCCCTCACCATGTTCCGGATTGCCGCCGCGCCGGGTATCGTGGTGCTTCTGCTGTTCCCCAGCCGAATGACCGCCTTTCTGGCCGCGATTCTTTTCAGCGTGGCGGCCATTTCCGATTACCTGGACGGCTATTTCGCCCGAACCCGGGGGATGGTGTCCACCTTCGGCAAGGTGATGGATCCGGTGGCGGACAAGCTGGTGGTCAGCTCGTCGTTCATCATGATGGTTTCCCACGGCTGGATTCCGGCCTGGGTGGTCTGCGTGATCATCGGCCGGGAGCTGGCCATCAGCGGCATGAGAAGCGTGGTGGCCGAA
>JBKHDD010000303.1:0-3379 GCA_046541515.1 Desulfococcaceae bacterium
GACGGGCGGGGAAGCCGAGGACGACGACGATCCGCCCTGGCTGGACCTGATCCGGAATCCCTACAGCGTGATCCTCGGGAAGCCTCTTGCGGATCGCCTGGGCGTCCGGACCGGCGGAGAACTTTCGCTGATCCACCAGGGTCGGCGCGTCCCATTCCAGGTGGCCGGGGTGCTGGAAACCGAAGGGCTGGGACTGGCGGAAGGCGGGGAGCTGGCCTTGGCGGACATCGCCACCTTTCAAGAGTTCACCGGACGCATGGGCAAGGCCGACCGGATCGATCTGCGGCTGCAAACGGATTCCGATTTCCCGGCGGCCCTCGCCGAACGGATTCCCCCCGATCTTCGACTGGTGGAACCCGACCGTGCGCGAAAAGGCGGCCGGCGCATGGTCCGGGCCTATCAGCTCAATCTCTCCGTGCTCAGCTTCGTTTCCCTCTTCACCGGCATGTTCCTGGTTTACAGCCTGGTGGCCCTCAACGCGGCGGCCCGGCGGCGGGAGATCGCCATTCTTCGTTCCATCGGCGCGGATCGGCGAACCATCTTCGGACTTTTTTTGGGGGAAGGCGCTGTTCTCGGAATCCTTGGCTGGCTGGTGGCCGTGCCGGTGAGCGCGGCGCTGGTCCGCTACCTGCTCGGCGCCATCAGCGCGACGATCTCCACGCTGTTCGTCCGCGTCCGGGTGGATCAGTTGCGGCTGGACCCGTGGGAGCTGGCTCTTTCCTTCTCCGCCACCCTGGCGGTTTCCCTTCTGGCGGCGGCCTTGCCCGCCCGGGAGGCCACCGCCGTGGACCCGGTGGAGGCGCTGGCCCCGGACCGACGACCGGTGGGTCGCGTGGCCGCCCGGCGGCTGGCGCTGGCCGGAGCGGGGTGCGTGGCGCTGGTCTGGCCGGTGGCCGGTTTGTTCGGATCGCCGGGTTTTCCGCTTCCCGGGTATCTGGCCACGTTTCTGCTGTTCGCCGGGTTCGCGCTGCTGTCCCCCTGGCTGCTGGAGCGGCTGGGGATCGGGCTGGGACCGCCGCTCCGGCGGTTCGGCGGGGAACCGGCCCGACTGGCCGGCGGCTATCTCCAGGCGGGCGGCGTCCGGACGGCGGTGGCGGTGGGCTCCCTGATCACCGCCGTGGCCCTTTACACCGCGTTGGTGGTGATGATCACCAGCTTTCGGGGCAGCGTAAGCCTCTGGGCGGAACAGTCGGTGAGCGGCGATCTGTTCATCCGGCCGACGCTGGTGGAGTTGAATCATCACCGGGACGTGCTGCCGCCGGAAACCATCCGGGCCGTCCGGGACCTGGACATGCCGGTGACGCCGGTGCCATACCGGCGCGTCGAGCTGTACCGAGGCGACCTGGGCTATCAAATCGATTTCAAGGAAACCCGGGACTTCCTGGAGCACGGCCGCTTTGTCTGGGTGGCGGGCGATCCGGAAGTGGCGCGCCCAAAACTGTTCGCCGGCGAGGGAGTGGTACTCTCCGAGGTTTTCGGGGCGCATGCACGGCTGACCGTCGGCGACCGATTCCGGGCCGAGGTGGCCGGCGGAACCGTTGATCTGCCGGTGGTGGGCGTGGTGCGGGACTACCGGACCCGCGGCGGGGTCGTGTTTATCGACATGTCGGTGTTCCGGAAGATTCGCGGGCTGGACGCTCCGCCGGAATGGACCGGGGCCCGGTTTTACATCCACGACGAGGTTTCCGACCCCGAGGCGGTGCTGGCCGATTTACGCTCGCGGCTGGTCCGCTGTTGCGGAGACGGTTTGGAACTGACCAACGGCCGGGACCTGCGCTCCGGGATTCTCCGGATTTTCGACGAGACCTTTTCCGTGACCACGGTGTTGCTGGTCATCGCGCTGGCCGTGGCCGCCCTGGGCATCGCCACCACCCTCACGGTGACGGTGCTGGAACGGTCCCGGCAGATCAACACCATTCTGGCCGTGGGCGGCAGTCCCGGGCAAATTCGCGCCATGGTGGTCTGGGAATCCTTCCTGATGGTGACGGCGGGGGAGGGGGCCGGGCTGGTCTGCGGGATGATCCTCTCCTGGCTGCTGGTCTACGTGGTCAATTACCAATCCTTCGGCTGGACCTTTTTGTACCAGATCGATCCGGGGAAACTGGCCTTGTCGGTTCCGCTGGTGGCGTTGGCGGCGCTGGGCGCGGCGATTCCGGCGGTGCGCCACGCCTTTCGGGAACCGCCGGCCGTGCTGCTGCGGGAGCGGTGATCATGAACCGGACCGGGTGGATTCTCCTTGGATTGGCGGCGCTGGCGGTCGGGATCGTTTGGTTTCAACGAGGTCCGGAACGGTTGGGTTCCGTCGAATCCGCCGGCGATTATCGCGTCGTGGACGGCCCGTGCGGTTTGGAATTCCCTCGGGATCACGGTCCCCATCCCGATCACAAAACCGAATGGTGGTATTACACGGGGAATTTGACCGGCTCGGAAGGGGATCGCTACGGATTTCAGCTCACCTTTTTTCGTCACCGAATCGTTCCCCCCGCCGCCGAGGCCGACTGGCCGGAACCGCGTTCGCCCTGGCGGACCGCCCAGATTTACCTGGCCCACGCCGCCGTTTCGGACATCGACGGCGGCCGGTTTTTTCAGGCGGACCGGGTGGCCCGGGGCGCGCGGGGCATTTCCGGGGCGGGGCGGGACGACGCGGCGATCCGGGTTCATCTGCGGAACTGGTCGCTGAACATCCGGGGCGAGGAACACCAACTTCGCGCCGACGCGCCGGAGCTGGGGCTGAACCTGACCCTCCGCGCCCAAAAGCCGCCGGTCCCCCACGGCGAGGACGGCTACAGCCGCAAGGGCGAGAAGCGGGAAAGCGCGTCCTGCTACTACTCCCTGACGCGGATGGCGGTGTCGGGAGAGCTGACCCCGGGGCCAGACGCGGAATCGGTTTCCGTTTCCGGGCACGCCTGGATGGACCACGAATTCAGCAGCGCCCCCCTGGAGGAAAACCTGGAGGGGTGGGACTGGTTCAGCCTTCAATTGGACGACGAAACGGAGCTGATGGTTTATCTTCTCCGCCGGAAGGACGGCGGATTGAGCGCCGCCTCCAGCGCCACGGTGGTCGCGGCGGACGGAACGGCTCGCCACGTTGAAAACGACGGAATTTCTCTGGAAGTGACCGATACGTGGGAGAGTCCGCACACCAACGCCGTTTATCCCGCCGGCTGGCGGATGACGGTGTCCCCGGCGGAATTGGAACTGCGGATTTCCTCGCTGCTGCCCGACCAGGAAATGCGCACCGACGAAAGCACCGGCGTGAGCTACTGGGAGGGGGCGGTTTCGGTGGAGGGGACTCGCTCCGGCGGGGAACCGGTTTCCGGTATCGGCTACGTGGAGTTGACCGGCTATGCGCGGGAGTTTGACGCGCCGATGTGAAGGG
>JBKHDD010000304.1:0-3364 GCA_046541515.1 Desulfococcaceae bacterium
TCGCTCACGACCCCTTCGTTTTCTTCCGGCGCATAGGTGCAGGTGCTGTAAACCACCTTTCCGCCGGGGCGGCACCGGCGAATGGCCTGTCGAAGAAGCAGCTTTTGCTTTCGATACGGCCGGATGATTTGAGAGCCGGGCCGGTCCAAAATGCCCGGGTTTTTCCGGGAGGTCCCCTCGCAAGAGCAGGGCACGTCGGCCATCACGAAATCGAAGGTCCCGGCCGATTTGGGCAGGTTCACGCCGTCGTGGCAGGAGACGGTCACGTTCATCAGCCCCAGCCGGTCGGCGTTCATCCGAAGGGGGCGGAGGCGCGCGCCCACGAGGTCGTTGGCCGCCACTGTGCCCCGGTTTTTCATGGCCACGGCGGCCTGGGCCGTTTTCCCGCCGGGCGCGGCGCACAAATCCAGCACCCGGTCCCCCGGTTGAGGATTCAAGAGCAGCGCGGGCAACATGGAGCTGGCCTCTTGGATGTGGAAAAGACCGGCCAGGTAGGTCCAGTGGTTCCCGAGGCCGTCGGGATTTCCGGTGATCCGAAAGGCGGCGGGATGCCAGGGCAGGCGTTCCGGCCCGAAACCGGCCTTTTTCAGAAGGGCGCCGAGCCGCTCCGGTTCCATTCGGCCGGTGTGGGTCCAGATGAAGCGGTCCAGCGGGCGGTCCAGATATTCGCGGAAGGCGTTGGCGTCGTCCGTCAGCGGCCCATACCGCTCCGCAAGATCGGGCGTCGCGCCGGGTTCGATTTCGTGCATGAAAAACCTTTGTCGTGAATGGTGAAAAACGGCCCGGACCTCAAAACATTGGGACCGGCCGCGCAAGCGGGGAGTCTTCTACCACGTTTCCGGGAAAGGTCAAACCGAGCGAAGGGCGGGGGCGCGGCCCGTTTTCGTTTGGAGAGAAAGTCGCGGAGCCTAGTTTCGGGCTTTGGCCTTGCTCGGCGCAGAATGGGAGCGAGGTGTCCATTTTTCCGGAACGGTTTCCGGCGGGTTTGAAACCTTCCGCAAGGGGATTATATTCCGACGGTTGAAACCCGAACGCCCGAAAGGGGGGATGGTCCAATGGGCCAGGAATTGCCGGACTTGCTTGCGGAACCGGAAGTGGAGGACCAGGAAGACATAAAGGAACCGCCCATGTACCGGGTGATTATGCACAACGACGACTTCACGCCTCGGGAGTTCGTGGTGCAGGTGCTGATGGCGGTATTCAGCAAGGGCCGGGAGGAGGCGGCCCAGTTGATGTGGCACATTCATAAAAACGGATGGGGCGTCTGCGGGGTCTACACCCATGAGGTGGCGGAAACCAAGGTGGAGACGGTGAAAACCCTCGCCAAAGAGCATGGCTTTCCCCTGCGCACCACCATGGAGCCGGATTAGGGGCAATGCCTTCCATTCAGCCGATTTATTCGGGACTTTGTAGGGGCGTATCGCATACGCCATTGTTCAATTTGTCACCACTGTCCATTTGAAATCGCAACGCGGATGGAATTGGGAATCGCGTTCGGCGGCAGAGGCAGGTTGGGGAGGGGGGGCGCTCAAAAACGCCTCAGTGCCTGGACGAATCGTTTCCCCGTTGGGCAAAGGGAATGGCGGCGTTGACGGCGTCGATCTGTTCCTGTTCGGCCTGGTTGATCTCGTCGATGTGCGACCGCATGATGTAGGCGAGCCGGGGGTCCATGAACCGATGATAACTGTGGTTCCCGAACGCCTCGAAACCCCGGCGGATTTTGTGGGAGCCGCCCATGCCGGGATCAAATTGACGCGCCCCGTGCCGGATGGCCCATTCGATGGGCTCGTAGTAGCAGGCGTTGAAATGAAGGTTCGGGATTTCCACCTCGCTGCCCCAGTAACGCCCCAGCACTTGGCCGCTTTTTTGGAGGAGCATGGACATGCCCACCGGTTCACCGGCGTCTCCGTTGGGAAAGGCGGCGATCAGCAGCAGCCGGTGGCGATACCGCCGGAAGATGTTCTCGAAGAAATTCCGGGTCAGGTATTTGCAGCCCCAGGGTCCGTATTGGTCGTTGGTGGCTTCGTAAAACCGCCACATGGGCTCCGCCAGGCGGGGGTCGATGTCCTTTCCGGCGAATCGGCGGATCGTCAGACCCTGCTTTCCCATGGATTTTCGCTCCCGGCGGATGTTTCGGCGCTGGTTGCTGGTGAACTGGCCCAGGTAATCGTTGAAATTTTCGTAATTCTTGTTTTTCCAAACGAATCCCTGGTGCAGCCAGCCGCAGAAGCCAAGTTCGGGCAGCCACTTGGCCCACCGCTCGTCCACGAAGTGAAAGCCGACGCCGGAAAGGTTGGCGCCCTTGCAGAGGCGGTCAATCTCCTCGGTCATCCGGCGCGTCATCTCCCGTTCGTCTTCCTCCGGCGCAATCAGAAATCGATAGCCCACGATGGGCGTCACCGGGCTCATGCCCACCAGTTTGGGATAGTATCGGCTTCCGAGCCGGCGAGAGACGTCGGCCCAGGCGTAGTCGAAGACGAATTCCCCCTGACTGTGGGATTTCAGATACAGTGGCGCGGCGGCCACCAGCCGGTCTCCCCGCCGGACGGTCAGATGACGAGGCGCCCATCCGTTGGCGGGAGAAATGCTGCCGGACGCTTCCAGTTGATACAGCCACTCCCACTCCAGCAAAGGGGTCTCCAGCGGAAGGGCCAGGGCGTCCCATTCCGACGGGTCCACGGCGTCCATGCCGCCAATCCAGACAAAACGAAGCGGTTGGTTTTCAGATTGGACCATGGAACCTCCTTTCTGACGGAACAAAGTAATTCCAGGGACCCCGTTTGTCACGGAATGCCGAATTTTTTTCGACGGTTCCAAAGGCGCGGGCTCCCCAAACCGCTGTCCCGGAGAAGACCATGATCCTGTTTGATCCCGACCACCGCTTCAGTTTTCTTGATTTCGGCATCCAGATTCCCATCCACGACTCCAAGGCCACGCGCACCGTGGCGGCGCTGCAAGCCCATCCCGTTTTGGGGCCGGTCGAGGATCGGTGGAATCGGCGTCCCACCGGCGAAAAAGTTACGCGGGAGGACCTGCTGCGGGTCCATCATCCCGACTACGTGGCGGAGCTGCTGGGAGACGGTTTGGAAGACGCGATCCTGCGGACCTACGAACTGATCGACGCGGAGGGAAACTATTACCGATATACCCCGGAAACCGCCACCCGGCCGCTTCGAGAACTGTTCGACCGGATTCTCCAGCGGGTGTCCGGAACCGCCCAATGCGGCCGTTTGGCGCTGGAACACGGCTTTTGTTTTTATTTTGGCGGGGGAATGCACCACGCCTACGAAAAGGTGGGAACCGGCTTCTGTCTGGTCAACGACATCGTGGTGGGCATCCGGAAGCTCCAGGCGGAGGGGCGGAT
>JBKHDD010000305.1:0-3265 GCA_046541515.1 Desulfococcaceae bacterium
ACGTGTCCATGAACCACATGGGCCACCCCATCGCCAGCAACCTGCGGGACTGCTACCTGAACCTGGTGAAGCTGGGCCAGCAGAACGAGCTGCCCATCCTGGCCGGCGGCGGCGCGGGGAAAAACGGCAATCTGGCCGCCAACGCCGCGGCGCTCATCATGCTGGGGGCTTCGGCCGTGGTCAGCGGAAAATACGTCATGCAGGCGGCGGCGGGCTGTCTGGGTTCCGAAGGGGACCGTTGCAACATCTGCAACATCGGTCTGTGCCCCAAGGGCATCACCTCCCAGGATCCCCGGCTCTATCGGCGGCTGGACGTGGACGACGTGGCCCAGCGGGTGGTGGACATGTATCTTAGTTTCGACACCGAGCTGAAGAAGATCGTCGCGCCCCTGGGGCGGTCCACGTCTCTGCCCGTCGGGATGTCCGACGCCCTGGGCATCGCCGACAAGGCGGCGGCGGACCGGCTGAGCATCTCGTATGTGGTGTAACCGATGTGTGTTGTGGTGCAACCGGCGGGGACGGGGGAACGGGTCCCGCCCGGCAATGGAGCGTATATGAAATCAACGGACTATTTCCGGATTTCCGGAAAAGTGGACGGAATCCGGCTCGAATCCCGGGTTCTGGAGGAGCGGATTCAGGAGGCCGTGGCCGGGGGCCATCGCCACCTGGAAGTGGAAGCCTTCGGCCAGCACGGCATCGGCGGGCGGCTGTGGAAGGCGGGCGACGAGCCGGTCCACGTTCGGGTGACGGGAACCTCCGGCCAGCGGGTCGGTTCTCTTGGATTTCCCAACACCGTGATCGAGCTGAAGGGCCCGGCCTCCGACGACGTGGGCTGGCTCAACGCCGGGGCCCAGATTGTGGTGCGCGGCAACGCCACCAACGGCTGCTGCAACGGCATGGGCCAGGGCAAAGTCTACGTGGACGGCAACATCGGCGCCCGCGGGATGACCATGACCAAATACAACCCGCGTTTCGAGCCGCCGGAACTGTGGGTGCGCGGCACGGCGGGCGACTATTTCGGCGAGTTCATGGCCGGCGGAGTGGCGGTGATCTGCGGCCACGAGGGCCAGACGCCGGACAACGTTCTGGGCTACCGGCCGCTGGTGGGCATGGTGGGCGGCAAGGTCTTCTTCCGGGGCCCCCACAAGGGCTTCAGCCAGGCCGACGCCAAACAAATTCCCATCGCGGATCGGGAGTGGGACTGGCTGCGCAACAATCTGAAAATCTATCTGGAGGCCATCGGCAAAAGCGAGCTGTTCGAAGCGCTTTCGGACCGGGACGCCTGGCAGCTTCTGACCGCCCGGACGCCCCAGGAGCGGATGGTCCGCTCCACCCGCTCCATCCGCGATTTCCACGCGGAAGTCTGGGACGCGGAGCTGGGCGCCGGGGGCATCATCGGCGATTTGACGAACCTGGACCGGACGCCCATTCCCCTGGTGCCCACCGGCGACCTGCGGCGATTCGTGCCGGTGTGGGAAAACCACGCCTACATGGCCCCCTGCGAAGCATCCTGTCCCACGGGAATCCCGGTGCAGGAGCGGTGGCGGCTCATCCGCGAGGGCCGGGTGGACGAGGCGGTGGACCTGGCCATGGCCTACACCCCCTTTCCGGCCGCGGTCTGCGGCTATCTCTGTCCCAACCTCTGCATGCAGGGCTGCACCCGGACCATTGGCCTGATGCCGGCGGTGGACGTGCGCAAGCTCGGCCAGGCCAGCGTGGACGCCGGGGTTCCCGAGTTGCCCCCGCCCTCGGGCCGCAAGGTGGCGGTGGTGGGCGGCGGACCCGCCGGGCTTTCCATCGCCTGGCAGCTCCGGCGCGAGGGCCACGAGGCGGTGGTCTACGACACCTCTCCGAACCTGGGCGGAAAAATTTCCGCGACCATCCCGGAAAGCCGGATTCCCAAGGAAATTCTGGACACCGAACTGGACCGGATTCGGAAGGTGATTCCCCACGTCCACCTTCAGCGGCGGATGGAGCAAGACGAGGTGGAACAGCTTCGGGAGGACTACGACTTCGTGGTGCTGGCCACCGGCGCGCAGAAACCGCGCTCGCTTCCGATTCCCGGCGCGGAGCGGGCCCTGACGGCCCTGGATTTCCTTGCCGGGGCCAAGAAGGGCAAGGTGGACCCCGGAAAGCGGGTGGTCGTCATCGGGGCCGGAAACGTGGGCTGCGACGTGGCCACCGAGGCCCATCGGCTGGGCGCGGAGGAGATGACCCTCATCGACATCCAGAAGCCCGCCGCCTTCGGCAAGGAGCGGGAAGAGGCGGAGGAGGCGGGCGCGACCTTCCGCTGGCCGGTCTTCACCCGGGAGATCACCGAGGCCGGGGTCGTCCTTCAGGACGGCGAGCTGCTCCCTGCGGACACCGTGGTCATCTCCATCGGCGACGCCCCGGAAGTGGATTTTCTGCCGGCGGAGGTTCGGGTGGAACGGGGATTCGTGAAGGTGAACGAGCAGTACCAGACCACCGACCCCAAAATTTTCGCGGTGGGCGACATCGTCCGGCCGGGACTGATCACCGACGCCATCGGCGCGGGCCGCAAGGCCGCCGGGGCCATCGTGGACATCTTCGCGGGCCGCCGGCCCGCCGGCGACACCCGGCGGACGATCGACACCAGCCGCGTGACCCTGGAATACTACGATCCCCGGATCACAGAGTTCCAGGACGTGAGCGAGTGCGGCAACGAGTGCGCCTCCTGCGGCGGCTGCCGGGACTGCTCCATGTGCGTCACCATCTGCCCCCAGTCGGCCATCGAGCGCCGGGAGACGGACAACGCCGACGGCTACGAATACGCCGTGATTCCGGAGCGCTGCATCGGCTGCGGCTTCTGCGCCGCCGGCTGCCCCTGCGGCATCTGGACCCTGATGGAAAACACGCCGATGGTGTGATCGCCGCCGGGAATGATAGAAACGCCAACGCCCCCGTTCGAGACCGGCCGGTCCCGAACGGGGGCGTTTTATTTTGGCGGTTCGGACACATATTCATTCCGCCTCCGGGAGCGACGAGTTGTGCTCGTCGGCCCGTTTTGGAGTCCGCTTGAATCGAGGAGCGCAACTCGTCGCTCCCGGTGCCGGAATGAACATTTCCCCAAGACCTTCGCGGGAGGTTGTTGGGAAGGGCGCCACTCCATCATATCCAATTCTCAAACAATGGATTCGGATGGTTACGGATTCCGCCTTGTTTGTCGCTTCGGTCCCGCCGTCGGCCGGGGGCGATGCGCAACGGAAAGGGCCGGACGACCGCCTTGTTGGCGGTCGTCCGGCCC
>JBKHDD010000306.1:0-3252 GCA_046541515.1 Desulfococcaceae bacterium
CCGCCGACCGCTGGATCGACCTCGGACCGCTCAATGAAGAAGGAGCCTCGGCCAACACGGCCACTTCGCGGATGGATTCCAGTTGGGAAACGAGGTCGGCGATGGCTTCCATGTTTCCCGGCGCGTCGGTAAAGTTCGGAATCAGCGGAAACCGGACCATGGTCGGTCGGCGCCCTCGATCCAGCGTTCGCAGATTTTCCAGAATTCGCAGGTTTGGGACGCCGGTCAGCCGCCGGTGAAGTTCGGGATCGATCGCCTTGAGGTCGAACAGGAAAAGGTCCACCAAGGGTGCGATTTCCGAGAACGCCCCGGTTGGCGCGTATCCGCTGGTATCCACTGCGGCGTGAATTTCCCGTTCCCGGCAGCCGCGCAAGAGCGCCGCGAGGAATTCCGGCCGGGCCAGCGGTTCGCCTCCCGAAAAGGTAACGCCGCCGGATTCGTCATAGAAAATCGTGTCCCGTTCCGCTTCCCGCAACACTTCGGAGACCGTCATTTCTCGCCCGGCGGTTTCCGCGACGATTCGTTCCGCCTCCCCGGGTTCCCGAATTCGGCGTTCCAACGTCTCCGGCTCGAAGCCTTGCCCCTCGGGATTGTGGCACCACGGGCAGGCGAGGGGGCAGCCCTTCAAGAAAACGGTGGTCCGGATGCCGGGGCCGTCGTGGAGGACGTAGCGTTGGATGTTGAAGACGACGCCGGAGATGTCGGTCATGCCGTTGCAAAGTCCTTTTTCTGGCCGTTTGCGAAAATCTTCAAAGCGGCACTGGCAGCGAAGAGTCGCACTCCTCTAACCAGGAGGGGATCGTTACCGAGCGACGAGTGCAACTCGTCGCTCCCGGAGGTCCGGACACCTCGTTTTTGACGACCATTGATTTAGCCCTCCCGCAACGCATGGCAAATCCATGGCAGCAGAAAGATGGCCGCCAGCAACAGACTCCAGACCCGTCCCCGGAGGAGATTGTAATCGGCAAACAGCTTCTCCCAGGAATGGCCGGCGCCGTAATGGCCAAATCCGAATTCGAAGGCGACGGTCAGGACCAGCCACATGCCGCCGACCGCCAACGCCCGACCGGAATTTTCCAACGGCCATCGGGCGGTAATTCCCCACGTGTAGAGTCCGAACAGCAGGACGGCGATCCCGGTGGAAAGCTGGTGGGCGGCCAATTCGCTCAGATGGGGACCGTAGACTTTTTCTCGCAGAAGCGCGTTGAAAAACGCAATGAAAATCATGGGGAACCAGAGAAGAAAATAGATGAGCACGCGCTGAACTCCCTTCCGCTTGCGCTGGTTTATGGCAAAAAATAGTGGGGGGCGTATCGCATACGCCTTTGGCGAATCCAACGCCGTTCTTCTTTTTGAGTCCCAAAGTCTACGAGGGACCCGACGGAAAAAGGGTTCTCGTTGGCCGGGTTCGGCCTTATCCCAAAATCGAAATCGATCGCAAGGAAAATGGAAAATCCGGCCAATTTGCCTTTCAGATTTCCGGGCTTACCTTCCGAATTCACGGCAATTCTCCCACTTTCCACGTCCATTCATCGCAACCGCCGGAGCCCGCCATGGCCGCGACCGCCTCGCCCTTCGACATTCCCAACGTCCGCCGTTTCATCCATTTCCGGATTTTTTTCAACGCCCGGTTCTACTACCCGATCTTCACCATTTTATTCCTGGATTTTGGGCTCACGGTGGATCAATTCGCCATGCTCAACGTGGCCTGGGCCGTTTCCATTGTCCTTTTGGAAGTCCCCTCCGGCGCGTTGGCGGATACCATCGGACGGCGGAACCTCCTGGTGACCACCGGCGTGCTGATGGTGCTGGAAATGGCGATCCTGGTCTTCGCGCCCAAGGGCAACCCGACCTTGTTGTTCGCGCTGTTTTTGCTCAACCGGGCGCTTTCCGGCGCGGCGGAAGCGGCGGCCTCCGGCGCGGACGAAGCCCTGGCCTACGACAGCCTGGACCGCTACGGAGACGCCAACGACTGGGACAAGGTGCTGGAACGCCAAATGCGGCTTCAGGCCGGGGCCTTCGTGCTGGCCATGAGCATTGGCGCGGCGGTCTACGATCCGGCCTTGCTGAATCGGGTGGCGGGGTTCCTCGGTGTGGACATCCAATTCACCCAGGAAATGACGCTCCGGTATCCGCTCTATCTCACCTTCGGCATGTCGCTGATGGCCCTCTGCACCGTTCTCCGCATGAAGGAAGTTTCCGCCAACGGAGAGGAGACCGACGAGAACCCGGTGGAAGCGGCGGGCTCTTCCACCGCCGAGGCCTTTCGAACCACCCTCCGGGCGGGGCGATGGATTCTGGACACGCCCTTCGCCCTGGTCGTCATCCTCGCCGGGCTGCTGTTCGATCACGTCGTCCGGATGCTGCTGACCCTCAACAGCCAGTATTTCCGGATCATCGAACTGCCCGAGGCCAGCTTCGGCCTCATCGGTTCCGCCATGGCGATGGCCGGTCTTTTCATGCCCAAAGTCGCCCAGATTCTCTCCAACGAGCGGACCCCGGCCTTCAACATGGCCATTTTGTCGGTTCTCACCCTGGCCGGCCTCTGGGGGATGACCTTTTTCATTCCGTATTACGGCCTCATTCCCATGCTGTTCCTCTACGCCGTGATGCAGATGACCCATTTTTTCGTGAGCCACTACCTGAATCGGATCACCAGCTCCCGCCGGCGGGCCACGGTGCTCAGCTTCAAGGGGCTTTCCTACAACCTGGGGTATGGTCTGATCGGCTTGTTGTATTCCGGGCTGGTCCATCTGCTCCGGAACAACGCGACGGCGGATCAACCCGACCTTTCCGGCCAGGCCCTGGAGAATCTGGTGTTCCGGCAATCGGTGGATTGGTTTCCCGCGTACTACCTGCTGGTGTTGACCATTCTGGTTGGCTACTCCGCCATCAAGCTCCGCGGCGGTGTTCAACATTTACGGGTCGGATAGGGGTCCTTCGAGCCATTTTGTGAATTTTTCCGCCAAAATTGGGTCGTCGGCACGGTCGCCAGGTTTTTGGACTCGGCTTTGCATTGGCGAAATAATGGGTTGGGGCATTGTTCGGCTTCTGGCACGGTTTTTGGTTTGAAAAAAGCAACGGCGTTTCTGGCGCACGCCCCGCCCATTTGCAAAAAGCGCAGACGCAACCATGAATCGGTCGAGACGCCCCTCCGACCAGGGCGCCGTCCTTTCACACTCCCCCGTAAATTTTGGGAGGAATTCGAAATGGTTTTCCTGGAGCTTTTTCTTTTCGCCCTTTTTCCTCTGG
>JBKHDD010000307.1:0-3230 GCA_046541515.1 Desulfococcaceae bacterium
ACCAGCAGAATCCGCGTGACCTTGTTCCGCCAAAAACCCTTCACCGAGCCGATGTCGGCGGGGAGGTGCTCGAAGTCCAGCACTTTGGGCTTTCGAAGAAACGCCTCGCAAAGACCGGAGACCCATCCCGCCGCGACCATCGGGTTGAGCGAGGTCAACGGCGCGGCCAGCACCGACGCCAAAATGGTCAGCGGATGGGCCAGCGCCACAACGGCGCCCACGCCGGCCAGCACGCCGTTGGCGATCAGCCAGTAGACCGCCATGTCCTTTCCCGCTTTGGCCCCCCCGAAAAAAAAACCCGCCACGAACAGCGCGACGATGAGAAGTGGCAGGCCCCACTGAATGATTTTCCGGAGACTCCCCGGCGGCGGGACCCGGTCCAGTTCCGACAAATCCACGTCTTCGTCCAAATGGCGTTTGATGCCGGGGACGTGCCCCGCTCCCACCACCGCCACGATCCGGTCTCCCGGCGCGGTTTTGATCCGCTCGGCCAGATATTCGTCCCGCTCGTCGATGAGCACCGTTTTGAGTTGCGGCATTTCCTGGCCCACTTCGGCCAGCAGCGTTTCCAGGATGTCCTGCCGCTTCATCCGCTCGATGTCTTCCTCGGTGATGTCGCCCACTTCGCCCATGGAAAAAATCATCTGGGTCGTCAGCTTCAGCTTGTCCCACAGGCTCATGGATCGCCAGACCCGGGACAGGGTCACCCGGATGTCCCGGTCCGCCAGATGGACCTGGGCGCCGATGGCCTCCCCGGCGTCGATGGCGGCGATCATTTCCTGGCCGGGGACCACGTCCAGCTTCTGGGCGATGCGCTTCTGAAACGAAGCCAGCAGCAGATTGGTCAACAGCAGAAACGCCTTTTTTTCCTTGATGACCTTGATGATGTCGGTTTGCCGCCACTGGTCCTTCTGGCGAATCGACTGAAAGCGGCTGGCGCACAGCTCCACGCAGACCGTTTCCGGCTGCTCCGCTTCGATGATGGATTTCACCAGCTCCGTGCTTTCCCGGGAGACGTGGGCGGTGCCCACCAGAGCGATTTCCTTTCCGCGAAAATTCAGCCGATGGATGTCGGCGCTTTCCATCGCTTTTGCGGTTTCGAGGGGCGTGGCCCCGGCGATCTCCGTCTTGTCCTCGGTTTCCATGATGGTGTATGGTTCTCCTTTTTGGATATCGGCGATAAACTTGAACCTATGGCACATTTGCGGGGGGCGCGCAACCCCGACGGAGGCGGGCGATGACGGACGAGCGGGCCGGCGACTACCGGGTGATCCAAGAGCCTTTTTACGTGCCCACCGGCGACGAGGTGGACCTCTTTCAGGCGGCCTATTCCGCCCGTTTGCCGGTCATGCTGAAGGGCCCCACCGGCTGCGGGAAAACCCGCTTCGTGGAGCACATGGCCTGGCGGCTGGGACGGCCGCTGGTGACGGTGGCCTGCCACGAGGATTTGTTCGCCTCGGACCTCATCGGCCGCTATCTGCTGCGCCACGACGAAACCATTTGGGAGGACGGCCCCCTGACCCGGGCGGTGCGCATGGGCGCGGTCTGCTACCTGGACGAGGTGGTGGAGGCGCGGAAGGACACCACCGTGGTCATCCACCCGTTGACCGACGACCGGCGGACCCTCTCCATCGAGCGCAAAGGCGAGGTGGTGCGGGCCCATCCCGATTTTGCGCTGGTCATCTCCTACAATCCCGGCTACCAGTCGGTGCTCAAAGACCTGAAGCAGAGCACCCGACAGCGCTTCGTCTCCCTGGCGTTCGACTACCCGCCCGCCGGTCTGGAGACGGAGATCGTGGCCCACGAGGGCGGCGTGGACGCGGATACGGCTGGCCGGCTGGTGGACCTGGCCGGGAAAATCCGCAACGTCCGGGAGCACGGCCTGTCCGAAGGGGCCAGCACGCGCCTGCTGATCTACGCGGCCCAGCTCGTCCGGGGCGGGGTCCCCGTCCGAAGCGCCTGCCGCTCCGCCGTGTGCCTGCCCCTCACCGACGACGCCCGCCTCCAGGAGACCCTCTCCGATCTGGTGGACGACATTTTCCCGTGAATTCCAACGATTCCAAGGACAGGGCCGAATCCGCCTCCAATTCCCCGGCGGGGAAACCTGCAACTGCGGCCGGTTCTCCGGACGGGCTCGAATCTACCTCCCATTCCCCGGCGGCTGGCTCTCCGCCTGCGGCCGATTCTCGGGAAGGTCTTGAATCCGTCTCCGATGCTCCGGCGGCTGGCGCCCCATCCGCGGCCGATTCTCCGGACGGGCGTGATTCCGCCTCTCATTCCCCGACATCGGGCTCTTCATCCGCGACCGATTCCCCCCTGTTGGACGGTCCCACCGATAAGCTCCCGGGCGGGCTTCGGGCGCTGATCGAGCGCTTTGGTCTCCAAGAGGCCACCGATCCGCTGGGACGGCTCGCCGAGGCCGATCCCGACATGGCGGACGCTCTTGGGGACGCGCTGGCGGCGCGGGAATTCCCCCTGTCCCGGCATCGGATCGCGGCGATGGCGGCGACCATTTTCGCGGCGTTGGAACGGGACGTCGCTCTGGGAGAAGCGGTTGCCGACGGGCTGGCCCGTCTGGCGCGGGACGCCGCTCCCGGCCGGATCGCCCGGTACGAATGCGTGGTGGTTCACGAAGCAACGGCCGGCGCTCACGTTTCCCGGCTGCTGGCGGCGCATCTGGTCCCGGTCTTTCGGGCCGGTCCGCCCGGAATGGCCGAACGGCTGCTGCGGCTGGTGGAATTGCTCCGATCCGGCGGGGATTATCTGCTGAAGGAGCCGCTGGAAGCCGTGGCCGGATTGGCCGAGGCGAGGGATTGGGAGGGCGCCGCGGCGTTTGTTGCGCTGCTGGAGACGGCGTTCGGTGGAAGCGGGGAGGCATCGCCGTTGCCCTATCGCCAAGCCCTCCATTTGACCCATCTGCTGCCCCGTGCGCTGGACAAACTCTCTCCCGCCAAGCGCGCCTCGCAGTTGGACGCTCTCCGCCGGGTGCTGGCGGTCGATCCGTCGCTGGCCGATCCTTTCCTGGAAGCCTTTCCAGCGGGACTCGACTTGTTGCGGCCGGATGGCCTGGATGCCTTTCTCGACCGGGGGCTGGAGCGATTTCGGCGGGACCCGGACGGCGGACGGCGGTTTCTGGCCCTGGAATCCCGATCCGGCGTGGAGACGTGGCGGGCGTTGCGGGTTTCCGTTTCGTTGAACGAGGTCCGGAGCACGTTGACGCGGTATCTTCA
>JBKHDD010000308.1:0-3174 GCA_046541515.1 Desulfococcaceae bacterium
CATACACCTCGGCGATCCGCAGAAAAAACGGTTTCAGCCGCAGACCGAAGGATTCCAGGGCCTCGGCGTTGACCAGCGGGAGAATTCGGTCGCTCACCGCGATTCCGGCGGGAACGCCTCGTTCCACGTCCCCGGCAAACGGGGAGAAGACCAGCCGCCGGTTTTCCCGGCCGAATTGGATCACCGCCTCCAGATCGCCGATGCGCGGTTCGGCCAGAAACATCCCGGCGGGCGGGGGGCCGGTTCCATGCAAAGAGGCCGGATCGCGGGCGATTTCCACCCGGATCGGAATCCCCCGGATGGTCCCGGTCCGCGCCAGCCGCCGGGCCATTTCCTCGGCCAGCTCCCGGTCGGTTTGGTGGAGGACGACCAGGGGCAACGCCCCGTC
Organism: Desulfococcaceae bacterium; assembly: GCA_046541515.1. Taxonomy (GTDB): domain Bacteria; phylum Desulfobacterota; class Desulfobacteria; order Desulfobacterales; family Desulfococcaceae; genus CAYFVR01. The sequence goes on from JBKHDD010000308.1 coordinate 389, forward strand.
CGGCCCCCGCTTGTCGGCGATCTCCGCGTCCGCCGCCAGCACGCTGGGGAACAGGTCCAGCCCGGCCCAGGCCCGGCTTTCCTCCCGGTCCCCGCCGTGGGCGAACGCGGCGGAAAGCAGAAGCAACGCCGCCAAAAGTCCCGCCGCGGGGAACCGCAACCGGCGGATGGCCGGATATGTCGCTCCCGCCGTCATCAAAATTCCCGCGTCACCTGGAGCCACCAGGTGCGTTCGGGACGGGGATAGTCGTCGGGCCGGTCCAGTCGCGCGTCGCCGCCGGAGACGCCGCCCAGGCGGGACGGATACCGCACGTCGTCCTCGAAAAGATTCTTCACCCCGGCCCCCACCGTCCAGCCCGACCGGCGGAAGGTCCCGGTCAGGTCAACGGTTTGATAACCGTCCAGATCGTCCCGGGGGTCCTCGGGTTCCCGGGCCCGGTCGCCAACGAATCGGTACTGAAGCCAAAACCAGAGGGGCGCGACGGGCCGCCAGCGCAATCCCGCTCCGGTCAGCCATTTTGCGGAGCCGGGGATGGCCGCGCCCGCGGCCTCGTCCTCGGCGTCCGCGAAGGAGAGGGAAGCGTCCAGCAGCAGGACGCGGGGAATCAGCGGAAACGCCGCCTCCAGCTCCACGCCCCGGGTCTGGAAATCCGACGCCGGCGCGCCCGTGCGGCCGTCCTGAATCCAGTCGTCCAGTTCGGTGTGGAACAGCGTGGCCCGGAGCAGCGTCTCGGCCCGGCGATAGATGTAGCCCAGCTCGAAGGTGTCCGCCGTCTCGGGCGAAAGATCGATCCTTCCTCCGTTTTCCTCGAAAAGTTTCATTTCCAGAAACGAAGGCGGGCGAAAGGCCCGGGCGTACTGGGCCTTGAAGACGTGGTGTCGGCTCAGTCGGTAGGCGGCCGCCAGCCTGGGCGAGAGCTGGTCCTCCAAATCGTCGTAGGCGTCGAAGCGCAGCCCGGCGGTCAGGGTCAGCCGGTCGCTCGCCCGGAAGGTCTCCTCCAGCAACAGCCGATTGGCGATCCGGTCCCGCTCCGTTCCGCCGTCGCCGGTTTCGGACCAGCGCGTCTCCTCGAAGGCGTAGCCCGCCAGCAGGGTATGCCCCTTCCAGCCCTTCCAGGTGAATTCCAGCCCCGCCCGCAGCACCGTTTCGTCGGAGTCCAGCCCGTAGACCCAGCCGTTTTGCGCCACGGTGATCTCCACCGGATCGGGATCGGAGGCGATTCCGATATCCGGAAGCCCGGGGAGGTCGGGCCGTCCCGGCGGGGGCAGCGGTTCGGTCTGGAGGGTCCGGAGCCGGGCGTCGCCGGCGGAGAAATCCTCCCGTTGCCAGCCCAGGCGAATCCGGGCCTCCAAATCGGGGACGGGCGTCAGCCGGTATTCGGTGGAAACGCCCCATTGATCGGTTTCGTAAACGCTCCGATCCGCCCCGCCCACCAGGGTCGCCTGGTTCAAATCCACCACGGCGGGCGGAATTCCCGTTCCCGCCGCGTGGAAAATGTCGTCCGGGTCGGACTCGGAAACCTGGCTCACGTCCACCACGTTGTCCCGGCTGATGGAAACCGTCTGGCTGTTGCCCGCCCCGAACACGTCGCCCTGGCGGTTGCGGATGTAGTGGGCGTTCAGGGACAGTCCCCGGAGTTCGGCGGAAAGAAAGGCGGCTGCGTAGTCCATCTCCTCGTTGGTTTCTCCGGCGTCGTAGGAAACGCCGTCCAGATCGCCGCCGTAGAGGGTGTCGGCGCCGGCGTCCACGTCCGCCCCGTCGGTGGTCAGCCCCGCCACGTTGAGATGGACGGCCAGATTCCGTTCCGCGTCTTCCAGGGATAAAACGCCGCCGCCGGTGAAGGTGTCGAAGCTCCCCACGCCGGCGAAGGCCCGGTTTTCGGATTTCCGGGTGATGACGTTGAGCACCCCGGCCACCGCGTTTTCGCCGTGGATGGCCGACCCCGGCCCCCGGATGATCTCCAGGCGGCTCACCTGGGCCGCCGGCATGTTGACCACCGGATCGACCCCGAAGGCGGTGGCCAGCGGCGCGCCGTCCAGCAGAATTTCGATGTGGCCGGAGGCGAAAATTTTGGGCACGCCCCGGACCACCGTCTGCCAGAAGCTGTCCGCCGTGAAGGCCAGATCCATCCCCGGCACCAGCGTCAACGCCTCGCCCACCGTCCGGACGCCCCGAGCCTCCAGCTCGTCGCCATAAAGCACCGTGACCATGCCGGGCACGAAATCGGCGTTCAGCCGGGTTTCGTCGGCTCGCTCGGAATGGCGTTCCAGCACGTTTTGGAGTCGTTCCGCCTCGGCTTGGTCCGCCGGGGAATCGGGGAGGGGGGGTTGGGCGAGGGCGGGGGTGGAGAGCAGGAGAAAAAGAAGAAGCGGGAAAAACGGCCATCGGCGCTTTCGTCGGGAAAAATCCCCACCGCCCCCCCTTTGAAAAAAGGGGGGAACCCAAGAAGGTCCCCCTTTTCCAAAGGGGGATTGAGGGGGATTTCTGCGGCGCCGGCAAACCCCGGCGTTTTTTGGACCACGCGGATTGGTTTGGAAAATATTGCGCTTTCGCAACGAAAAAATCCCCCCCGGCCTCCCTTTGCGAAAATGGGGGGAACAAGAATGTTCCCCGTTTTCAACGGGGGATTTCCGGGGATGATTTTCTCTCATGGCGTCGCCGGGGATGAATCTTCGGAAATGGAATCGGAGCATCGGGTTCATGGCTCCGTTTTATCAGAACGGCGCCGGATGGGAACCGGTTTTTCCAATCGGTTCCCATCCGAAGCAGGTGGGCCGGCCGCGGCC
>JBKHDD010000309.1:0-3164 GCA_046541515.1 Desulfococcaceae bacterium
CGTAGGGGCGGCCCTTGCGGCCGCCCTTTTGGACCGGGCTCCGGCGGTGTTTTGGTTTTCGACGGTCAAACCCATCCGGTCCTTCGGGGCTGTCTGGAAATGGCAACCCGAGATTTTCCAAACGAAATTCGGAACCAAGGAGAACATCCAATGACCAAAGGTGAAGAATCCGGCGGCAACCGGAACGTTTCCATCGGCGGCGACAACGTGGGCGGGGTGGTGGTGACCGGGGACGGGAACGCGGTGCGGGCCTCGAACCAAGGCGTGAAAACCGGCGGAATCCGGGCCGGGAAGATCGTGGCGGACAACGTGGTGGACGGCGTCCAGGTGCGGGGCGGGGACGCGGCCTCGGCGGCGGAAATGATCCGGCTGGCCGGGGCGATTCGCAGCGGGGGGATTACGGCGGACGAAATTCGAGCGGGGAACGTGGTGACGGGGTTGCAGTACATCGCTGACCCGGCTTCGGCCACGGTGGATGATTTGCGGAAGGAAATCGCCGCGCTGCGGGAGCAAGTGGAAGGCGCGGCGGCGGCCGGGGATTTTCCGGACGCGGAGGACGCCGAGGACGCGGTGCTGGAATTGTCCGAAGTGGCGCGGGAATTGGAAAAGCCGGAACCATCTGGAAATCGCATCGTCCGGAAATTGAAGGCTCTGAATGAAATTTTGGTCCAGGCGGGAAAAACCATCGACCAAGCCGGGGATGTGAAATCCAAGTTGGTCAAATTGTTGCCGTGGGCGGCGGCGGTGGGACTAACCGCGCAGAATTTGTTCGGCTGAGGCTATTTGAACTGGGATTTTCGGGATTAAAGGGATGGACGGGATTTCTTCCTCGCTCCCCCCAACCGTAGGGGCGCTGCTTGCCGCGCCCCGGATGCGTGGAGAAGGATCGTCCATTTTCCTCGGAAGAACGGCGCGTCCTCGTTCACGACCATCGGCATTCGGGAAAACGGATTGACGTGCTCGCATTGACCGGGGCGCGGCAAGCGGCGCCCCTACGTTTCTCGGTCCCAGCGGGCACGGGAAATCAAAACTGGGAAACACGGCCATCGGGACGAACGCCGCATTGGCGTTTCGCGGTAAATCGGCCAATTTTTTCCACGCATCCGGGGCGCGGCAAGCAGCGCCCCTAGGTTTAATGATTTGGAAATCAATCGTTTTTCGAAAATCTGAACATCCGAGGAAATTATGGAACCCGTGATGGTGGCGTTCACGACGACGTTTATCGGCGGTTTGGCCGCGAATCTTTCCGGGCGGATTCTGGAGGAATCGGCGCGGGAGGTCCGGAAGATGTTTCGGGGCGATCCGGAGCGAGAGGCGCTGAAGCGATGCGTTCACGCGGGCTTGGTCGGCGCGCTGTCCGTGGTGGCTCGGGTTGATCCGGAGGACAAGGAAACGTTGAAGGGAAAGCTGGAAGCTGTTTTCAAGGAGCGGGATACGGCCCGGGAACTCGCCCAGCTTCTGTCCGGCCGGCCGCCGAAGGTGGGGGAATTGGTGGGGATCGCCTCGGATTGCGATTTGGACGCCGAGAATTTTCCAGGGGTTGATGCGGAAGCGGTGTTTTCGGCCTTCGAGGCGGCTTTTCTTCAGGCGGCGATCCGGGAGGCGGTCTTGCGTCCGATCATCCAAACCGGGAATCTGCTGGAGCAGACGCGGTTGCAGCGGGCCTTGCTGGATCGGATGGATGCGCTGGTGACGTTTCTCCGCGAAGAAGGGCATGAAGCGGTCCGGATCGAAGCGGGGACCATCGTCGCGGAGAACGTGGTGGGCGGGGATCAGGTGTTTCAGGCGGGGCAGGTGCAGGCGACCGGCAACCGCCGCCTCCGCGCCCGCTACCTCCGCGACCTCGCCGAGGAAACCGACCGGCTGCCCTGGGGCAAGCTGGCGCCGGAGAAGGCGGGCGGGGACGCGGACGACAGCCTTCGGCTTTCCGACGTGTATGTGGCGTTGGACACACGGGAGACGGGACCGTGGGAAACGGAGGAAGAACTTCGGAAATCGATGGCTGCGAAGGAGAAAACCAAGCCCGTTTCCGCCCAGCGGGCCATCGACGAATCCGACCGGCTGGTGCTGCTGGGCGAGCCGGGTTCCGGGAAAACCACGCTGGTCAATTTTTTGACCCACATGCTGGCCTGCGCGGGCAACGAAGAGCTGACCCGAGGGTGCCTGGACCGGCTGCGGAAAACCGGGCCGTGGTCCCACGGGGCCATGTTTCCCGTGCGGGTGGTGCTGCGGGAATTTGGGGCGTGGCGAACCGGGGCGGATGGAGTCCCCGAAGAAACCGCCGGGGCGCTGGCCCAGTTTCTTCAACACCAGCTTTCCATCTGGAAGTTGGACGGCTTGTGGGAAGAAATTCATGAAGAACTGCAATCCGAGGAAAAAGCGGTCTTCGTTCTGTTGGACGGGCTGGACGAGGTTCCCGAGGCCGAGCGCGGCGCGGTGGTCCGGGTGGTGCAGGATTTCGCGGAGCGTTACCGGCACAATCGCTATCTGGTAACCTGTCGGATTCACGGCTACGTCGGCGCGGAGCACCACCTTCGGGGATTCCGCCAGTCGGTGCTGGCCGCGTTCAACGACGAGCAGATCGCCGGGTTCGTGCGGGCGTGGTTCGGGGAGTTGGCGGAGAAAAACCCCATGCAGGCCGACGCCATCCGGGGCAAGGCGGAAGGGTTGATCCGGGCGCTGAAAGTCCGGGATCTCCAGGAACTGGCCCGGCAACCGTTGCTGCTCACCGTCATGACCTTGCTCCATTCCTCCTACGGCACGCTGCCCGAGGATCGGGTGGAGCTGTACCAGGACGCCGTGGAATTGCTGCTGCAACGGTGGAAGGGCGAGGGCGACGGGGTGGCCGGGTTCATGGAAGGGTTGAAGCTGGGTCATCTTCGCAAAAGTTCGCTGGAGGCCGGGATTTACCATGTGGCGTTCAACGCCCACGCCGGTCAGAAGGACGGAGCGGAAAAGGCGGACATTGAGGAAGGGAAGCTGTTGCTCCAGCTGGAACCGTATCTTGGTGATTCCCTCGACCATGCGAAAGCCTTCATCCGGTTCATCCGGGAAAAGACCGGGCTGCTGATCCGCCACAAGCCGGAACAATTTACGTTCCCGCACCGCACGTTTCAGGAATTTCTGGCCGCCTGCCATCTGGTGCGGCAGCGGGATTATCCGTC
>JBKHDD010000310.1:0-3140 GCA_046541515.1 Desulfococcaceae bacterium
CGGACCTGGCGAACCCGGACCTGGCGAACCCGGACCTGGTGAACCCGGACCCGTCAAACGCGGACCCATTGACCGGGAATAATGCGGCGCGACGAAACGATCCCAAAGGGAACGTCCGACCGCACGCCGCCAAAGGTCGCGCCGGGGGCGGGCTCGATTCAGATTACAGACGGATGATGCGGGCGATTATGTCCGCGTGGGGAATGGCACTTTCCGGCTCGGGACCGGCGTCCGCAATCGGCGCCGGGCGACGTGCCGGGAAAAGGGAAGGAGGGCTTCCCGCCAGGCGGGAACGCGCCGGGGCGGCGCGAGACGCGCGAAAACAAAGAAACCGCCGGAATATCCAGCGGTTCGGGAAAGAAGAACATTGTAATGGTGCAGGGACGGCAGGGATTTGGGCCGTTCGGAAAACGGCCGCCACTGGGGATACCCCTGCAAGGAAAGGGATTCGATTTCTTCGTTCATTGGTGAATCACCCTTTTGGGTGGACACCATTGCGGGTTCGGAACCGCCTCGGCGGGTCCGGACCATCAACGGTCCCGGTTTTCGGCCAACCGCAGTTTTTCGTCCTCCCGAGCGGGAAAGGTCGCTTTGCGCACTCTTCCGGATCGAGCGTCGAAAAACTTAAAGAATTGAAAAAATTAGAAAAATTATACATCTAATCGAAATAATAGGACCAATTTCGACGTTTGTCAATCGGCAAATGGCAACCGATGGGAATTGGCGGACGGGGCCTTTGGCGGACCATTGAAAAGCGGACCATCGAAAAGCGAATCGGGCCGGGGCGGAGGGGGCGATCTGCGGGGGCGGGACGCGGAGGAATCGGGGGCGGGATTTCAGTCTCTGGCGACGCCACGCCCCGCGATGCGGTCGGCCACGCGAATGCCGTCCACCGCGGAGCTGACGATGCCTCCGGCGTACCCCGCGCCTTCCCCCGCGGGATAGAGGCCGGGATGGGAGACCGACGCCAAGTCCTCGCCCCGGACGATGCGCACCGGGGAAGAGGTGCGGGTTTCCGCGCCGACCAGCACGGCTTCCGAAGAGACGAATCCGCGCATCCGCCGGTCGAATTGGGGTAAGGCCCGCCGGAGGCCCTCCACGATCCAGGGCGGCAAAAAATCCCCGACGCGCCCCGGACGGACGCCGGGTCGGTAGGAGGTTTCGGGGAGGGTTGAGGATTCCCGGTCCGCCAGGAAATCGGTCACCCGTTGGGCCGGAGCATGGAAGGCCCCGCCGCCCGCCGCGAAGGCGGCCCGTTCGATTTTCCGCTGGAACGCGATCCCCGCCAGGGGATCGGGGGGAGCGGAGGCGTCCGAGGCGAAATCGGCGGGATTGACGGCGACCACCAAGGCCGCGTTGGAGCGGGGCAGGCCCCGAGTGGAATAGCTCATGCCGTTGACGCAGAGGCCGCCGTTTTCCGAGGCGGAATTGAGCACCCGTCCGCCGGGACACATGCAGAAGGAGTAGATTCCCCGTTTCGTTTGGGGGTCGTTCCAGGTCAACTGGTATTCGGCCGGGGGCAGGATGTCCCGGTGGCGCGAACGGCCGTACTGGACCTCCCGGATGAGATCGGCCGGGTGCTCCACCCGAACGCCCGCCGCAAAGCCCTTGGGCGCCAAGGCCACCCCCCGGTCCCGAAGCGTCTCGTACAGATCCCGGGCGCTGTGGCCGGCGGCGAGGACCACCGCGTCGGCCCGGAAATCCTCGGCGGCATCGGTGGTCACGCCGACGACGCGCCCGTTTTCCACCCGCAGATCCCGAACCCGTCGGCCGAATTGGATCTCCGCGCCGCGGTCCCGGAGCGTTTCCCGAATTCGGATCAGGATCAGCCGCAAACGGTCGGTGCCGATATGGGGCCTGGCTTCGGCCAGCAGCCGGTCCGGCGCCCCGAAATCGGCCAGACGCCGGAAGAACCAGGCGATTTCCGGCCGCCTGGTCCGGGTGGTGAGCTTGCCGTCGGAATAGGTTCCGGCCCCGCCCTCGCCAAAAAGCACGTTGCTTTCCGGGTCCAGCACGCCTTCCGTTTCAAGCCGCCGAATGTCTCGCATCCGGCGGTTCACGGAGCGTCCCCGCTCCAAAATCGCGACCCCGGCCCCGGCATCCAGCAGGCGCAACGCGCAGAACAGACCGGCGGGGCCCGCGCCCACGACGACGACCCGCTTTCCCCGGGCGGTTCCCGCCGGGGGAGGCGCGGGCGGTTCCGGAAAGCGGGATACGCTTGGCCGCGCCAACAGGGCCGGCGCTTCGGCGTCGTTCACCGAAACGCGGATTTTGTAGCGGAAGACGATCCGATCCTTCTTCCGGGCGTCCAGGGACCTTCGCCACACTTGCCAATCATCGATCCGGATTTTTCCGAGCCGCTGGGCCAGTCGTTCCGCCAGCAGCGCCTCGGGTTCGTCGGGGGCGAGGACGATATCGTCGATCAGGAGGTCCATGGGCCGGTTTCGGTAGAGAAAATAGGAGTTGGGCTATTTGCGAAAATGTTCATACCAGCCCTGGGAGCGACGAGTTGTACTCGTCGCTTCAAAGCGGGCACCAAATTCGGGCGACGAGTACAACTCGTCGCTCCCGGAACCAAAGCTTCTGGTATCGGCTAATTTGCAAATTGCCTTTGACCCGTCGAGCGGCAATCTCGGCGGGGGGATCGCCCACGCGGATGAGAATCAAGCGCCCCGCGAAAAGGGAATTGAATTTCCACGGGAAGGCCGGGAAGGCTTCCTGACGCGCTGGCGAGGCGCCTTCGTCCAAATCCGGAAACCGGTTGATCAACGGGGCGTGATCGCCGCCCAGGGCGATCCGGACTTCGGGAGGCAGTCCGTTTTCCGAACTGGGATTCTGGGGAATTTTGGGGGTTTTCCATGGTTTTTTCTGGCCCTCCGGGCGCATGGCGCAACCGTCCGTGAGATTTGAACCCGGATTTTCTGGATTTTTCGGATTTCGCCGATTTTTTTCGGGGTTGGCGGATATCATACGAAAATTGGCGTGGAGCGCGGCGCAAAATCCGTGAAATCCGAAAAATCGGAGGAATCCGGGTTCAGGAAAATTGGGCGATGATTCCTTCCACATGTTGGGCATAATCCGGACGACCGAGCTTCAAAAACCCATCCCGCGAACGGGTCAGGATTTCGAGGCCGCTTTCG
>JBKHDD010000311.1:0-3100 GCA_046541515.1 Desulfococcaceae bacterium
CGGATACGCCGGATCGGATGCGGCGGAGCATTTATTCGGTCGTTCCGCGCCGGGTCGAAGGAGCCGTGAAAAAGTCCGGACGGTAAAAATTTGCCGGAACGTCCGGCACGCAAAACGCAAACGTTCATCTTACTCCATATGGGATCAAATGACCAACCGAAAAATCATCGTTTTCGTCGCCGGATGGAGTCTGGCACTGCCGCTGCTCCCGCTGCTTTTTCCCGCACCCCTTCCGGCCCGGACCGTCGCCCGGGAAAACGCGGTGGTTCGCGCCGTTCGGAAGGTGAGCCCGGCGGTGGTCAACGTGGCCACCGAAACCCCCGCGGCCCGGCGCAGCCCCTTCGGCGGCGATCCCATGTTCGAGTGGTTTTTTCGCGACTTTTTCGAGCCGCCCCCCCGCCGCGCCCCGCGCGAGCGAAACAGCCTGGGCTCCGGCGTCGTCATCGACGGAAAGGAGGGGCTGGTCCTCACCAACGCCCACGTCATCTCCCAGACCGGCTCCATCACGGTGGTGCTTCAGGACGAGCGGGAACTTTCCGCCGAGATCGTGGGGGCCGATCCAGATTCCGATCTGGCGATTCTGCGGGTGTCCGCCGACAAGCGTCTGCCGGAGATCGGCATGGGCGACTCCGAAGACTTGATGATCGGCGAGGACGTGATCGCCATCGGGAACCCGTTCGGCTTCTCCCACACGGTGACCACGGGGGTCATCAGCGCCCTGCACCGGAGCATCCGCGCCGGGGAGACGGTCTACCACGACTTCATCCAGACCGACGCCTCCATCAACCCGGGCAATTCCGGCGGGCCGTTGTTGAACATCCACGGCGAGCTGATCGGCATCAACACCGCCATCTACGCCAAGGCCCAGGGCATCGGCTTCGCCATTCCGATCAACAAGGCCCGGCGCATCGTGGCCGAATTGATCCGCCACGGCGAGGTGACGGAAACCTGGATCGGCGTCACCGTGCAGGACATGGACCCCCGCACCGCCCGGTACCTCAACGCGCCGACGAGCGGGGGCGCGTTGATCCGCCGGGTGGAGGACAAAAGCCCGGCCTCGGCGGCCGATTTGCGGGAGGGCGATATCGTGCTGAATCTGGGCGGCATTCGGGTGCAAAACGTGCGGGATTTTTACGACGCCATGCGGGGCTACGCCCCCGGCGAGATGGTGCGGATGACGATTTGGCGGGACGGCCGGTCCGTAAAGCGGGAAGTTCAGGCCCAGGCCTTTCCCACCGGCCGGGCCAGCGAACTGGCCATGCGGCTGCTGGGCATCCGGGTCCGCAATTCCGGGGAAGGCGACGGCGTGGTGATCACCGACATCTCGCCCGGGTCGTTTCTGGCCACGGTGGGGGCCCGCCCCGGCGACCGCATCCACCGCATCGACGAACTGCCCACCCGCAACGTGGACGAATTCGAACGGGCCGTGGCCCGCTATCGCAACAAACGCTCCGTGGTGGTTCTGCTGGTCCGCGGAACCCAGGGATATTACATTACGGTGCGGTTGAATTGATTTGGATTTCGGCTGGGCGGTGCTGCAAAACATAAGATTTGATCTTCGTTGGGAAAAGGGCGCCCGCGAGGGGCGCCTCTGCGGCGGCTAACGACGTCGGCGAACGTGGAGGCGGCCCTTGCGGCCGCCCTTGGGTTCCGAAGCCTTTGAAAAGTTTTTGAACAAGCACGGGAGCCCCGACCGGCCAACGGCCATGGAGGAACCATTTTGGACAATTTTACGCCTGAACAAATCGCGGTCCTTTCCGGGTTTGTTTCCGCCGACCGGTTCACCACCGGGCAATCCCACCGGGAGCTGCATCTCCACGACATTTCGCCTCACCGGGGAACGCTTCCGGCGGGGATCATCTTTCCCAAGACCACCGAGGAGGTTTCCGCCATCCTCCGCTGGACCTACGCCAACGACGTGCCGGTGACGCCCTGGGGCGCGGGGACGAGCACCGAGGGAAATCCCGTGCCCACCGCCGGCGGGCTGGTGATGGATTTTACCCGGATGGACCGGATTTTGGACATCCGCCCCGGCGATTTGCAGGCCGACGTTCAACCCGGGGTGCTGCGCAAAAGCTTGAACCGGGAGGCCGGCCAACACGGTCTGTTTTTCCCCGTGGACCCGGGGGCGGACGCCACCATCGGCGGAATGATCGCCAACAACGCCTCCGGCGCGCGGACGGTCAAATACGGCGCGACCCGGGAATACGTCATGCGGATGACCGTGGCGCTGCCCGACGGCGAGGTGATCCGGACCGGCTGCCGGGCGCGGAAGTCCTCCTCCGGCTACGATTTGCCTCGGCTATTCGTGGGCTCCGAAGGCACCCTGGGCGTGGTGACCGAGGCGACCCTGCGGCTCGCCGGCATTCCGGCCCATCATTTGGCCGCGGTGACCCGGTTTGAAAACCTGAGCGACGCCTCCGATGCGGCGGCGGCGCTCGTCGGCGCGGGGCTGGACGTGGCGGCCCTGGAGCTGTTGACCGAGGGGCTCATCGGCCTGATGAACCGGGAAAAGGGGCTGGGGCTTCCGGAAGCGCCGTCGCTGTTCTGCGAATTTCACGGCGTGAGCGAGGCGGCGCTTTCGGAAACCGCCGCCCTGGCTCGCGAGCTGTGCGAGGATTGCGGAGCAACCGGGTTCGAGAGCGGGGTTTCCGACAAGGAACGGGCCGCGTTGTGGCGGGCGCGCCACGAGGCATGGGAGACGATCCACCGGGCCCATCCCGGCAAGGAAACCCTGATCGTGGACGCGGCCATTCCCATTTCCAATTATCCCGAGATGGTCATCTTCTCCCAGGAACGGCTGGCGGAGTTCGGCGCCACCGGCTACGTGTTCGGCCATGCCGGGGACGGCAATCTTCACGTGGTCATGGTGGGCGATCCCGACGATCCGGCGGAATGGGAGGCGCTGGAGGAGATCAACGCCCGCATCGTCTCCCAGGCGGTGGAAATGGACGGCACCTGCACCGGCGAGCACGGGGTGGGGATCGGCAAGCGCCGCTTCATGGAGCAGGAACACGGGGCGGCCTATGCCCTCATGCGGGCCATCAAGGACCAGATCGATCCCAAGGGGCTGATGAATCCGGGGAAGATTTTTTTCTGA
>JBKHDD010000312.1:0-3055 GCA_046541515.1 Desulfococcaceae bacterium
AAACTTCGGGAATCATCCGCCATCGAGCTTCCCTTCCGGAAAGCGCCCCGCCGTCTTCCCGTCCGACATCGGATTGCATTTCCTCGCAAACGCGTTACCTTGGTTTATCGAAAACCGAAATCCAAAGGAGTTCAGCATGGCCGAGATCAAAGCCAAAGTGGTGCTCAAGCAGAAGGGCGACGAGGCGTTCGTGCCCATCAAACAGCTCATGGTGCAGCTCAAGTGGACCCAGGGCGTGGACCTGGACCTGATGGCGTTTTACAAGGCCAAGGACGGGAACGCGGGCGGGGTGTTCTCGGATCAATACCCCGGCGGCAACCGGGGGGACCTGAACAGCTTCCCCTTCATCCAGCTCGACCAGGACGCGGGCGTGGGCGGCTCCGGCGGCGACAACCAGGAAACCATCCGCATGACCAAGTTGGACGATCTGGAAGTCGTTTACCTGTGCGCGCTGAACTACACCGACGCCGTGGCCGGCCGGGAGGTCAGCTTCGCCGATTACGACGGCCACGTCATGCTGATGGACGACACCGGCGAATCCTTCGGCGTTCCGCTGGATTCCCCCGACAAGGGCCATGTGGTCGTCATCGCCAAAATCGACAACTCCAGCCCCATCGGCGCAAAGCTGATCAACGAAAACAAAACGCTGACCCTGTCCGACTTCTTCGAACAGATTCCCGGCGCGAAGGTGCTGAGCAACTAATTCCCGCTTTCCGAACCAAAAACGGGGCCGCGAAGGCCCCGTTGGTTCATCCGTTTGGCTTCCCCACCCGTATGGCTTGATTCCCCGCCCGGATTCCATCCGCCGGAACAACCCTCCGATTCCGACCGTTTTACTCCTGGTTTTCCGGGACGCTCCGCAAGGCCGCCGGCAGGGGATTTTGCCGCGCTTCGACCACATACTCTTTTTCCCGGGCATATTCCGCGATGTGTTCCACCCGGTCGCCGGAGAGCGGATGCGTTCGAAGATAGGCGGTCATCCGATCCGCCCTCCCCTCCTCCTCTTTTAATTCCACGAAAAAGCCGTCCGCCCCCGCCACATGGCCGTAGGCGCAATTCAGCGCCCGAACGGCGTACTCGTCGGCGGCCATTTCCTGCTCCCGGGAAAAATGAAGTTCCGTGAGCCGGAACCCGCCGGAGAGGATGCTGGAAATTGGATTGTCCGGGCCGAGAATCGCCGCCGAAATCACCGACAAAACCAGCGCCCGGCCCAGTCCCCGCAGATGATCCCGGTTGGCGAAATGGCCCATTTCGTGGAGCAGAACAAAGGCCAGCTCGTTTTCCGAATCCAGTTGGCCGATCAGCCCGGCGAAAACCACAATGTGGCCCCCGGGCAGCGCCGCGGCGTTGACGACATCCTCCCGGGAAAGATGAACTTGGATATCGTAGGGCAAATCCACGCAGCCCGCCGAGACGCGATCGGCCAGCTCCCGAAGCGACCGGGTCGCCTCGTCGGGCGTTTCTTCGTCCAAAAAGCGATGGATCAGATTCGCCCCGAGAACCCGCTCCAGTTTCGGTGAAACGTGTGGCGCCACCCAATCCACGGCCAGTCCCAACAGAAAATAGACGCCGACCACGATGCCCAGCAGACCGCCCAGCAACACCGCCAGCTCCCGGAGGCCGGAGGTTTCGGAGACGTTGTCGTTCTTCTCGGGGAGGCGCGGCGTATATTTCACGGATCAAAATCCCCTATCGCCGGTGACGATTTCCCGAAGCCGGCCGTTTTCAAACCGGAGAATCCGGATGAATGCGTTCCGTCCGGGGTTGTAGATCCACTCGGAAATCTGGACGTTGATCCGGTAGACCCGGTCCGGCGTTCGCCGGGCGATCCGCTCCTCGTGGAAATCGTCCGCCTCGTCCGGTTCGCCCCACTCGGAAAAGACCTCGGCCTTGGTGTCGCCAATCTGAATGACGGCGGGATTGAGCCGGTTGTCCGGGCGGGAGCTGGCCACGAATCCATGGCCGGCGGTCCGAACTTTTTTCAGCGTTCCGTTTTCGAACGTGAGAATCCGCAACAGCCGGGTGGGCCCGAAATTGTAGAGCCACTCCTCGATCACGTCGGAACGGACGTTCCAGACCTCCCGCCCCTTCCGCTCCAGGGTTTCCACCACCCGCCGCTCCTGCCAATACGGTTCGCCGCACCGATGAAACACTTCCGGCTTGGACGTGCCCTCGTCGATGATGGCGCCGTCGCAGCGGAGGGCCAGGGCGGAAGGGGCATGGATAAGATGGAGAAGGACGACCAGGGCGGCCAGTCGCCAAGGAGATGAAAAGGCCGAAAACCAAAAAGAACGGATTCGAATCACGGGTATTCTTTCGGAGTCTCCCAAAAAGGGTTTCACGCCCAGACTCATCGCCTCGCCCAGGGGAAGGCGCTCGTCCTCGCAATCCCGCAGGTCGCAAAAATCGTGGGCGAATTGGGGGATGTGCCGATTGGACTTGTCGATTATCCGGGTTTTTAACGGTCAAGTCAAAGGGATTGTTGAAACTGAGTTTCCCAATGTTTTTTCGACAAGTTGAAATTGGATTACAGCAACCGACATTTAAGGATGGAAGTCTCAGCCCCGCCTACCCATTGGCCTTAGAGCGTGTTTGAAAATTAGAATCGCCCGTCTGCAAGCCTCCGAGCCATGTTGTTGATCATTGCGACATAAATGAAGGCTTCGCCGGTATCCATTTGGGATTCATGATCTTTGGCAAGTCTCCGATACCGGCCAAGCCATCCAAAAGTTCTCTCGACGACCCATCGCCGGGGCAGAACCGCGAAGCCGACGGTGTTCTTTTTCCGCCTGACGATTTCGAGCATCCACCCGCAATTGAGGCGGACCCAATCCACCAGTTTTCCGGCGTACCCGCCGTCGGCCCATATCAATTGGAGGCTCGTCTTTCGGCGGACGGCTGGTAATTTCGGAAAACCCGCCGTCGGCCCATATCAATTGGAGGCGGGGCGACTTGCCCGCCACCTTGGAAAGGAAAAGTTTGGCCCCGTCCCGGTCCTGGATGTCGGCCTCGTGGACCTTCACGGCGATCAACAGCCCCATTGCGTCCACGAGGA
>JBKHDD010000313.1:0-3054 GCA_046541515.1 Desulfococcaceae bacterium
GCCATGGACGACGCCATGGACGACGGTGAACCGGACGGCGGATGGATGGACTGGCACCTGGGCGGCATCCGGCCCGGCGAAACCGTGGAATCGCTGCGAAAGCGGCAGTACCAATTCAACACGCATGAATTGACCCGGCGCCCCTATCGGGTCACCCCTTCCGGCGACAAAAAGCCGGATTGGGACTGGCTGGAGTGCGAATTGCTGGGCCCCGGGAAAGAAGCGGAAGATTGGGAACGGGGATTTCGCGGCGATGGCAATTGGCGCCAAAGCCGGAACCGGGTCAAAAAGCTCGTCGGCTTGGTCCCCTACGGCTCTGATCGCGTGAAGCGCCAGATGGCGGCCTGGAAGGCCACGAACGTCACCCTCGAAATGCCCGGCGGACTTGGCGATGGCGGCTTCGAGGGTCAGCGCACCGCCCTGCTGGACGCCATCGAACTGCTGGACGACCATCTGCGGCTGGAACCCGATCCGGCGCAAATCGACACTTCCAACAAAAAGGAGGCGGCATCATGACCGGACAATGGACGCCCCAATCCCTCCGAATCAAACTCCTTTCCGACGCCACCTTCAGCCGGGGCGAAGGCACGGCGGGATTCGTGGACACCGACATCGAGCACGACGGCTTTGGCATTCCCTTCGTCGGCGGAAAAACCATCCGGGGCCTGTTGCGGGATTCCTGGCTTTCCATGTCCGAGCATTTTCCGGAAAGGGAAATCCGCGACGCTGCGGAGCGCGTCCTCGGCCGAACCGCCAGCATGGACGAAGAATGCCGCCTGCGCATTGGCGACGCCCTTTTCCCCGATTCGGTGCGGCGGACTATAGAAGCGGCCAAAGACAGGGTGCCGCCGGAGACGATTCTGGCCGCCTTCACCGCCATCCGCGCCCAAACGGCGGAAAACCGTGTAACCGGCGCGCCGGAGAAAACCACCCTCCGCACCAGCCGGGTGCTGTTGCGCGGATTCGAACTGGACGCTCGGCTGAACTGGCTGGACGGAGTGGTTCCGTCTGCGGAAGAAACCCGCGTACTGGCCTTGGCCGCACTGGCCACCCGGCACGGCGGGCTGGCCCGCAACCGGGGCCGGGGCCATATTCGCATGACGCTGGACGGCGATTTGGACAAAACCCGAAAATGGGCGGCGGGCGCCGCCGGGGAGGCCACGCCATGACCGAATATCTCTGGTACAAGCTCACGTTGCGCTCGCCGGCCATCGTCTCCGGCGTCTCCAACGACCCCAACAGCGCCGCCACCCTCTCCTTCATTCCCGGAAGCGCCATTCGCGGGGCTTTGGCCGGGCGGCTGCTGGCCGACAAGGTCGATCCGGAGGGCGAGGAGTTTCGGCAACTGATCCTTTCCGGCGCGGTCCGCTTTCTCCACGCCTACCCGGAAATCGGCGGAGAGCGGTCCCTCCCCGCCCCCGTCTCCCTTCGTTCCGAAAAAAACGAGCCGAAAAACGGTTGCGACCTGGCCGACTACGACGGCGATCCCTCGGAAGCCGAGGACATGGAGGATTTGGAGGAACACTGGCCGACGGAAGACTTGGCCTCGGCGGGCGCCCCGTTTCTTTCCCCCGCCGCCTTCTTCAGGGCCGTGCCGGACGTTCGGGCCCGGCTGCACCAGCAGCGGGACCGGAACAAAGGACGGCCCTGGAAAGACCGGAGAAACGGCGCCGAAATCAACCACGGGGCCATTTTCGCCTACGAATACCTGGAGGCGGGCCAAACCTTCTGCGGGGCGATCCAGCTTCGGCCCGAAGCGGCGAATGCACGGGAACGGATCAAGACGCTCCTGAAAAAAGCGCCCATCCTCGTGGGCCGTTCCCGCCGGGCGGGCTATGGCGGAGAAGCGGACATTCGGTTCGAACCCGAACCGATCGGACGCGAAAACGGCTCCGTTTCCAGCGAACTGCGCCGGGGTCTGTCCCCCGGCGACGAATTCCGGCTACGGACCCTTTCCGCCTGCGTGATCCGCGATCCGGACACCGGCCAGCTCGATCCGGCTGCGCTGGAATTCGCCGTGCTGAAACGTCTCGGAGACCGGGCGGAGGTGTTCCGCCGGCGCTGGAACTTCGAGCGGGTGGGCGGCTTCAACCGGAAATGGCGGCTGGAAACGCCCCAGGCCCTGTCCGCCGCGGCCGGGTCCGTGCTGGTTCTCCGCGCCAAGTCGGAAATTTCGGCGGACGATCTCCGAAAGATCGAGCACGACGGCATCGGCGAGCGCAAGGCCGAGGGCTTCGGCCGGGTGATTTTCCTGGACCAGCCGGAGGAACCGGCATCGATTTACTTTGAAGAAAAGGACGACAAAAAGCCCAACGCCTCTCCGGAAACGGCCCCGGCTTCGGAAACGCTGAACTTTTTGGAAACGCGCTTGATTCTTTCCGCGGCCCGGGCCGAGCTGGACGTGGCGGCGGCGGAATTGGCGGGAAAGGCCCAAAAAATCCCGTCCAACAGCCTCATCGGTCGCCTGCGGGGGCTGCTGCGGAACGCGCCGGACGTGGATGCGTCCCTTGCGGCGCTGGGCCACCTGAACACTTGGTGCGGCGGCGGCGACAACGGGCTGAAACGCACCGCCCGGGAGCAATTGGAAAAATGCCGGATCGCGAACATGCGCCTGTTGGACTGGCTTCGCGCCACGACTTCCATCCACCCGGACGGCGACGGCTGGAAAACCCTGAGCCAGCGTTCCGGTTCGGAAGCGGCGCTCAACGGCGTCGCGGAGCGGTACCGCCTGAACGAAAAAAAGGCGGCTGAAAACATTCTTGTCCAAAACGCCCCGCTGCTGAGCGTGTATTTGGTGGACGCCGTGCTGGCCGCGATGGCGCGGAAAAACCGGGGAGGTGCGTGATGAGCGAAAACGGAAAATATCTGAACGAAGCCATGCCGACTCGCACGTATCGGGCGCGATGGGTCGTCCGGGGGACGTTGACCCTGGAAACCGCCATGCACCTGGGCGGAGAGGCGGAGGACCGGGTGGACATGCCGGTGCTGCGCGATCCCAAAAGCGGTTTTCCTTTGCTGCCCGGAACCACCTTCGCGGGGGCCCTGCGCAACGCC
>JBKHDD010000314.1:0-3036 GCA_046541515.1 Desulfococcaceae bacterium
GGGGGGGCGAGGCCGTCATTTCCGGGAACCGCATGGGCCGTCCCACCGCCCGGAACAAATTTCCCGTGACGGTCCAGAAAAACTGAAAATTGAACCCGATACCGACCTTCGCTTTTTTTTTGGGAGCAGGAGAATCGATTGACGAAAAACAGCCGCGAAACCGCCGAACCCGCCCGGGACATCCTCCCGCCGCCGGAGACGCTGGCCGAATGCCGGGCCCGGGAAGAGCGTAAAATCCGTCATTTCAACGCGGTGCTGCAAAGCATACGCGACGTCAACCGGCTGATCATCAAAGCCGATTCGCCCGAAATTCTGATTCAGGGAGTCTGCGAAAGCCTGGTGAACAACCGGGGCTTTTACAACGCCTGGATCGTCCTTCTGGACGAAAACCATCGGGTGATCAGCACCGCCGCGGCGGGCAACGGACCCGACCTGAACCGACTTTGGGAACGCATCCGCGAGGGCGAACCGCCGCTGTGTTGCCGGCGGGTTTTCGACGGAGACGGATTCCTGGCGGTGGCGGAACCGTCCATTCATTGCGAGGAATGCGTCTTCTCCCACGCCTACGGCGGCCGGGGCGCCCTTTCTTCCCGGCTGTCCCACGCCGATCGCGTCTTCGGCGTTCTCACGGTGTCGGTCCCCGCCCGGTTCGCCACCGATCCCGAAGAGCAGGAACTCTTTCGGGACGTGGCCGACGACATCGCCTTCGCCCTGCACAGCATCGAGTCGGAAAAGGAGCGACGCCGCAACGAATTCGCTCTGCGGGAGGCCCGGGATCAGTTGGAACGGCGGGTGCGGGACCGAACCCGGGCCCTGGAGGCCCTTTCCGCCCGGCTGCTTCGGGCCCAGGAGGAGGAACGCAAGCGCATCGCCGGCGATCTCCACGACGGCATCGGCCAATGCCTGTCCGCCGTCAAATTCATGGTGGAAACCGCGCTGGAGCAGATGCGCGACCGGCCCGACGAGCCGGCCCTGACCCCGTTGAAGGCGCTGGTCCCGTTGTTGCGGGAGGCGTCGGAGGAGGTGCGGACCATCATCATGAATCTGCGCCCCTCCATCCTGGACGACCTGGGCATCCTGGCCACGGTGGGCTGGTTCTGCCGCCAGTTTCAAAGCGTCTACAGCTACATCCGGGTGGGCCAGCGAATCGAGATCCAAGAGGACGAGGTGCCCGAACCGCTAAAGATCATCGTGTTTCGCATAATGCAGGAGGCCATGAACAACGTGGCCAAGCACGGCGGAGCGGATCGGATTCACCTTTTCCTGGGAAGAAGGGGCAACACGCTGGAGCTTCGGTTGGAGGACAACGGGCGGGGATTTACGGCCTCGGAATACCTGACGGAGAAATCCGGCGACCGGGGCATCGGCATCGCGGGCATGCGGGAGCGGGCGGAATTGTCGGGCGGAGAATTCCAGATCGAGTCGGCCCCCCACCAGGGGACCATGGTGCGGGCCGCTTGGCCATTTTCCTGCGAACTGACGGAATCGCCGCCGGAGACCGCGTCGCCGCTTGGATAGCCCCTGCGGGAAACGGTTTCAATGCCACCGTCTAGGGACTCGGCAACAGCTGAAATACCGTTTTGGATTTCCATTGCTCAACCGTGCAAGATTGCGCAAGGGCGAATGCAATTCGCCCCTACCCGATTTCGTCAAAAAACGGCATTGGGATGAAAACGGTACATTGACAAATTTCGAGTCCCCTACCGCGTCACCAGCCCCTTCTCCAAGGCGAAGCTGGTCAGCTCCGAGGCGTTGTGAAGGTCCAGCTTTTTCATCAGGTTGGAGCGATGCTTTTCCACCGTCTTCACGCTGATGCAGAGGTAATCGGCGATCCGCCGGTTGGGATATCCCTCGGCCACCAGTTTGAGCACCTGGCGTTCCCGCTGGGTCAACGTGTCCAGCGAAGAACTGGCCTTTTCCGGGGCGGTCCCCTCCATGTAGGACGTCACCATTCGCTCCGACACCTCGGGACTCAGGTAGGTCTTTCCGGAAAGCACATATTCGATGCCCAGCTTCAGCTCGGCGTAGGTGGCGTCTTTCAGCAGGTAGCCGTTGGCCCCGGCCTTGAGGGCGGCCAGCACGTATTCCTCGGCCTTGTTGACGGTCAGCACCAGCACCTTCACGTCGGGACTTTTGTTTTTGATCTCTCGGATGGCGTCCAGCCCGTCCATCCGCGGCATGGCCAGGTCGATCAGGACCAGCTCCGGGGCGCAGGTTTCCACCGCCCGCACCGCCTCCAGGCCGTCCGCCGCCTCCCCCGCCACCTCCAGGTCCGGATTGGAGGTCAGCAGGGAGCGGAGCCCTTCCCGGAGGATTCGGTGATCCTCCACAATCAGAATTCGATGGGGTTTCCGCATACGTTCCGTGGCACCATGCCTTCCATCCCGCCGTCGAACCGGCCGGGCGGCTCCGGTCCGCGGCCGACGTTCAGGTCGTCGCCGGTTTCAGCCCGCTCCGTTGGGGAATCCGGATGCGGATGCGGGCGCCCTTTCCCTTTTCCGTATCCAGTTCAATCACGCCGCCGTGGGCGTCGACGATTTTCTTGGTCAGCATCAGCCCCAGGCCGGTGCCGTCGTATCCCTTGGTGGTAAAAAAATTCCGGAACACCTTTTTCCGGGTTTCCTCGTCCATTCCGCAACCGGTGTCGCTCACTTCGTACTCCACGGCCCATCCATCGGGACGGCGGGACCGCAGAACGATTTTGGTGTCGCGGTGGCTGCATCGGATGTCCGCGCAGGCGTAGATGGCGTTGGTGGCCAGGTTCAGCAAGGCCCGGTGGACGGCCTCGGGGTCCAGCCAGACCAACGGAAGATTTTCGTCGGGCTCCATGCGAAACGCGATGCCGTATTCCTCGGCCTGGGGCTCCATCAGATCGAAGACGTCCCGAAGCGGCGCGTTGGGATCGACGTGCCTGTAGTCGGGCTCGCGGTCCCGGGCGAAGTTGAGCAGCTCCATGGCCACGTTGTTGATCTTGTGAACGTTGCCCTTGACCATCTTCCAGCCCTGCCGGAGGTATTCGGGCTTGTCCAGCTCGAA
>JBKHDD010000315.1:0-3024 GCA_046541515.1 Desulfococcaceae bacterium
GCCCGTCCACCGTCACCTCGCCCGAGGAGGGACGGTCCAGACAGCCCATGAGGTTCAGCGCCGCGGTTTTTTCCGCTGCCCAAAGGCCCCGCCAGCGCGGCGAAGGCCCCCCGGGGAACGGCGAGGCTGACGTTCTCCGGCGCGGCCACCTCCGCTTCGCCCATGCGGTAGGTTTTGGAAACGTTCGTCAGGGCGGCGATGTCCATTGGGCGGCAAGTTCCTTTCATGGCCGTCGTTTCGGCTCGGGGGGGGGCTTTCTCGCGGTCGGCGCAACCCCGACCGGGAGCGGCGGCCCTTTCCGTCCGAATCATGGCCGCGTCAGACAATCCATTTTCGCTTGATGTTCCAAAGGCTCGCCGCAAAAAGAACGAAGCAGAAGGCGGCGAGGATGGACAGATCCAGGGCGAAGGGCAGGAGGTGTTCGCCATGCACGGCCCCGTGCAGCACGTCCGCCCCGTAGGTCAGGGGCAGGGCGTACGAAAGCGGCCGCAAAAAAACCGGCAGGTTCTCGATGGGAAAGAAAAGCCCGCACAGAAAAATCATGGGAAAGCGAAAAAAATTGGAAAAGGTCTGCGCCTCGAAGACCTCGCTCACCGCCACGGCGATGAACAGGCCGAGAAAGGTCGAAGCCACGGCGATCAAAATGGCCGCGGGAACGAAAAACAACCAGGAAACGGTCGAAAGATCGGCCAAAAAGGCGGCCATGATCACCGGCACCAAGGCGTTGGCCACGCCGAACAAAATGGCCCCGCTGGTTTTGGCCAGCATCAGCAGCTCGAAGGGGATGGGGGCCAGCAGCAGCCGTTCGAAGGATCGGTTCTTTTTCTCGAAAGTGACCGTCACCGCCAACATCGACGTGGTTCCGAACAGAATGGAGATGGCCGTTACGCCGGGCAGCAGCTCCATGACTCCGTCGATCCCGCCGCCGGATCGGATGAAGAACATGCCCGTCCACGCCAAGGGAAAAATCAGCCCCCAACTCACGTTGGGCGGTTTGAGATAGTAGGTCCGCATGTCTTTTGCCAGAATGTTCCAATAGGCGATCCAGCGTTTCATCGGTCGTTCCCCTTCCGTTCCTTCTCCCCGCGCATGGCCGACGCCTCGACGCCGGTAATTTTGACGAAGACGTCTTCGAGGGAAGGCCGAATCCGGCGCGCTTCGGACACCTCCGCGCCGTTGTCCTCCAGCAAGCGGACGATCGGACCCACGCGAATCGGAGCGTCGGCCTCCACCCGAATCGAGCCGTTCCCCGATGCCGAAAACCGAAGATCGGGAAAGGATCCGGCCAATTTTTCCCGGATGCCCTCGGGCGGTTTTTCGCAGGCGATCCGCACCACGTGCCTCTCCCTGAGCGGTTGGACCAGTTCCTCCACCGTGTCGATTCGAACAATCCGGCCCGACACGATGAACGCGACGCGGTCGCAAAGCCGCTCGGCTTCTTCGATGTAATGGGTGGTCAAAAAGACGGTGGTCCCTCCCCGATTCAAATCCGCGATGAGCCGGCGCAGATGCCGGGCGCTGGCCACGTCGATGCCCGTGGTGGGTTCGTCCAGAAACAGAATGGGCGGCCGGTGGATGATGCCGGCGGCGATGGTGAGTTTGCGTTTCATGCCCTTGGAATAGCCCGCGAATTTGCGGTCGGCCGCTTTTGCGAGGTCGAAGTCGGCCAGAAGCTTCCAGGCCCGGTCTTGCCGTTCGGCTTTGCCCATCCCGTAAAGCGCGGCGCAGAAGCACAGATTTTCGAAACCGGTGAGTTCCGGATACAGGTTGCTTTCGTCCGGGACCACGCCGACCCATTTCTGAGCCGCCCGGGGATTTGCCGCGCAGTCGATCCCGGCGATCCGGATCGCGCCCGAATCCGGACGCGCCAACCCCGTCAGCATATTGATGGTGGTGGTTTTGCCGGCGCCGTTCGGCCCGAGGAACCCGAACAACTCGCCCTGCCGGACGCGGAAGGAAACGCCGGTCACCGCTTCGACATCGTCGAAGCGCTTTGTCAAATTTTCCACATAAATGGATTCGCTCATGGCAACCTCCCTACACCGACAACTTGTCCCATTTGAGAAGCTGGGCGACGACCATTCCGACGATGAAGCCCGCCGCCAAATTTGACGCCAGCGTGATGCCGAGAATCAGGGTGGCGACGAAATAGTCCTTGCGGCCGCTTAGGTCCATAATCGTGAGCGTCAGCTGGGCGCCGGCGAACATCAGCAAAACGCCCAAAACCGACATCGGAAGCAGATGGAAAAGCCCGACGATGTTGTCGCCCAGAAAAACCGCGAGAACGGCAAAGAAAATTCCGATCATCACGTTGGAGCCGGCGGTCCTTGCGCCGAAACGGTAATGCGCCGCAAGTCCCCCGGCCCCGTGGCACAGCGGCATTCCGCCCAGGCAGAAGCTAAAAAAATTGGCCAAGGCCATGCTCACGCAGGCGCTTCGGTTGGTCGCCTTCGCCGATTTTTCGCCGAAATAATCCCGCGACAGATCGGTGTAGGCCAGCACCGCGTTTCCCAGGGTCATCGGAAGCTGGGGCAACGCCAAGGCGAACAGCGCGAAGGTGAAATCCGCCCCTTCCGGAAACCCGAAAGGAAGCAGCGAAGGCGGATGTATGCCGAAAACGCCATCCAAATCCATCCTTGCCCCGAGCAGGAGGCCAACCACAAATCCCCCCGCCACCACCACCAGGGCGGCCGGAAATTTCCGGCTGTCCAGAAGCAGCAGGGTCGCGACGGCGGCAACCGATCCGACCAAAAGACCGATGGGAATTGAACCGACGGACTGAAACGCGAGATAGGGCTCGGCCGCTTTTTGAAGGATCTGGTATTGGGAGACGCCCATCATGAATTTGACGCCGCCGGAAATCAACAACGCCCCGGTGGAAAGCTGAACGCCTCGGATGACCGACTGGGGAGTGATTTTCCGGATCAGGTCGATGGCCCCGGTCAGCCCGACGAACAACCAGAAAAATCCTGATTGTAACGGTTTTTGGGGAGCGCCTACCAGGGACCATCCTCCTTTTTTTGG
>JBKHDD010000316.1:0-3000 GCA_046541515.1 Desulfococcaceae bacterium
AGACCGCCGAAGGTTTCAATGGCCACCGCCGGCGCTTCCTCCGGAATCCGAGCCGACGCCCCGGCCAAAGGCTGCGACTGCGCACGGAACGGACGGCCGGGCGGCGGTTTCCGGTCCAGGGCGGCCCGGATGTCCCGGACGAAATCCCGGGACCGGTTCAAGGCGTGGGGCGCGGGGCCGAAGACCCAGCGGCGGGCCGCGCGGTCGTATGCGCGGCGGGCGCCGTCCAGCTCTTCCCGCCGAATCAAAATCCGGGCGATCTCCAGGTAGGCGGTGACGACGTAAAGATGGTATCCGCGTTCTTTCCAAACCCCCGTCCAGTCCTCCAACATCGCCATGGCGGCCTCGTCGGCCCCGGTTTCGGAGTGGATTTGGGCCATCAACATGCGGATGTGGTGCTCCGGCGCCGCCGCCCCGCTCCGGAGGCCCAAGTCCAGGGCCGCCTCCGCCAGTCGGCGGGCCTCGTCGATTCTCCCCTGGACGAACCGCGCCGTGCCGAGGATGAAGGAACGCAGGGCGGCGAAATAGCGTCGGGATTCGTCGATGCCGCGCCCAAGGAGCGCCTCGGCCACCCGTTCGACCGCGGCCGCGTCATTCCGGACCGCCGCCGCTTGAAGGAAATGGCCTTGGCCCAGCAACCACGGATCATCCGGAAACGCCCCGGCATCTTCGCCAATGGCGGCCGGCTCCAGCTCCCGCAGGCTCTCGGCGGGTTTCCCGGACAAATGGAGGTAAAACCCGTACACGAAGCGGCAGATCGCGTTGGGGATCAAGGGGACATCGGAAAGCCCGCACAAAACCCGGGCGTCGGAGAGGGTCGATTCCAGCCGGCGCGGATCGGTATTCCAGAGGCCGGCGTAGCTGTACATCATGGCGCCGTACACCCGCAGGCCGTTGGCGCCGGCCCTCCGGGACCAGAGCATGGCCTGGCGGCCGGATTCGGCCGCCCGCCGCCAATCCCCTTTTGCCGCAAACTCGATCATGAACTTGGCCCCCATCAGGGAGGCCCTCGCCAAAATCGGCGTATGGATTTTTCCGCCGGTCATGGCGTCGATTTTGTCGTACCACGGATCGAGCCGCCGGAAGTCGCAACCGCTTTCCCAGACGGCCATGACGGCGGCGGAAGCGGCGGCGGCGGCGGCTTCCCCATCCCCCTCCGCCAGAAAACCGTGGAAGAACCGTTCCAGCTCGTCGGTTTCGGGGGATTGATCGACGATTCGGGAAAGAAGACGGATGCGGGCCGGCATTTCTTCGCGCCCCCGCGCGCCGAGGAGCGGCGACAGGTGGGCGGCCAGGGTCGGAAAGTCCAGGTTGAACCACCAACACATCCCTTCCCTGGAAATCGCCTCGACATACTTGTCCCACGCCTCGTTTCGCAAATAATCGTCGTAGGGCGGGGTCAGCTTGTCAGATTTGGACGTTGTAACCACACGAGTCCCCCAAAAGCTCGGCCAGTGGTTTCAGCGCTTCTCGGCCGTTTTCGCCGTGGAGTCCCTCAAAGGCTTGCGCCGCCCGGCGATAGACCTGATGGGCTTTGGACGGGGCGCCCAGGCGAAGGTAAACCTCCATCAAACGTTCATACAATTCGGGGGTTGACGGGTTTTTGTCGATCCCCTTTTTGAGATAAAAAATGGCGGTCTCCGCGCGATCCATTTCCCCGCACCGGTCGGCCAGGGCGAGAACCCCTTTGGCATATTCCGATTTCAGGTCGTCCCGGCACTGGATGATCCAGGCGTCGTTCACGTCGTTTTTCAGGAAGTCGTCCGTGTACAGATCCAGCGCGTCCTGGATCTCCCGGATGCCCGCGCCCGCCGTCAGGGCGGCCGCCAGCCGCTCCCGGAAATGGACGGCGTCCACGCGGCAGAACGCCGGAGAAATCGACACGCGGCGGTTTCGGACGACGATCCACTCCGCCAATGCCGCTCCTCCCCGCGCCCCGATCTCTCGCAAACGCCGGACGGCGGCCTTCAAACTGCCGCCGGGATCGGCCGCCTCCGGCCAGAGGAGTTGTTTCAGCCGTTCGGCCGGCGCCTCCGTCGGGCCCAAGACCACCAGGGCCTTCAACAGCTGTTTGGCCCGGCGGCTTTTCCATTCATGTTCGGTGATCACGGCCGATCCCGCGCGGAGGGTCAGCTCTCCGAACGTCTGGACCGAAATCGGCGGCGCGTTTTCGGCGGCGCGGATTTCCGACGGCCCGTTTGCGGGAAACAGCGTGGATTCCAGGGAATCCACAAAAGACGCGGAACGGGCATGGACATAAGCCGGTGTTTTCAGGGGCCACAGGTTTTGGGCCTTTTCAAATTTTCCGCGGGCCGCCGCCATCTTTCCGCGCCGGGAGAGGATACGAGCCATCTCCATTTCACTGGCGATCACATACAAATTGTGACCGTTGGATTTCCAGGTTTCCCGCCAGGCGCCAAACAGTCGCTCGGCACCGTCCATTTCGCCCATTTCCGACAGAACCTGCCCCCGAAGCATGGCGATGTGATTTTCGCAAAGGGGACTTTGGCTCTCTTTCCCTTTCTCCTCGGCGCGACGAACATGAAAAAGCGCCCTGTCGAGCTGATTGACGTTAAGAAAGGCGATGCCGAGCACAAAATTCAGATAGGAGGCGTGGAACGGCATATCCAAGGGAAAGGAGAGGTCCTGGATGCGGCCGCACAACCGGTGGAGCGTGTCCACGTCGCCGGTTCGGACGGCATGGAGGACCGCGTGGTAATAGACCTGCATTTTGGAGTGGGTGGGCAATTCACTGGAACCGGTTTCGGGAAGCGTCCGCTTCAACAGTTCCGCGCTTTTTTCCAGTCGGCCTCTCGCCACCTGTTGAACGCCGATCTGCGACATCAGAACCATTCGCGCACCGGGGGAAATATCCGCCATGTCGCACAGCGCGTTGGCATCCGCGAGGTTCGATTCGATTCGGCCGAACTCCGCGTTGTTCACGCAGCCAAAAATGTGGAAGATGGCGGCATGGGATCGGAGGTTGTTGGCGCCGGCCCG
>JBKHDD010000317.1:0-2929 GCA_046541515.1 Desulfococcaceae bacterium
CGGTAGAAGGCCATGGAGGCCAGCTTCTTGGTGAGGATCGCGTCCCGGTAGGCCGCCAGCTCCCCGGCGCCCAGCAGCTCTTCGATGGACTCCCGGCCCAGCTTTTCCACCAGCACGGCGGGGATGTAGCGGGTCAGGGCGCCCCAGACCAGCTCCCGGTCTTCGAGAATCTCGGCCAGGCGATCCCGGATTTCATCCTGCAGGGCGAAAATCTGTTCGCTGGTCCGCTCCGACAGCGCGAACAGGGGGATTTCCGGGTCTTGTTCGTGGATCTGGATGAGCATCCGGGTTTCCAGCCGGGAATATTCGGCGACCAAATCCATGATGTCCCGGATCATCCGCCGGCGGATATCGACGTGTTCGAGCAGGATTTCCTCGTAATCGTCTTCCAGCAGGAACGCGGCAAGCACCTCGGCGATGGAGCTGGAAAAGACCCCGCCCTTGTTGGCCGTGGTGTCCTTGACGTGGCGGATGGCGGTGTGGGCCGCGATATGGCGCCGGGCCGCGTCTTCGAAAAAGACGTTGGCGCCTTCGACGATGAATTCCAGCTCCCGGAAGTTTTCCAGAAAAGGCTTCACGTTGCCGTGATGGATCGTGTCCTTTAAGCCGCCGCAGGGAATGAAGGCGCGGATATTGGCCGCTTCGACGAATCTTCGATTTTCCGGATTGCCGAGAAAGGTCCGGTGGAACAGAGCGCCGTCCTCGACGAAGGCGCCGTCGGGGAGCGTGATCCGCTTGGCGTTCAGCGGAACCATGAAGCCGCCGGGGCCCAGTTTTTCCCGGGGGAAGAACAGGGAATTGGCCCGGGGGCGGGTGTGGCGCATGAAGGCGATCTTCGTCAGTTCCTTTCGGTCCAGTCCGTTCGGATCGAAAAGAATCGACCCGCCGTCGATGACCAGGCAGATGTTTCCCCGGTAGCTCTGGATCTGGTTGGCCCCCAAATCCCCGTCCGGACCCCCGGTCATCATGAGGTTCAAGTCCTCTTCCCGCTCGCCGAAATGATCCACGAGGGTGCGGAAGGCGGTGAGGACCGAGGTGGTGGTCATGCCGCCGATGGCGATTTTTCCGCCGATTTCGCCGTATATCGCCTCCATGTCCCGGGTCGGTCCCTGGGGTCGGCCTTCGATTTGCAGCTCGGTCCCGGCCTCCCCGCGATCGAAAAGCCCGAACAGCTTTCCGTCCTCCAGGCGTCCATAGGTGTCGTGGGGAATGCCGAAGCTCTTGCCGGTGGTGATGGTCCGCCAGTGCTTGTAGCCGCGTTCCCGGGCGTGGAAGGCCACCGCGTCCATGTGGGGGGCGGTGCCTTCGTCCGGCCCGAAGAAAATCATTTCCGGCCGGCCGTGGTAATCGGGTTCCGATTCCGGCGGCAGCATGAGATCCAGGATGCCCTCGGTGAAATCGAACAGGGCCTCCCGGCCATAGCCCGCGGCGTAGGGCGGATGGGGCACAACGACGCCCTTGGAACCGCTTTCGCAGATGTCCTTGTGCTTGAGCCGCTGGGCCTTGGGTCCCAGGGCGTAGTTGAGCAGCACCGCGTTGTCCAGTTCCGCGGCGTGGTTTTCCCGGGTGACCCGGATGAGGCGCACGCCGCCCCGGGCGATGTCGCCGGCCCGAAGATGGGTGCCCCGGGCGTAATGGCCGTTGACGAAAAAAATGCCGTAGACGTGGGATTCGAACACCAGGGGGTCCAGAATCCGGTCGTCGAACCGGAAGGAAAAGCTGCGCTTGACCGGTCGATAGAAATTGGTTTTGAGCATTCCGGAAACGAACCGGAGCAGGAAGCCGAAGATGTCCGACCCCAGCTCGAAGTCGATGAACCGGGTGGCGATGGTTTTGCGGAAGACCTGGAATTCCTTTTCCATCTGTTTTTCGGAGATCCGTTGGGACCGGGACGGGTCGAATCGGCCCGCGAAAAGCCGGTGGAGATGTTGGACGAGGTCCGGGTTGCTCCGGATCGTTTCCAGGATGATTTTGGAGCTGTAGGTGGATTTGTTGGATTTGTGGATGCGGGCGGCGAAAGCCTCCCGATGATCCCGCCCTTCCAGGCTGTTCAGGATTTCCCGGTCGGTGGCGTTTTCCCGTTCCTGAAAGATGAACATCCGGGCGAAATCCGCCGCGTTGACGGCGAACAGCATTTCCTCGAAGGTCAGCTCCCGCTTGACGTACAGCTCCACCAGCGGGTTGACGGCGAGGGAGAGGAAGGCGCACAGGTCCTTGCGCAGGGCCGCTTCCTTGGCCGTGGACAGTTCGCCGTCGATATAGACCGAACAGATGGAGGCGGGAACGGTTGCCTTGCCCCGGTAGGGTTCCCAATAGGCCCGGGTCAATTCGAAACCGTGATCCCGGCAGAGGTTCCGGAACACGGCGATCTGGGGCGCCTCGAAATCCGAGTTGAACATCAGGCGCGTTTCGCCCGTCTCCGGCAGCTGGAAGACTTCGATGAGCGGGGCCGCCGAATCTTCGGAGTCCCGCAGAAATCTTTCGTAGCGCATTCGCGTCGGTTCCGGGGTGACGTGGTAGTCCCCGGCCAGGTGGAAGAGAAAGCGGGAAGCCTTGAAATCTTCCGGGCCGAAATCGTTCACGGTCTCGGGCCGGGCGATGTAGGTGTAGTATCGGCTTTTCGGGCTGTAGTAGTATTCCCGGCGGTGGCCGGAAATGATTTCCCCGAGCATGGCTTCCATGCTGTCCCGGGTTTCTTCCGTGGCGATGCGCACTTTCTGGAGCGCGTTTCCCTGCTCCAGGGAAAAGTCGATGTTGGCGACCCGGCCGAAGAGCAGGACCTCGCCGTCCTTCACCGCCATGCTGGTGGCGATGGAGGAAAGGATCTGTTTGAGCGAAGCCTGCCGGAGGTTTTCGAAGAAATAGTTGGGAAGCCCCAGATCCTCCAGCAGGATGCCGGCGGCCATGTTGACGGCGGCGGCCGTGATCA
>JBKHDD010000318.1:0-2906 GCA_046541515.1 Desulfococcaceae bacterium
CTCTTTTTGGATGGCCTCCAGCCGGGCGTTGTAGGCCCGGACTTCGGCTTCGTATTGGGCCCGATCCGCCTCGTATTCCATGATCCGTTCCCGCAGGGCGGCCATTTCCTGGTTGTGCCGACGGACCAAGGCGGGATTGGCGGTCAGTTTGGGCTTGTTTCGCAGCCGTTCCTGTTCCTCCTGGATTTCATCGAACCGCGTTTCCAGGGCCTGGCGGCGTTCGCTCAGTTCCCGCCGGTCGGCCTCCAGCTCCATGATCGGGTTGCCGGTGGCGGGCAGTTCCGGGTCGGCCGGATCGGGCGTTTCCGGGGTTTGGGCCGTTTCGGGTTCCGCCTCCCGGTAGCCGGGAGCGGATTCCCGCTGCTCCGGCGGCACTTGGCTCAGGTCGTCGGTAAAGCGGATGTTGCCGTCGGCGTCTTTGTATTTGTAAAACTGGGCGTTTGCGGGGCCGACGGTCACGGCCAGCAACAGGACCGCAGTCAGCGGAAGCAGGCGGAGAAGGGGGCGCATGGCCGGACTCCTTTCGATTTGGGGCGATGGGGGCGAATTTGCCGTCATGGTCAAACTATAGCGAGCCCTTGGACGAGGCTCAATAGCTATTTGTTCCATCGGCTGAAATGCCAGTTTTTTCAATTGGTTCCTCCTTCGCCTCCGCAGACCCCGAGGCGCCGGCTTTCTAACGGGTTTGACATCCTTCGGCGCCCCGGTATACATGAGGCGGTCTCCCGCTTTCCAACCCCTCACCCAGGATGGTTTATGATCCGCTCCGCCTTTCCGCCGATTCGTGTGCTCGCCCTCGGCGCGTTCCTGTTCGCGCTCAACGCCTGCGTACCCATGCCGCCGCCCGCTCCGGAGGACGGCGGCCCGGACCGGGTGTTCAACCAGGCGGAGAAATTTTACGAGGCACGGTACTATCAGCGGGCCCTGCCTTTGTACCAGCGATATTTGGCCGAGACGCCCGACGGCGCGCGGGCCGCCGACGCATTGTTTCGGGTGGGCGAAATTCAGCAGTCCCGCGGGAACGCCGCCCAGGCCGCCAAAACCTACCGGCGGGTCCTCGCCGAACACCGCGACCACGAGCGGTCGTCGGACGCGCTGTTGGCGATTCTGCGAATGCAATACGCGGCGGAAGATTCCCAAGGGGTGCTTCGGACCGCGGAAACCTATCTGAGCCGGGTGCCGGAAGGGCCCCACCGGTCGGCCATCTACATCGTGCTGGGGGACACCTACCGGGGGGGCGGATCGGCGGTGAACGCCGCCTACTTTTACTCCCTGGCCATGGACGGCCCGCCCACGCCGGGTCAGGACGTGTCCGAGCGGCTGACCGCGGCCTCGCGGGACTTGACCTTGGAGCAGCTCCTGTCCCTGATGGAACGGGTGCGCAGCGAGGAGGCCCGGGGCTATCTGACCTACGAGATGGCCCTGCGGGAGGTGGCCGAAGAGCGGTACGAGGACGCGTTGCGAACCCTGTCCCAGTTTGAAGTCGCCTTTCCGGACCATCCCTATCTCTCCCAGGCCCAGGCCCTTCGGCAGGAGGTGGAGACCTATTACGAAGGCTCCGGAATCGCCGCCGAAACGGCGGTGGGGGTGGTGCTGCCCATCTCCGGGACCTATCAGGTCTACGGCAACCGGGCGCTCCGGAGCATGGAGATGGCCCTGGCCCATTCCGGCCTGGGCGATCGGGTGCGGCTGGTGGTCCGGGATTCGGCTTCCGACGGTCTTGCCGCCTCCGAGGCGGTGGAGGCCCTGGTTCGGGAAAACGTTCTCGCCGTGATCGGCCCCATCATCGCGGCGGAGGAGGCGGCCCGGACGGCCCAGGACTACGGACTGCCCATCATCACCCTGAGCCAGAAAATCGGCGTTACCGAGATCGGCGATTACGTGTTTCGCCATTTCATCACGCCGGAAATGCAGGTTCGCGCCCTGGCCGCCCACGCGGTGCAAAAGCTGGGGATCGAACAGTTCGGGGTTCTGTATCCCGAAGAGAAATACGGCGTGACCTTCATGAACCTGTTCTGGACCGAGGTCACCGCCTTCGGCGGCAACGTGATCGCGGTGGAGCCCTATTCGACCGACGCGACCGACTTCGGCGAACCCATTCGGAACATGGCCCGCAACCGCGGCCTCGAGGCGGTGTTCATTCCCGACGCCCCCAAAAAGGCCGGATTGATTGTGCCCCAGCTGGCCTATTACGACATGGGCCGCGTGCAATTGCTGGGCACCAATCTCTGGCATTCGAAGCGGCTGATCCGCATGGCCGGCCGGTTCGTCCAAGGCGCAATTTGCCCCGACGTGTTTTTCGCGGACAGCGCCGCGCCGGGGGTGGCCGATTTCGCGCGGGAGTTCGAATCGGTCATGGGCGAGCCGCCCGATTTTATCGACGCGCTGGCCTACGACACCGCCGGGCTGGTGTTGAAGCTGGCCGGCAATCCCACCGTGAAGACCCGGAACGCCTTCCGGGACGCGCTGTTCCGGATGCCGCCCTATCGCGGCGTGACCGGCTCCACCGCCTTCGACGAATCCGGCGAGGCGATTAAACCGCTCTTTCTGCTGCGGGTGGAAGGGGACGGTTTCGTGGAAGTTTCTCATCCCTAAATCCCGGTCGCGTCGGCGGACCGATTGGCGCGAGGCCGCGCCCGGAAGCCCCTCGCGTTCGATCTTCCGACGCCCATCCCCCTTCTAAACCCAATACCGCTCAGTTTACCGGAAAAATGGTGGGGGCGAATCCCATTCGCCCCCACGTCAATCTGGCCCGATTGCCCCATTGAAATCCCGAAGCGAACGGTATTTCCTCCAAACCCAATACCGTTCATTTTGGGTCCGTTTTGTGGGGCGTATCGCATACGCCCTTGGCAAATCGAGCACGGTTGCCCATTTTGAATCCAAAGTGAACGGCATCGCTTCTA
>JBKHDD010000319.1:0-2905 GCA_046541515.1 Desulfococcaceae bacterium
CCGGCGCCCTCCGAATCTTTTCCTGGAATGGAATGGTCCATGCGCCTTTTGAATTCCTGGTTTTGCGAAAACAGCGCCCGTTTTTATTCCGCCGGGGTGGAACGGTTGCGCCGCGTGGGCCGCCGTCTGGGCGAGACGCCGCTGGAGATCCAACCCTTTCGCGGATACGGCGTCCGGGACGAGGCATTCCTCATGGGGCGGGTGCATCGCGGCATGGCGGGAACCGACGCCCGGGAAACCGACGGGCCGCTGCGTCGGCTGATCCGCATGTTGCCGGGCCTTTTGCAGCCGGGCGCATCCGGCGTGACGGTGGCCGCACGATTTCAGGGCGCGGAGCGAAGGGTCCGGAGCGATCGGGACGGCTTTTTTCGGATACACCTGCGGCCGGACCGGACCCCGGCGGCGGATCGGCAGTGGCATCCCATGGAGCTGTCCCTGGAATCGGCGGCGGGCGTTTCCGCGTCGGCCGCGCCGGTGCGCGGCGACGTCTACGTCCCCCCGGAGAGCGCCCGGTACGTGGTCATCAGCGACATCGACGACACGGTGATGGAAACCGGGGTGGCCAACAAGCTGATGATGTTCTGGCGGCTGTTCGCCGAGACGGCCCACGCCCGGGTGGCCTTTCCCGGGGTCTCCGCCCTCTACCGCGCCTTCCACGGCGGCCGAACCGGGGACCAGCTCAATCCGATGCTCTACGTTTCGCGCGGGCCGTGGACCCTGTACGAGGCCTTGGGACTTTTTTTCAACCTGAACCGCATTCCGGTCGGGCCGATCCTGTTTTTGCGGGATTGGGGGCTGCGACTCGGGCGGCCCATTCCCCGCCGATCCAGCGGCCACAAGCTGGGGCTGATCCGGCGGATGGTGACGCTGTATCGGGAGTTTCCCTTCATCCTCATCGGCGACAGCGGCCAGCGGGACCCGGAAATCTACGCGCGGGTGGTCCGCGATTTTCCCGGGCGGGTGGCGGCCATCTACATTCGGGACGTGGGGAGGGGGAACGGGCGGGCCGAGGCCATCGCCCGGCTGGCCCGAGAGGTGGCGAAGGCCGGATCGGTGCTGGTGCTGGCGGCCGACAGCCTGGCCATGGGCCGCCACGCCGCCGAAACCGGCCTGATTCCCGAGGCCGCGCTGGCGGAAATCCGGCGGGAGGGCGCGGCCGAAATGGCGGAACCGATCCCCGCCTCGGAACGGGAGGAGAAGCGAACGGTAATCCGGGGCGAGGAATGGGCTTCGGAGGCGCGGCCAAAGGACATCCAGGCCCGCCGACCGGAATAGGCGGCGCCCGGGATGAACTCCCGGGGGCGGGATCGAATCCAAACCGGTTTGGATTCGATCCCCGGGAAGGCATGGCCGCCGCCAACCTTGGGCCGGAGGGGACGGGCCGAGAAAATTTTTGCGATTTTCTTGACATCTTCTGCGCGGCTGTGTACTATCTCAAATTCGTTGCAACCGTAGTTCCTGGAAAACACGACAGCGTCCAAATCGTCAGCTCCGGAATGGTTTCGGGGCTTTTTTTATGGGCGCAAGAAAGAAGGTTTGATGAATTTCGACGGATTTCAGTTTCATCCCCATGTCGCGGCCGGCGTCGCGACGGCGGGTTTTTCGACCCCGACCCCCATCCAGAAGCAGGCGATCCCCTCCGTTATGGAAGGCAAGGACGTCATGGGTCTGGCGCAGACCGGCACCGGCAAAACCGCCGCGTTCGCGCTGCCCATCCTGCACCGGCTGATGGATGGCGGACGGGGCCACGTACGCGCCCTGATCCTTGCCCCCACCCGAGAGCTGGCCGAACAGATTCGACGCGATTTCGACACCCTGGGCTCCAAAGCCCGCCTGCGGACATTGTCCATTTACGGCGGCGTGGGCATCAATCCCCAGAAGCAGAAATTGAAGCGCGGCGTGGAAATCGTCGTGGCCTGCCCGGGCCGTCTGCTGGACCATATTCAGCAAAAAACCGTGGACCTGTCCCGGGTGGATACGCTGGTGCTGGACGAGGCCGACCAGATGTTCGACATGGGCTTTTTGCCCGACATCCGGCGGATTTTGAAGACCCTGCCGCCCAAACGGCAGAATCTGCTGTTTTCGGCCACCATGCCGACGGAAATCCGGAAGCTGTCGGGCGAAGTGCTGCGCGACCCGGTGACGGTGGAGGCGGGCAACGTGGCCCCGGCCGAGACGGTTCGTCACGGCCTCTATCCGGTGTCCCATCATCTGAAAACGCCGTTGCTGCTGGAGCTGCTGCAAAACACCGACACCCATTCGGTGCTGGTGTTCACCCGAACCAAGCATCGGGCCAAGCGGCTGGGCGAGCAGTTGTCCCGGAAGGGATACCGGGCCGCCTCGCTTCAGGGCAATCTTTCCCAGAACAAGCGCCAGGCGGCGCTGGACGGCTTCCGCACCGGGGAATTTCAGATTCTGGTGGCCACCGACATCGCGGCCCGGGGCATCGACGTCTCCCGGGTGTCCCACGTCATCAACTACGACGTGCCGTCCACCCCGGAGGCCTACATCCACCGGATCGGCCGCACCGGCCGGGCCAGCCGCGAAGGCGACGCCTTTACCCTGGTGACCGACGAGGACCGGGGCATGGTGAACGCCATCGATCGGATGTTGGGCGTTCGGACCGAACGGCGCACCCTGCCGGGGTTTGACTATGGCGCGCCCTTCCGGGGCAACCATGAATTTGCCCGGCCGCCCCGGGAGAATTCGGGCCGCAACCGTCCCGCAAAGGTGGTTCGTGCCGGTCGTCCCGCGAAAGCCGCCGGTTCCGGGCCGTCGGGTTCGGCAAAACCCCGCCCCGCCACCGCCAAGCCCGGCGGCCGACGGCCCAAGTCCCACGGGAACGAAATGGCCCGGGCCGCCTCCGGCAACCGGTCCAAATCCCGCCGGCCGCGCCGGGCGGACT
>JBKHDD010000320.1:0-2823 GCA_046541515.1 Desulfococcaceae bacterium
AGCGCCGCCGCCAGCAGGCGCCGGACAACCGGCAGAGGTCGCAGACGGAACCGACGGCGGTTTCGGGGTAATCCGGACCGATGGGGATCAGCCCCGAAGCGGATTTGAACGGACGGAGCAAGCCGCTTTCCGCAAGGGCGAGGCCTGCCCGGGCCAGGGGGAGAAAATCGCAAAGTTCGCGCTGTCGGACGGTATCCCATCCCGCCAGTGCGCCGGGGCCGAGCCGCGGGCCCACGCCCCAGCTCCTTCTCTTGGCGGCGGACTCGGCCATGGCGTTGGCGGATTCGGAAACTTTGGAGAGGGCCACCACGCCGACGCAGTCCAGCAGGTGGCCGCCGAGAAGGTCGCCGGATTCGTTTTTGGCCTGAATGGATTGCTCCAACAAATGGCCCACCGTGGAAACGAAGGCCAGGGCCCGGCGGGCGGCGTGGAGCAGGTGGACGTTGGGGCCGATCTCCAGCCGGGTTTCCGGGCCGTTGTCAAAACGGATTTGAACGGTTTCCTTTTTGACGGAGACGACGTCGGCCCACTCAAAGGCGACGCGCGTTCGCAATAGCGGGATGGCTTCCTCGATGGCCCCGGCGATTTTGCCGCGAAACCATCCGCGATCTCGCTTGCCCCTGGATAGAGCGCGTTGGATCTCCTCGGGGGCGACGGATACGGCGATGTCGGAAAGAACGGGCATGGGCGCTACCAATCGGGGTCAACGCCGACCGGCGGGTCGGGGAAGGCGGTGGCCCGGGCGAAGATTTCGGCGAATCGAGGGTCCATGGCCATTTCCACGAAGCGGGTTTTGGCGTAAAGCCGATCCACATGGGCGCGGTGGCGGCGGTTGACCAGGGCCATGACCGCGCCGACCCCGGCCAAGTTCATTTTGGGCGTAACCGTTCCCGAAAGCACGGCCGGCGGCAACATGCCGATGGCGACGGCGCTTTGCCAGTTGAACCGGGCCCCGAAGGAGCCGGTGAGCACGGTGTCGAAGCCGTCCGCAACGCCGATTTTTTCCATGAGAAAATCGACCCCCGCGGCCAGGGCCGCCTTGGCGAGCTGAAGCTGTCGGATGTCCCGCAGGGTGATGGCGATCTCCTGGCCGGCGCCGCTTTCGGAAGCCGGTACCAGGACGAAGCGTCGACCGATGCCCCGGTCGTCCGCCGCGACGCCGGGAAAATCGGGGTTGAACCGGCCGTTCGGAAGCAATCCGCCGGCCTGGCGCAGGGCGGCGGCGGCGTCGATGTAGGCCGATCCGCACAGCCCCAGCGGGCGGCCCGTTCCGACGACCCGCCATTCCAAAGCGTTGTTCGGCCCAAGGGCGACCCGGTCGATGGCTCCGGAACCGGCCCGCATGCCGTGGGCCATCTGCATGCCTTCCAGCGCCGGGCCGGTGGCGCAGCTCGTGGCCCAGAGAAGGTCGCGGCGGCCCAGCACCAGCTCGCCGTTGGTGCCGATGTCCACCAGCAGGGTGTTCCGCTCCCGGTCGTCCATTTCCTCCGCCAGCAAGGCGGCCAGGGTGTCGCCGCCCACGAAGCCGGAGACGGCGGGAAACAGGTGGACGTTGGCGGAGGGAGAAAGGTCCAGGCCAAGTTCGGCAGCGGGCAGGTCCGGAAAGCGCCCGACGGCCGGGGCGTAGGGCGCGGTTCCCAGGCCATGGGGCGAGAGGCCGGCGAGGATGTGTTGCATGGTGGTGTTGCCGGCA
Organism: Desulfococcaceae bacterium; assembly: GCA_046541515.1. Lineage (GTDB taxonomy): Bacteria > Desulfobacterota > Desulfobacteria > Desulfobacterales > Desulfococcaceae > CAYFVR01. The sequence continues at coordinate 1,694 of JBKHDD010000320.1, forward strand.
AGAACGGCTTCGTCGATGTCCGAGACGTCCGCCTGGGCCACGGCGAGGCAGTCGGCGACGAGGCGGTTGATGCCGGAGACGACCCGATCCCGGAGCCGTTCCAGCCCGTCGGGTTCGGCGTCGCAGAAGGCGATCCGGCTGATGACGTCTTCGCCTGCCTCTCCCTGGGGGTTGATCGTGGAGGCTCCGGCCAGAGTGACGCCCGTGGTCAGGTCGCAGAGATAGGCGGCCAGGGTGGTGGTGCCCACGTCCACGGCGAGGCCGAGACTTCGTCGGCGATGGCCGGGGAGGATTGCGGTGACGCCGCGTTCGTCGTGATGAACCAAGGTGGCGTCGCCGACGGGCGCGGTTTCCCGGCTGAGGGCGCGGAGGAGTTCGCGGTCCCGAAACTGGACGGGACGGCCGGTTGCCGATTCGGCCCGGCGGGCCAGTTCGTCGGCGAGGGCGAGGCCGGGGCGATCCGTTGGAAGCGCTCGATCGGCGGCGGCGATGAAGATGCGCTGGACGAGCGGCGCGGGTTCCACCGGGGCGAGGGGGCCGTCCTTGCCCAGGGCCTCGGCCACGATTCGGGAAGCCGGGGGCAGAATGGCCGCGGTGTCGGCGTGGACCGCGACCTGGCAGGCGAGGCGAGCGCCCTTCCGCCGGGCTTCGTCGGGAAGGCGCCGGCGCTCGGCGTCTGTGGGCGGGGAAACCTCGGCGTCCGGCGGAAAGAAAATCCGGCACTGGCCGCACATGCCCCTGCCGCCGCAGTCCATCCGGATGGACAGATTTCTCCGGGCGGCCGCGTCGGCGGGGGGCTCCTGGGCGCGAACGGGGAAGGGGAGGCCGGTGGGCGGGTGGGATTCGTTCTCGGACATGGAGCGTTGCTTTCCATTTGTCAAGATATGGACGGTTGAAACGAGGTCCTTGGGTTTTCTTTCCCACCCTACCACCGAAGCCGGATTGGAAAAACCGTTATCCTTTCTTGCTGGCTTGCCGGTCTTTTCGGATTTCGGCGAACCCTCCGGGACATCGGTTCTCGCCGCCAGGGGATGAATCCCCTGGCTCATCCCTGAAAAGCACCCTAAAGGGCGCTCGCCTCCGTGGAATTGAAAAGAAATGGGGAGCCCGCTTTAGCGGGCTTTTTCGGG
>JBKHDD010000321.1:0-2538 GCA_046541515.1 Desulfococcaceae bacterium
CGAACCGATTCGCGAAAACCTGAATCTTCCCGATTTTTAGTTTTGCGAAAAAACCCGCTTCGGTCCAGGTCTCTCAGGGAAACCGTGGTTTGCGGACCTTTGGAACATCGGCTGAAACACCGGCCCTTCGCCCCCGGCGACGGCCTTGGCAACCCGATTTCGTCTCTGGAATCTTCCCATGCCTCCTATCCGTTTTTCCATTCGCTTCCTGGCCATCTCGCTGATTCTCTTGGTCCCGATGGTCCCGTCGGCCGCCCTTTCCGGGACGGAAATCACGCCTCCCCGGGAGGAATTGCGCCTCTTGAACGCTTCGGCCGGCGCCCTGCGCGCCCTCCGCTCCTCGCCGGAAAACCGATCTTTGGACTACCTGCTGGACAAGGCCAAAGGGGTCATGGTGTTTCCGCGCGTGATCAAGGCGGGCCTCCTGTTTGGCGCGGAAGGCGGAAACGGGGTCATGGCGGCTCGCCTGCCGGACGGGGAATGGAGCGCCCCGGTCTTCTTCGCCATGGGCGGCGCAAGCGTGGGTCTGCAACTGGGGGTGCAACGGGTCACCCTGATTCTGGTGCTGATGGATGAAGACGCCGTGGCCGGGACGATGGGAAAGGACTTCATGCTGGGCGCGGACGCCACCTTGGCGGCGGGAGACGCCCTGGCCGCCACGGAGGTCTCCACGGCTTCCGCCTCGCCGGATATCTATTTTTTCTCCAGCGTGGAAGGCCTGTTTATGGGGGCGACCCTGAACGGCAAGGTGGTCAGCCTGGATACCGGGGCCAACCTCGCCTTTTACGGCGAGGAAATCGCGCCCCGGGACGTGTTGATGGAAGGAAAGCACCGCGACGCGCAGGGCGCCCACATTCTTCGGGAGGTCCTGTGGGAAACCGCCAAGGGAGGAGTGAAGCCAAATGAGCACCCCTGAAAAACCGCTGGCGCTGCCCGCCCCGTGGGACCGGATTTTTCCCCTGGCGACCCGACTGACCGTCTGGGGGCTTTTGGCGGGACTGATCTACCTGCTGCGGTCCTTTTTTTTAATGGTGTTCCTCACCTTCGTTTTTGCCTACATCCAGTCCACCGGGGTATACCAGCTCCGCGGCGCGATCCCTCTCCGGCCCTTGCGGGTGGCCATCGTGGGCGCGCTTTTCCTTGGCCTGCTGACCACCGTGGGCCTTTTCGTATTTCCCAACGTACAGCGTCAGGCCGAAAGTTTCGTTCGCCAATTTTCCACCTACGTGAAGAAGGTGGACGAAGTGTTGCTGGATCTGGCCCATTCCCGCACCTGGCTGCGACGGGCCATCCCGGAACTGGAGTCGGAACAATCGACGGCGTCGCCGGAAACCGATTCGAAACCGGAGGAGGAATCTCGAAAAATTTTTCCTTCGCGCTCCCCCACCTGGGGATTTTTGCAGGAGCTGGCCGGATTCGGAGAAAAGGCCGAGGGCTTCCGGAACATCGACCAGGCGCTTTCCCTGGTGGGCAGCATCGGGGGGCGATTCGCCTCCATCGCTTCCGCCTTTCTGCTCTCTTTGCTGTTTTCCTTTTTGATCGTCTTGGACATGCCCCGGCTGGCCGCCAGCCTTCGGGATCTGCGCAACACTCGGCTACACTTCATCTACGACGAAGTGGCCAACACGATCCGGGATTTTTCCCATGTGCTGGGCCAAGCCTTGGAGGCCCAGTTCTTCATCGCCCTGCTGAACACGCTGCTGACCGCGGCCGGCATCTACCTGCTGGGCCTGGGCTCCAAGGTGGCCTTTCTCTCGGTCATCGTTTTTTTCTCCAGCTTCATCCCGGTGGTCGGGGTGTTCATCAGCTCCGTGCCCATTTGCCTGGTGGCGCTACAGATGCCGGACGGCCTGGAACGAATGATGTTGGCCATCCTCCTGATTACGATCGTCCACGTCATCGAAGGCTACATCCTGAATCCCAAGATCTACGGTTCCCGTATGCGGATCAACCCGGTCATGGTGCTGATGATCCTGACCGTCAGCGGAAAGCTGTTTCACTTCTGGGGCCTGATCCTGGGCGTGCCGATCTTCACCTATCTGTTCGGCCACGCCATCCGCTACCGGGAAAACGCCAACGAACCCTTCGAAAAGCCGGCCTAATCCGGGCCGCCGGAACGGAATTTCCATGCCGCAAACCGAAAAGGCATCGGCCCACATGGGCGCGATTCGCCAGATCAAACTGTTCAAATATCTTTCCGAACCGGAACTGAAGCTTCTGTTGAGCGAGGCGGAAGTGCTCCCCTTTCGGCTGGGCGAAACCATCGTCCAGCAGGGAGACATGAGCGAATATCTGTTCGCGGTGCTTTCCGGAAGCGTGGACGTTTCGGTGCGGGACCTGGAAAGCGAGGTCTTCATCTGCACCATTCATCCGGGGGAGGTGTTCGGGGAGGCGGCCATTTTCATGAGCGAAAAGCGGACGGCGACGATCATGGCGGCGGAAGCCTGCCGGGTGATTCGAATTCACCGGGCCGACATTTTGTATTTCCTGCGGCAATATCCCAAGGGCGGCATCAAAATCCTGATGCTGGTGCTCAAC